>JAZSLF010000166.1:0-16590 GCA_045535205.1 Eubacteriales bacterium
TACAGCCTCCAGCGAAGACAGAGCATTGTTTACGGACATTCTCACCGAGGTGGCAAAGACCATCTTCATACCGCTTACCGTAGGCGGCGGCATCAATACGGTTGCCGATTTTGACAGAGTTCTCAAATGCGGAGCAGACAAGGTGAGCGTAAATTCGGGAGCTATCCGAAACCCCGGACTCATAGAAGAAGCGGCGAAGCTGTACGGTGACCAATGTGTTGTTATTTCCGCCGACGTCAAAAGAGTTGACGGTGTTTTCCGTGTCTTTGCCAAAGGCCGCAGAGAAAACACGGGGCTTGAGGCGGTCGAATGGATAAAAAGATGTGTCGGCTCAGGTGCCGGCGAGGTCGTGCTCAACTCCATCGACACCGACGGGGTCAAGGGCGGCTTTGACCTTGAGATGCTTCGGGCTGTTTCAAATGCGGTAAACGTTCCCGTTATCGCTTCGGGCGGTGCAGGCTGTATTCAGGACTTTGTCACTCTGTTCAAGACTCTGCCCAAGGTGGATGCAGGACTTGCGGCATCCATATTCCATTTCGGAGAGGTTAAGATCTCCGACCTTAAAGAAGCCCTTGCAAACGAGGGAATTGAAGTAAGACGATAAACCGAGAGGTGAAAGCTATGATAAATATTGATACACTTAAATTTGACGAAAAAGGGCTTATCCCGGCAGTAGTGGTTGACAGCATTACAAAAAAGGTGCTGACCGTTGCTTACATGAACCGTGAAAGCCTTGAAATATCCATGGAGAAGGGACTTACCTGCTTCTACAGCCGTTCCAGAGAGGAGCTTTGGCTCAAGGGTGAGACAAGCGGCAACTACCAGCACATCGTTTCCATTACGGCAGACTGCGACGGTGACGCTCTCGTCGTTGTTGTCGAAAAAGACGGTCCCGCCTGTCACAAGGGAACGGACTCCTGCTTCAACGATACTCTATGGGAAAGCGACGAAAGACAGGAGTTTACCCTCGAAGGACTCATGACACTTCTCGAAGGCAGAAAGACCGAAAAAAAGGAAGGCTCCTACACCACATATCTTTTTGAAAAGGGTATTGACAAGATACTCAAAAAAGTGGGCGAGGAGTGTACCGAGGTCATTATCGCAGGAAAGGCTGACGATAAAAAGGAAACTGTTTATGAAATTGCAGACCTTACATATCATATCATGGTGCTCATGATAGAAATGGGAATTTCTCTTGAGGATATTCACAGAGAGCTTGCGAGCCGCCATGTAATAGATAAGAAGGTAAAGCAGGAAAAAATGACAAGCTGACCGAAAAGAGACGTTTCAACTGCTCACGATGTTGACAACGTCTCTTTTTCATGATACAATCATAAAAGCTTACAAAAACTTCAACAGGAGTATACCGTATAATGAAAAAAATTATATCGTTGACACTTGCTTTAATATGCTTTTTATCTGCAATAGGCCTTAGTGCCTGTTCAAGAGAAAAGGTGATCACCATAGGCGAGGAGACCTTGACCCTGCCCGCTGACGCAAAAAAGATAAACTTTGCTCTGCCCCCTGAAACAAGCTGCATTTATACCTCAAACGGAACGGAATACGATCTTTATAATGCAACTCTTGAAGAGCTTCAGCTGCTCTCACAGCACACATGGGACACCGTGTATCCGGGCATAGCCGACAAGCAGACCGTGGCTGAGCTTGCGGCAGCTGTATTCTCAGAGCTTTTCCCCGAAAAAGAAATAGTTACAAACGGCACTACTCTTTACGTGAAGCTGAACCCGATTTCCAAATGTATCATCTGTACGGGCACAGGTAACGACGGCGGCTATGCGGCACTTGCCATCAACAGAAAAAGCGGCGAGATCGTAATGATAGCTTACGGAAGCTGAAAATACGGCTCTCCCAAGTAAATATCATCTGCCGTATATTGTCCCCAACATACAAAACTCACCATATTTTGTATGCAGTTTTTATTTTCAAAAAAAAACTCATAAAATTGAAATAAACTCTTGCTTTTTGGCTTTTGTTGTGATACAATGTTTAGGCGTAATTATATAAAGTGAGCACTCTGCGTGGTGCTTGCGTACTTTGTAAAAATAAAGATATACATATATTTGGAGGAATTCTAATGTCTACATTAATCATCGTATTCGGTATCATTCTGCTCGTTGCAGCATTGTTTCTTATAGTTGCAGTTCTTATGCAGCAGGGTAAGAGCCACAACCTTTCCGGTACAATCGCAGGCGGTGCTGAAACCTTCTTCGGTAAGGAAAAGGCAACCGCTGCAAACAAGGCTCTCTCAATCGCTACATCCGTTATCGCTGTTATTTTCGTACTCATCGTTCTCGGCTTCTATATCACACAGGCTACAGATGACTACGCTTCTCTCGGCGATTACTTCCGTGGCGAAAAGATTGAAGCTCCCGCAGATGCTTCCGGCGACGAAGCTGCTGACGAACACGCAGGTCACGATCACGCCGAAGGCGAAGAACACGCAGAAGACACAGCTGACACTGAAGCTGCTGCTGAATAATTAAAAACGATTGAAAACGACCGCTTCAGCAATGCTGAAGCGGTTTTTTACACTTTTAGTTTAAATGAAGAATTAAGGATAATACTATGATAAAAGCAATAATTTTCGATCTTGACGGCACTCTTGCCGATACGATGTACGACCTCAGATATGCCATGAACAGTATGCTGAGAAGCTACGGCTATCCCGAACGAACGAGAGAGGAGCTTATAAGCTTCATAAATAAGGGGGCAAGATACTTTGTATGGAGAAGCCTTCCCGACGGTGTGGCTGATACTCCCGACTGCGAAGCGGTAAACGAAGCCATGAAGGTCTACAGCGAAAGCTACGCCAAATGTTACCTTAACGAAACAAAAGAATACGAAGGCGTAACCGATGCTCTTCTTTCCCTCAAAGACAAGGGTATAAAAATGGCGGTGCTCTCCAACAAGCCCGACCGTTTTGTAAAGGATATTGCAGACAAGCTGTTCCCCGACATTTTTGAAATATCTCTCGGACAGGGTCCCTTTCCCACAAAGCCCGATCCTTCCGCTGCGTTTATGATAGCTGAAGAATTGAACGTTTCCCCTGCGGAATGTGCTTTCGTGGGCGACTCAGACGTTGACATGACCACCGCAATAAATGCGGGAATGCTTCCCGTCGGTGTTTCCTGGGGCTACCGAAACGAAGAATGTCTCGTAAATGCCGGTGCAAAAATGATAGTACACTCGGCAGACGAGCTTGTACGGCTCGCCGACTGACCGCCGTACAAAATAGTGAAAAACATGAAAACGGAACTGTCATTGTGCGGCAGTTCCATTTTTACACGCAAAAAACATTGACACGCAACCTATCATAATGTATAATACTTATACCAACATATGATAGGTGGGTGATTTTGTGAATGAACTGATCAAATACATTCGGGCATCGGCAAATATGAATCAGGAGCAGTTCGCTTCTGCTCTCGGTACTACGGTGCAGTCTATAAACCGTTGGGAGAACGGAAAGACACTTCCGAACAACATGGCACAAAAGCAGATATACCGTTTTTGCTTGGGAAATAATATTAACATAAGCGATCATATTATTAAGTCAAAGGAATTTGCTTATTCCGATGATAAGCTGATTTTATATCACGGCTCCAAGAAGGGATTGCAGGGGGATATTGCTCCTGTCAGCCGTGAGGAATGTGACTTCGGGCAGGGCTTCTATATGGGTACAACAACTCTCCAGCCATTAACCCTTGTATGCGCCGAAGCAAAGCCGAAGTTTTACACCGTTGAGCTTGATTTAACAGGATTGAAAGTCCTTCGTGTTGGCATCGATATGGATTGGGCTATGCTGATTGCCTACTTCCGAAAGGAAATGGAGGATGCGAAAGGTACGGCAATCTATGAAAAATATGCTCATTTCACAGACGGCTATGACGTTATCGTGGGATATATCGCAAATGACCGTATGTATACCGAATTGTCAAGATTTTTCAACCGTACCCTTACCGATGCAGCACTTATCAATTGTTTATCTGCTTTGGATCTTGGTATGCAATATGTGGCTGTTACCGAAAAAGCCTGTAAGCAGATCAAGATTGTTAAAGAGGAGCAGCTTTGTCCCCTTGAGCTTTCTGCACTGATCGATTTGAGTGTCGCCCGCCGCAAGGAAGGTATCGCATTAGCGGAGGATATCGAGGTAAAGTACAGGCGTGAAGGAAAATTCTTTGATGAAATTTTGAGAGGTGGGTTAGATGAGTAAATCGTTGCAGCTTGCTCTTTGTGATACTCAGGGACAGCTTTTTGTGCTGTCTGCCAAGAACGGCTATGACAGTCAGGCTTTTGCCAAAGCGTTTATGACCACCGAGGTTGCCGCCGATATGGATAAGGATTTTCACCATGTTCAATGGGCAGGCAAAGAATACATCCTGTCACGTATTGAGGATGAACATTCCGAACTGCTATCAAAAGGCGAGCCTTTTGATACCGAAACACTTTATTGGATGGGATACATTTACCGATATTGGAATTTCTATACCGGAGAAAGCAGTAAGGAAATATACAAACAAGCTCCTGCTAAAACAATGCAGATCGTCTATCTGATGTATCACACTATGAGCCCCGAACTTGCTATTGAAAGGCTGAAAGAGTCTTACAAAGAAAAACACAGTTAAACAGTTTGAAAAACATAAATGTGATTTTGACTGAATTCTGAAAAAGGAGGATTGCCGTGGATAAATTTAAATTAGTATCGCCCTACGAGCCGACGGGTGACCAGCCGGAAGCTATTGCAAGGCTTACCGCAGGGCTTGAGGCGGGAATGAAATATCAGACACTTTTGGGTGTTACCGGCTCCGGTAAGACCTTTACGATGGCAAACGTTATTGCAAACGTAAACAAGCCCACGCTCGTTCTCGCTCACAATAAGACCCTTGCCGCACAGCTTTACGGTGAATTCCGTGAAATGTTCCCTGAAAATGCAGTTGAATACTTTGTTTCTTACTACGACTACTATCAGCCTGAAGCATACGTACCCGGCAAGGATATTTATATTGAAAAAGATGCTTCCGTAAACGACGAGATCGACAAGCTCCGTCACAGTGCAACCTCTGCCCTTTTTGAAAGACGTGACGTTATAATCGTGGCAAGTGTTTCGTGCATATATTCTCTCGGTGAACCGGAGGAATATGCGGCACAGGTGCTGGGACTCCGTCAGGGAATGGAAATATCCCGTGATGAAGTGGCGTCCCGTCTCGTATATACCCAGTACAACAGAAACGATATTGCTTTTACGAGAGGTACGTTCAGAATTAAGGGAGACACTCTTGAGATATTCCCGACAAGCTCCGGTGACACGGCTCTCAGAATTGAATTTTTCGGCGATGAGATAGACAGAATTTCCGAAATAGATGCACTTACGGGAAACGTAAAGCAGGTGGTCACCTATGCGGCTGTCTATCCTGCAAACCACTACGTCGTTGCACCTGAGCACAGAGAGGCGGCATTCCGTGAAATTGAGGAGGAGCTTGAAGAAAGAATTGCTTATTTCAAAAGCATTAACAAAAACATCGAAGCTCAGAGAATTGAAGAGAGAACGAGATACGATCTTGAAATGCTCCGTGAAATAGGCTTCTGTTCGGGAATTGAAAACTATTCACGAATATTTGCAAGACGTCCCGCAGGCTCGACTCCCTACACACTTCTTGACTATTTCCCGAAGGATTTCGTGGTATTTATTGACGAGAGCCACGTTACTCTCCCGCAGGTAAAGGGCATGAGTGGAGGAGACAAGGCGAGAAAGACAAATCTTGTTGAATACGGCTTCCGTCTTCCCTCAGCATACGATAACAGACCTCTTTTCTTCCATGAGTTTGAAGAAAAATTAAATCAGGTAATAACAGTCTCCGCAACTCCTGCGGCATACGAAAAGTCACGTGCGGAGCAGATAGTGGAGCAGGTAATAAGGCCGACAGGGCTTCTCGACCCCGAAATAGAAATTCGCCCCGTGGCAACGCAGGTCGATGATCTTATCGGTGAGATAAGGGCTACTGTTGCAAGAAACGAGAGAGTTCTCGTAACGACTCTTACCAAAAAAATGGCTGAGGATCTTACGGAATATCTGGACAATCAAGGAATAAGAGTCAAATATATTCATCACAACGTTGATACCATGGAGAGAGTGGAGCTTATCCGTGATCTCCGCCGTGGTGCATATGACGTGCTTGTGGGAATAAACCTGCTTCGTGAAGGAATTGACCTTCCCGAAGTAACCCTTGTTGCAATTCTCGATGCAGACAAGGAGGGCTTTCTCAGAAGCGAAACATCTCTCATTCAGACGGTGGGCAGAGCCGCACGTAACGTGGGCGGCAGAGTGCTTATGTACGGTGACAAGATAACTGACTCCATGCGTGCGGCAATAGAGGAAACGGACAGAAGACGAAAAATCCAGAAGGCTCACAATGAGGCTAACGGTATAACTCCCCAAACTGTACGAAAGAATATCCGGGAGCTTATCTCCATATCTGCAAACCCCGACACAGCCAAGTATTCAAGGGGCAGAAAGGCGGAAAAGCTGAAGCTTTCCGACACGGAAAAAACGGAGCTTATTGAAGAATACCGCCGTGAAATGAAAAAAGCGGCATCAGAGCTTCGCTTTGAGGAAGCCGCCTTCCTTCGTGATAAGATACGTGAGCTTGAAAAAAACAAGGATAAAAAATAGAATGAAAAAAATATTTCCATCAATTATTATGCTCGGAATATTCTCCTGTGTGGGAATTGCTCTGTGGCTGACTCTTGACAACATTTTTTACCTTTTCAACTTTCTCTATATCGGAGGCTCTATTGCCCTCGGTCTGTTTCTGTTTTCAAAAAAGGTAAAATATGCAAGACAGACTGTTCAGTTCCTTGTGGGCACTTATATGCTTGTTTTCCTCGGTATCATATCGGGAGAGAATATGCAGCTTGAAGGCTTTTGGTACTATCTTTTTATGGGCGTCTTTGAAGCGGCGGTAATACACTATGCCGTCGCCAAGCTCATCGGCCCTCTGTTTTTCGGACGGGGCTGGTGCGGTTACGCCTGCTGGACAGCCATGATACTTGACCTTTTGCCCTATAAGACTCCGAAGGGCGAAAGGAAGAAACATCTCGGTATAATAAGATACATAGTCTTCCTTATTTCCTTTATGTTTGTGGGAGCTCTTTTTCTGTTTCATGCGGATAATACGGAAAGGATCATGCTCATAAGCTTTATTGTCGGAAACGTTCTTTACTACGTATGCGGAATATCTCTTGCCTTCATCCTGAAGGACAACAGGGCCTTCTGCAAATACATCTGTCCTGTCACGGTCTTCCTTAAACCCGCAAGCTATTTTTCATATTCACGTGTGAAAATAGATAAGGACAAATGTATCTTGTGCGGAAAATGTAAAAAGGTCTGCCCCATGGACGTGGATATGACTGACAACTCAAGAAAACGTAAAAACGGTACGGAATGTATTCTCTGCCAGGAATGTGTCACCTCATGTCCCGTTTCTGCATTGAAATTCTAATTATAAGCGGTAAATCACATGAAAAAAATCGTATTTTACAAAGAAGCGGCATACATAATATCCCTTGCACTTCTGGCTTTTGCCGTTGCACTTATCGCTTCAACAAGCTTCGGTCTTTCGATGATCGTTGCTCCCGCATATCTTCTGAGCGTAAAGCTTCCCTTTCTTACCTTCGGTCAGAGTGAGTACGTAATACAGGCTCTTTTATTTATCATCATGTGTCTCCTGCTTAAAAGGGTAAAGCTTATTTTCTTTACTTCCTTTTTGTCGGGAGTCATCTACGGCTTTATACTTGATTTGTGGAGACATATCCCTCTGCTTGACCCCGAAATTACACCTCCCGGCTCTCTGCCGCTTCACCTGAGAATTATCTGTTTTGCCTGCGGCATACTGCTGACCGCTTTTTCCATAGCACTCGCCTTCAAAAGCTATCTGTATCCGCAGGTATACGATTTCTTTATCATGGCGGTGTCAAAAAAGCTGAAGCTTGGCGAAGGAAAATTCAAGCTGCTTTTCGACCTTTCCTTCCTTATCATCTCCGTAGTACTTACGTTTGTTTTCTTCGGTAAGATGATCGGAATCGGTGTCGGAACCTTTATAGCCGCTTTTCTGAACGGATTTCTCATATCCTCCTTCGGAAAGCTGCTTGACAGGATATTTGTCTTTACTGCGGCATCCGAAAAGCTTGAGAGAATTTTTGAGATCGGATAAATATATAAAAAAACTGTAAGCAAGAACAGCTTCCCGAAGGAAATGCTCCTGCTTACAGTCTTTTTTTTACCAATTATTATATAGAAGTTTTTTTCAAAACAAAGTTTTGCTTATTATAAATATTTTTCCCCGTACTGCTCAATAATATAATCCATATCCTTATCTCCTCTTCCTGACAGACAGATGAGAATTGAGCCGTGATCCATTTCCTTCGCTTTCTTTATTGCATATGCAACTGCATGAGAGCTTTCAATGGCGGGAATGATGCCTTCAAGTCTCGAAAGATTGAAGAATGCGTCTATTGTATCATCGTCACCGATAACGTCGTACTTTACTCTGCCGATGTCACGGAGAAATGCGTGTTCGGGACCCGATGAGGGATAGTCAAGACCGCTGGCTACGGAATATACGGGGGCGGGATCACCGTTTTCGTCCTTCAGCATTACGCTGTTGAAGCCGTGCATGATACCCTCTGTGCCGTACTGAAGACTTGCGGCATGGTCGCCCAGAGCAGTTCCTCTGCCGAGAGGCTCAATTCCGTATATGTCTACGGGGTCAGCCAAAAATCCTGCAAAGAAGCCTGCCGCATTTGAACCGCCGCCCACACAGGCAACGATCGAATCGGGAAGCTCACCTGTCATTTCCGTAAACTGCTCTCTCGCTTCGATACCCACAACGCTCTGGAAATCCCTTACCATCATGGGAAAAGGATGAGGGCCTACAACTGAGCCGATGCAGTAGATGGCATCCTTATATTCCTTGCTGTAGGCTTCAAAGGCTGAGTCAACCGCTTCCTTGAGCGTTGCAAGTCCGTGTTTTACTTCGACTACGTTTGCGCCGAGTATCTTCATGCGAGCTACGTTGGGAGCCTGCTTTTTTATATCGACAGTACCCATATAAATATCACATTCAAGGCCGAAATATGCCGCCGCCGTCGCAAGTGCAACACCGTGCTGTCCCGCACCTGTCTCCGCAATTACTTTCTTTTTGCCCATGTACTTTGCAAGAAGTGCTTCGCCCATACAATGATTGAGCTTGTGTGCTCCCGTATGGTTCAAATCCTCTCTCTTTGCATAAAGCTGTACGTTTCCGAGACTGTTGGAAAGTCTTTCAAGATGTGTAATCGGTGTGGGTCTTCCCTGAAATTCTTTTCTTATTCTGCGAAGCTCGTTTATAAACTTGCGGCTCTTGCATATATTGAAGTACGCTTCCGTAATCTCTGCCATCGCCGCCTTCAATTCATCAGCTACATAACAACCGCCGTATCTTCCGAAATAACCTTCCTTTGAAGGATAGTTCTTAAAATAATTAGTAAAATCAAATTTTCCGTTTTCCATTTTTATTTCTCCTGTGTGGAATTATTGGGGGAACTTTTTATAAAAAGTTCCCCCAAACCCCTTCAAAAATTCTTGAACGGGTTTGAGTAAATTTCTAAAAGATATAGTTGACAATACGGCTCTCTGTCAGTTTAACGAAAATTTTTAGTTTTTCTTGAGCCTGTTTTTATTTTATAAAAGTTGATTTGCGTTCGGAATTTCAGGAACGCCATCGTTTTGTGTTCTTCATATTATTCTCCTAAAAAACAAAGTCCTTGCTCCGAAAGGAACAAGGACAGGAATACAAAATACCTGCGGTACCACCTTGATTGTCATAAGACCGCTCTGTAAGTGCTGACACACTCTGCTCTGTAACGTGAGCTCACGTCAAAAGATACTCGGCAAAAAAGCCTTTCCCCCTGCCCTCTGCGGCCCATTTACCTACCCGCTTTTCATCCCGTTCTCAGCCTTCGGGACTCTCTGTGGATGCGCTGAAGGTTTTATTTCCGCTTCATAGGTTTCTCTTTAGCTCTTTAATTGATTAAAGTATACCACCGTTAAACGAAAAAGTCAACTGTGATAAATACACAAAAATTTTGCATTTTTTTTGTGAATATGCATAAAAAACGGGCTTTTAGGGATGCGGTTCGCCTTTTCTGTAGGCACTCATGACCTCTTTGAAAAGCTCTGCCGTTGATGGCGGTGTCCAGGTAATAGCGTTTGCACCGGCTTCTATTGTTTCAAATATGCTTTTATCCGTAGGTCCCCCTGTTGCAATAACGGGAAAATCGGGATACTTTTCCTTGATACTTCTCACTATTCTCGGCGTATCTGCAGCGGCTGACACGTTGAGAATGGAAACTCCCGCTTCAATTCTCTCGTCAATATCCGTTTCGTCGTTTACCACGGTCATTATAACCGGAATATCGAGAAGCTCGGCTACGCTTTTTGCAACCTCGTTCTTCGTCGGAGCGTTGAGGACTACGCCGAATGCTCCCTGAATTTCCGCATTGGTTGCAAGCATCGAAACTCTCGGTCCTCCCGTAAGACCTCCGCCGACTCCCGCAAATATGGGAATGTCTGTTGCAGAAAGCAGAGATTGTGTTATTACAGGCTGAGGTGTAAAGGGATAGACCGCAAGAACGGCATCTGCGTTTACGTTTCGTATTATTGCAATATCCGTTGTAAAAACAAGAGACTTTATTCTTCTTCCGAAAACGTATATTCCCGAACACTCTCTGATCACCTCGGGAACACGAAGTGCCGACTTTCTGAGAGTCCCGTCGATCGGTGTGGGTATTTTCTTTTTTGACTTGTAATATTCCTGCATCGTTTTTTCTCGCTTTACTTAAATTCTGTAGTTGAGTGCCCCGCCTTTTTACTCTATTAACATTATTATACAAAAATTCATTAAATGCAACTTAAAAAGGCATTCCGCACTCCCCGGTATACTAACTGCCGACCAGGTGCTTTTTTGCAAAAAATGCAATTATGAACATTTAAAATATTATTTTTGAGCTCAAACGCTTCGTTTTTACAGGAAATTTGAAATTTTTGCAGAATATAATTTCATAAAATCATTGACCAAGGCTAAAAATTGTGTTATATTAGCATTAATAGCAGGTATATATCAAACGTTCCGAAACAGAGCGTATTCTTATATTATCACAAGCAGATCAAATAACAAGGAGATAATTATGGAAAATTATTTGGTGCTGATCACTTTTATATGTTCTCTTATTGCACTCGGTTTTGCTGCCGTCACGGCACTCAGGGTCCTAAAAATGCCCGAGGGAACCGAGCTTATGAAAAAAATATCAAGCTCCATAAAGCAAGGTGCAAACGCATACCTTAAAAGACAGTATTCAATAGTAATAATATTTTTTGCTGTTTTGTTCGTGATCCTCGGATCAATGGCTTTTACCGGACTTCTTGACCCATGCGTTCCCTTTGCCTTCGTTACGGGCGGCTTTTTCTCAGGTCTTTCGGGCTTCGTTGGTATGAAGATAGCAACCGCCTCCAACTCAAGAACTGCCAACGCCTGCCGCAGCGGACTCAACAAGGGTCTTCGTGTGGCGTTCTCTGCCGGCTCTGTCATGGGCTTTACGGTGGTCGGTCTCGGTCTTCTTGACGTGTCCGTATGGTATTTTGTTTTAAAATTCCTTCTTAATTATAATGCATCTCAGATAACGGGTGCTATGCTGACCTTCGGCATGGGTGCATCCTCCATGGCTCTCTTTGCACGAGTGGGCGGCGGCATCTTCACCAAGGCGGCTGATGTCGGTGCTGACCTTGTGGGCAAGGTGGAAGCGGGCATTCCCGAAGACGATGAAAGAAATCCTGCCGTTATTGCCGACAATGTGGGTGACAACGTGGGTGACGTTGCGGGTATGGGTGCAGACCTTTACGAATCCTACGTCGGCTCCGTAATTTCCGCCTGTGCACTGGGTGTTTCCGCATTTTCGGGTGCCTTTAAAGCTATGGCTCTCCCCATGATACTTGCAAGCATCGGCGTTATCGCATCTCTTATCGGTTCCTTCTTTGTAAGAACCGGTGAAAGCACCGAACAGAAAACTCTCCTCAAGGCACTTCGCAGAGGAACCAATCTCAGTGCGGTGATCATCGCAATCGTGGCCTTCCCTCTCGTTCGTTTTATTCTCGGTGCAGAATATCAGGGGCTTTACGTGGCGATCCTCGCAGGGCTTGCGGCAGGAGTTGCCATCGGCTTTACAACTGAATATTACACCTCAGATACATACAGGCCCACCAAAAAGCTTGCAGCTACTTCCGAAACCGGCTCTGCAACCATTATAATAAGCGGTCTCGGTCTCGGCATGATGTCTACAGTCGCACCCGTTGTCATCGTTGCGATATGTGTCATGATCGCTTATTTTGTATCGGGAGGTGCAGTCTCTGCAGGTATGGGGCTTTACGGCATAGCACTTGCGGCTGTCGGTATGCTCTCCACTCTCGGAATAACGCTTGCAACCGACGCTTACGGTCCCGTTGCCGATAATGCGGGCGGTATTGCACAGATGTCCGGTCTTGACCCCGAGGTGAGAGAAAGAACAGACGCACTCGACTCCCTCGGCAATACGACCGCCGCCACCGGCAAGGGCTTTGCGATAGGTGCGGCAGCACTTACTGCTCTCGCTCTCGTTGCTTCCTATATAGAAAAGGTACGCACCATAGACCCCGACTTCAAGCTTGACATAAGCATCATGAACCCCGTTGTTCTCATCGGTCTTTTCATCGGTGCTTGTCTGCCCTTCGTTTTTGCGGCACTCACCATGGACTCCGTGGGCAAGGCGGCACAGTCCGTCGTTGTTGAGGTTCGCCGTCAGTTTAAAGAGATCTCAGGAATAATGGAAGGCAAAAACGAGCCCGACTACGCAAAGTGCGTAGACCTTTGTACGAAAGCAAGTCTTCGTGAAATGGTACTCCCGACGGTTATTGCCATAATCGTTCCCGTAATCGTAGGTCTTCTTCTCGGCGTCAATGCAATAGTAGGTCTTCTTGCGGGGGCAACCGTCAGCGGTTTTCTTCTTGCGATCTTCATGTCAAACTCAGGCGGAGCATGGGACAATGCGAAGAAGCATATTGAAAGCGGAACTCACGGCGGCAAGGGCGGACGTCAGCACAAGGCGGCAGTCGTCGGTGATACGGTAGGCGACCCCTTCAAAGATACTGCAGGTCCCTCCATCAACATTCTGATAAAGCTTCTCTCGATGGTATCCATTGTATTTGCAGGACTTATCATGCAGTTCAATCTTCTTGATTTTTTCATGTAAAAGGCTGAATATAATTAAAAATAAAGGCAACGGCTCAGGTTACGGCATACGGCGGTATTTCAAAGCCGTTGCTTCGATTTTTGAATATTTCTTGCCATTTTTAATTAATTTGTAGAAATTTTTCTTCATCTGAATAAAAAATATATAAGATATATCATTGACTAATGGGTATACTCTGTTATATAATAGTAAGGTAGGGCATCCTGCAAATTCATCTTGAATATATATAAAGGAACGGTAAAAACATGGAAAGACTTATCGGCACGATTTCAAGAGGCGTTCGAGCTCCCATCATCAGAGAGGGTGACGATATTGCAAAAATAGTAGCTCACAGTGTTCTTGACGCTGCAAAAAGCGAAAACATTGAAATAAGAGACCGTGACATTATTGCGGTAACAGAAGCTGTTGTTGCACGTGCACAGGGCAACTATGCAAACGTAGACCAGATCGCTTCCGATATTAAAGCTAAATACCCCGACGGCACTGTTGGTGTTCTTTTCCCCATTCTCAGCCGTAATCGTTTTGCTATTTGCCTCAGAGGTATTGCAAAAGGTGCAAAGAAGGTAGTTCTTATGCTCAGCTATCCCTCCGACGAAGTGGGCAACCACCTCATCGACCTTGACGCTCTTGACGAAGCGGGTGTAAACCCTTGGTCAGACGTTCTCACAGAAGCTAAATTCCGTGAGCTTTTCGGTATTGTAAAGCACCGCTTCACAGGTGTTGACTACATTGAATACTACAAGGGTCTCATCGAGGACTGCGGCTGTGAGGCTGAAATAGTTCTTGCAAACGATCCCCGTTCCATTTTAGCATACACAAAGAACGTTCTTGTTTGTGACATTCACACAAGAGCGAGAACCAAGAGACTTCTCAAGGCCGCAGGTGCCGAGATCGTTTACGGTCTTGACAACATTCTCTCCGAAAGCGTTGACGGCTCAGGTTACAATGCAGAATACGGTCTTTACGGCACAAACAAGGCGACAGAAGAAACTGTCAAGCTGTTCCCCCGTGACTGTGAAGCAGTTGTTCTTGAAATTCAGAAAATAATTGAGGAAAACACAGGCAAAACAGTTGAAGTAATGGTTTACGGTGACGGTGCCTTCAAGGATCCCGTAGGCAAGATCTGGGAGCTTGCCGATCCCGTTGTTTCTCCTGCACACACAGCAGGTCTTATCGGACAGCCCAACGAGTTGAAGCTCAAATACCTTGCAGACAACGATTTTGCCGACCTTTCAGGCGACGCTCTCAAGGCGGCTATCTCCGAACGCATCAAGACCAAGGATGCTGACCTTGTCGGCAACATGGCATCTGAGGGTACAACCCCCCGCCGTCTTACCGACCTTATCGGCTCTCTCTGCGACCTTACAAGCGGAAGCGGCGACAAGGGCACACCTATCGTCTGGGTTCAGGGCTATTTCGATAACTATACGGCATAAGTATAACAAAGGCACTCTTTGCGGAGTGCCTTTATCAGATAAGAGAGAAGAGAGAAAAGAGAAAAGAGAAGAGAAAATGTAGATTTTTGTCCCGACGGGCAAAAATCATCTTCTCATTTATCTTCCTCTTTGTTTCTAAAAATTCGCTTGACAAATGTAGAATTTAGTGTTATTATAAACCGACAACATAATATAATATGTGGGGGAGTAGTCAGCGTCTTTGAAGGCGGGACAAGTCAACAATCCCGGCGGTCTTCCGTCTGGCTTGTCTTAAATGATGAGACTCATGTATACAGAAAGAATTATCCTTTTGTGTACTTCCCCGAAACGCTTTCCATGCACCGAAGGGTTCATGGATTTTTCTTTTTCAAAGAGTGCCGAAAGGAAATAAATGTACAGGAGTTAAAAATGGAAGCTATTTTTGAGAATTTTCAAAATCTTCAATGGCAGCAGCTTGTAATGTGGCTTATCGGCGGCGTTCTTATCTTCCTTGCAATCAAAAAGGATATGGAGCCTGCTCTGCTTCTCCCCATGGGATTTGGTGCCATTCTTGTCAACCTTCCCAAATCAGGTGCAGTAACTCAGATACACGACGGCGTAGCTGAGGAAGGCGTAATTGACATTCTTTTCAATGCAGGTATTGCCAACGAGCTTTTCCCCCTTCTTTTGTTCATCGGCATCGGTGCCATGATCGACTTCGGGCCTCTGCTTTCCAACCCCAAGCTCATGCTTTTCGGTGCGGCGGCTCAGTTCGGTATTTTCTTCACACTCGGTGTTGCGACTCTCCTTGGCTTCGACATCAAGGATGCGGCTTCAATTGCCATTATCGGTGCGGCTGACGGCCCTACCTCCATTTTCGTTGCAAACTATTTTGAGTCAAACTACATCGGTGCAATTATCGTTGCGGCATATTCATACATGGCTCTCGTTCCCATTGTTCAGCCTCCCGTTATCCGTCTTCTCACAACAAAGAAGGAACGACTTATCCGTATGGATAACGCAGGCGGTGCAAAGGTCTCAAAGCTTACGAGAATTCTTTTCCCCATCGTTGTTACGGCTATAACCGGTATTTTCGCTCCCCGTTCCGTTGCTCTCGTAGGATTTCTTATGTTCGGCAACCTCATTCGAGAATGCGGTGTTCTTAATTCCCTTTCCGAAACTGCACAGAACGCTCTTGCAAACCTCATCACCCTTCTTTTAGGTATTACCGTTGCGGCAAAGATGACCTGGGAAGCTTTCCTCACGAAAGAAACTATAATGATCCTCGCTCTCGGTCTCGTTGCATTTATCTTCGACACGGTCGGCGGTGTTCTCTTTGCAAAATTCCTCAATCTTTTCTCAAAGAAGAAGATAAATCCCATGATAGGTGCTGCGGGCATTTCCGCCTTCCCCATGTCCTCAAGAGTCGTTCACAAGATGGGACTCAAGGAAGACCCTCACAACTTCCTTCTTATGCACGCCGCAGGTGCAAACGTTTCCGGCCAGATCGCTTCCGTTATCGCAGGCGGCCTTATCCTCAGCTTCTTCGGCTGATAGCTTGAAAGGAGATTTACAGAATTATGAGTTTTAACGTAGACGGATTTCTTAAAATGCTGCCCTATATGGCACTCGGTATGATAGGTATTTTCATCGTTACCGCCGTTATCATCGCAGGTATCTGGCTTCTCAACTTTGCCACCGACCCCGACAAGAATATTTTTAAGGATAAGTTCAATAAGTAAGGATTCAAGGGGGAAACTTTCTGAAGAAAGCTTCCCCCTTAGACCCCTTTCAAAGACTTTTAAAAGGTAATTAATTATAAAAAAATTAGTTTATC
>JAZSLF010000163.1:0-25596 GCA_045535205.1 Eubacteriales bacterium
TTACTTTGCGGTTGCAGCAGGAGTTTCACAGGTAGACACTCCTGCGCCGCGTTCGGCAGATGTGGTATCAGGGGTTCTGTTGCTGGGAGGTGTGTTGGTTTGCGCAGGAATTGCAACATATACCGCTATAATGGCACCAGCTCCCTCTATATCAATACCAAAGGTTGAAGAAAAATCGGAAGCAATACCTACAACTCCGCCGTCATCAACAGTAATATATCGCTATGGTGGAACGAATCCAGGAAATTTAACACCGAAAGCAAAGGATATGTATTCTGGATTGTCATTCTCTACTGTTCCAATGCCTGGTGCGGCAATGACAACAATTGAAGCACTCAATGCGACAGGCGTGGTTTATGCTGTTCAAGACGGTGCTACACACGTAAGTGTAAGACCTGTAGGTGCAACAATGGAGGACTGGATAAATGCAGGATCCAGTTCAATTTGGACACAAGCTGTTAAGTCTGTGGTTATCAAATGGGATGGAGGGTATTAAGATGGTAGATATTACAGATATTATGGATATGCTCGATTGGCATATGTCCTCTGAAATTCAATCCAAAGGAATATCATTAGCAAGAAATACGGAAACAATTATTCCATTTATACAACCGTTAACACCAAAACATAATAAAAATGTATGGGAAAATTGTGCTGTAATCATAGCAGAGAAAAGCGATGAAAATCTTAAGACTTATTTAGTGGATTTGTTAGAATGGTTGCAAGATATGAATTGGCCGGGGGCTTTTTGTATCCTAAATAGGTTGCAAAAATACTCAGATAAAAATTCTATCTGCAGTGCAATAAGTGTTTGCATTGAGAAAGCAAAAAAGTGTGGGGATGAGGTTTGGGAAAGTAACTTGTGTTTGCTTCTGCAGAAACAGCAAAGTCAATTCTGAACCGGAGTAAACACAGGGAGAACACAGGGGACGGTTCTGTGTGTTGACAAAACAGAACACAGGGGACGGTTCTGAAAGACAGGGGACGGTTCTCTGTCTTTCGTTCCGTTGGGCGATAGACCCCAGCGGCTACGTATATGAAGGTGTAACCTCCAACCGTATTGCAGGTGTAAAAGCAACTGTATATTACATTCCTTTCGATGAAAATGACGAAAGCTTCTGGGATGCTCCCAAGACTGAAAATGCACAGCTTTGGGAAGCTTCAGAATGGGACCAGGTAAACCCTGTTTATACAGATGCAGACGGTAAGTACGCTTGGGACGTACCTGAAGGCTGGTGGCAGGTCAAGTATGAAAAGGAAGGCTATGAAACAACTTATAGTGAATGGCTGCCTGTACCTCCTCCTCAGACCTCTGTCAACATCGGTATCATTTCAACAGAAGCTCCTGTAGTTGAAGACGTTGAAGCAAATGACGGCTCTGTTATTGTTACTTTCAGCCAGTATGTTGACCCCGAAAGCATCGACGGAATAATTCTTAAAGATGCTGAAGGAAATTCTGTGGAATACACAGTTCAATACAGTACGGATGAAACCGATCTTGAAGGAAAAGTTTTTGTAAATGAAATTGTTTTGAGTCTCGACTCAAATGTATTTATTGCAGAAATTGAGGTTCCCGACACAATAACAAATTATGCCGGAACAGCATTAATTCCGTATAGTGAAATTTTCCGTGAAGAGACAGTATTCTACGGTGATACGGACAGGAACGGCAGAGTAACGATTGCCGACGTGCTTCTTATCAGAAAATATCTTGCAGGTATAATTGATGAAAACAAAATAGACGTAAATGCCGCAGACGTTGACGGTAACGGAAGAGTAACTATCGCAGATGTTCTTCTCGTCAGAAAATATCTCGCAGGCATAATTACGTCTTTCCCTGCAGAAAATTAATTCTGTAAAATTATTCCCCAAGGGACTGTAACTTGTTTTTGCGGTCCCTTATTCTTTTTATAAAATAAAAACATATATATTATAAGATATAAATACATTCTGCTTAATAAAATATTGTCAATGGTACTTTACAAATGGCGGATTTTAAGGTAGAATATAATAAATTAGAATAATATATTATAACTGAAAGTCTGCTTTCGGTAGTTTACGGATGGGAGCGTATGAACATGAAAAATGAACCTGCTTACAAGCGAATTTTGTTAAAGCTTTCGGGAGAAGCGTTGGCAAAGGAAACAGACTCCATTCTTAACCATGAGTATCTTGACGAGGTTGCCTCCGTTATAAAGAAATGTGTTGACAGCGGCGTACAGGTAGCTATCATTGTCGGTGCCGGCAATATCTGGAGAGGTCGCAGCAGCGGTAAGATGGACAGAACGAGAGCTGACAACATGGGCATGCTTGCAACCTGTATAAACTCAATTGCCCTTCAGGAAGCATTCTGTCAGGCAGGGCTCGATGCAAGAGTAATGTCTGCGGTTCCTATGGATAAGTTTGCTGAATATTATACCGCAGACGAAGCGAGACGTCACCTTGATGCAGGCAGAGTAGTTATTTTTGCCGCAGGTCTCGGATCCCCCTTCTTCTCAACAGATACACCTGCAGTTATCAGAGCTATGGAAATTGAAGCTGATGCGCTTCTTCTTGCAAAGAATATAGATTATCTCTATACGGCAGACCCCCGTGTTGACCCTACAGCAGAGAAGATCGAAGAAACTACATATAGCCATATCGTCAATAACAGACTGAGTGCCATTGACCTTACAGCCGCAATTCTTGCAGAAAACAGTAAGATACCCACAGTTATGTTCGGTCTTGACAGATCCGAAAACATATACCGTGTAGTTATGGGCGAAAAGCTCGGCACAGTCGTTAAATAATCAGGCGGAAGGCTGAATATAATATTATAAGTAAATTTTGGACATAGGTCCCCGAATATAAAAATTAAGGAGAATTATTATGAAGCTCGACACAAAAGTATTTGAAGAAAAGATGAAGAAATCCATCGCTGTATACGAAGATAACCTTTCCTCTATCAGAGCAGGCAGAGCTAATGCCGCTGTTCTCAAGGGCGTTGAAGTTTCCTACTACGGAAGCCCCACAGCTATCAACGCTGTTGCTGACGTTAAGGTTACAGATGCAAGAACAATTGCTATTACACCTTGGGAAACATCTATTCTCAAAGATATCGAAAAGGCTATCCTCGCATCTGATATTGGTATTACACCTGTAAACGACGGTAAGACAGTACGTCTTGCATTCCCCCAGCTTACAGAGGAACGCAGAAAAGAACTTACAAAGCAGATCTCCAAGATGGGTGAAGAAGCTAAGGTTGCTATCCGTAACATCCGCCGTGAAGCAAACGACAAGATTAAGGAAATGAAGAAGAACAGCGAAATGAATGAGGACGAGGCAAAGCAGTCCGAAAAGCTGACTCAGGACCTTACGGATAAGTACACCAAGGAAATTGACAAGATCACAGCTGCAAAAGAAAAGGAAATCATGGAAATCTGATTTCGTTTAGCATTCGGAATTATGACGCCCCCTGTACCGAAATATCGGTGCATCGGGGCGTTTGAGTATATATAATCAGTAGTCGGGAGATTTTTATGATTTTTTCAAAAAATTCACAAAAGAATACCGCTGATACAGACATTAAAGAGCTTGTCAGAGAAAGCGGACTTCGGCATATTGCTTTCATCATGGACGGTAACGGCAGATGGGCAAAAAAGCGTTCGCTTCCCAGAGAAGCGGGTCATCCCGTAGGAGCTAAAACCTTTAAAAAGATCGTTCGTTACTGCGGTGACGTGGGAATTGAAGCTGTGACGGTATATGCTTTTTCTACGGAGAATTGGTCAAGACCCAAGGGCGAGGTCGATGCAATAATGGCACTCCTTGACGATTACATAAAGGATGCCAAGGAGTCCGACGGTGAGAACCATATAAAATATGTATTTCTCGGTGATAAGAAAGCTCTCGGCGAAGCACTTGAGAGTAAATGTGTTCAGCTTGAAGAACTTACAAAGAATAATAAACAGCTTCTCAATATTGCATTGAATTACGGCGGCAGAGCCGAAATAGTATACGCAGTAAATAAGCTTATTTCCGAAGGTAAGACTGAAATAACCGAAGAAGATATAAGCAATAATATATATACATCCCATTGTTCCGATCCCGACCTTATCGTCAGAACAGCAGGAGAGGTAAGAACCTCAAATTTCCTTCTTTGGCAATCGGCATACAGCGAATATTATTTTACCGACGTTCTTTGGCCCGATTTTACTTCTGACGAGGTAGACAAAGCAATTATTGATTTTTCAAAGCGAAAAAGAAAATTCGGAGGCGTTATAAATGCTTAAAAGAGTTATTACCGGAATTGTAATGGCAATACTTGCAGTTCCGTTGATCCTTTTTTCACATACTTGGGTGTTTCCGATAGCGGCTGCATTTCTTTCAGCTGTCGGAACCTTTGAAATGTGCTCTTGTCTGGGAGTAAAAAAGCAGATCTCCATCACGGCTCCCATGTGCATGACCTCGGCGGCTTTTCCGCTTGTGGCAAGATATATGGAAAACAGAAATGAATTTCTTGCGTTGTTTTTTACTATTCTGTTTCTCGTTCTTGTATATCTTTTGTCAATTCCCGTATTTAAGCCCGATACGGTTTCTACACAGAGTGTGTCGGCTGCTTTTACGACGGGAACACTTATTACGGCGGCCTTTTCATCAGTTGTCCTTCTTCGTGATATGACGGGTGGGATTTATTACTTCCTCGTTCCCGTAATTGCACCCTTTACGTGTGATATTTTTGCCTATTTCACAGGACGTCTCTTCGGAAAGCATAAGCTGATACCTAAGATAAGTCCCAATAAAACGGTGGAGGGAAGTATCGGAGGAACAGTTTTCTGTACGCTTATCTGTACAGGCTACGGCTTGATTCTCAAAGATGTGTTTTACATAACGACCGTACTCCCTGTATGGACCTTTGCGGTCGGCGGTATTCTCATATCCCTTGTTTCACAGCTCGGCGATCTTACGGCATCTGCAATCAAGAGACAGCACGGAATAAAGGATTACGGCAACATATTTCCCGGTCACGGCGGTGTAATGGACCGTTTTGACAGCGTCATACCCACCATTCCTATGTTTTTAATGTTGATGGTACTGTTTACAGAAACGGTACTGTAAGATTTTTACGGAAAACAGGTAACAATTATTATGGATAGAATAAAAAGAAAAGTTGCGGTGCTCGGAAGTACGGGTTCTGTAGGTACGCAGGCTATCGATGCTTTAAGCTGTACCGATTGTGAATACGTTCTTCTTACGGGAGGAAGAAACATAAAGCTTCTTGCCGAGCAGGTAAGAATGACTAAAGTACCTCTTTGTGCAGTTCCCGATGAAAAAACGGCTAAAGATCTGAGAGAGCTTCTTGCCGGAGAAAACGTAAAGGTTTTAGGCGGGCCTGATGCAGTTTGCGAAGGCATCAGAGAGTGCGGAGCAGATCTTTTCGTTCATTCTATATCGGGGATGGCGGGAATACCTGCGGCCCTTGAGGTTTCAAAGACAGGTGCAAGACTTGCAATTGCCAACAAAGAAGCTATAATTTCCCTCGGTGACGTTATATTTTCCAATATAAGAAAATACGGAGGAGAGCTTATTCCCGTTGACAGCGAGCACAGTGCGATCTTTCAATGTCTCATGACATCGGGTGCTGTTGATGCAAAAGGCAACTCACGTCCCGAAATCGTTAAGAGAATACTTCTCACAGCTTCCGGAGGGCCTTTTTTTGCTCAGAAAAGAAGCGAGCTTGAAAAGGTAACGCCGGAAATGGCTCTCGCTCATCCTACGTGGAAAATGGGCCCCAAAATAACTATCGACTGTGCGACTCTTATGAATAAGGGCTTTGAAATAATTGAAGCGGCAAGACTCTTTTCGGTGGATATTGACAAGATAGAGGTGCTCGTTCACAGACAGAGTATAATACATTCCATGGTGGAATACATTGATACTACGGTCATGGCTCAGCTCGGAACTCCCGATATGAGACATTGTGTTCGCTATGCTCTGACCTATCCCGAAAGAATGACGGTAAACGAAAGAGGACTTGATTTCGCAGCTCTCGGAAGCCTCACATTTGCTGCACCCGACAGAGAAGCCTTTCCGCTTCTTGATACGGCTGTAACAGCTTATAAGATGGGCACGACCGCCCCTGCCGCACTTATTGCCGCTGATGAAGAAGCGGTTGCGGCATTTATCGGAGGAAGGATCGGCTTCTGTCATATATCCGATACGGTTGCAGAAGCCATGGCAAAATACACCCCCGATAAAGAGTATTCCGCCGAGAGCGTTTTTGCGGCAGAGGCAGAAGCAAGAGAGCTTGCACAAAGCATAATTTCTAAATTTTGATACAGTATAAACACAGATATATTTTCGGAAAGGAGTGAGTATTCTGACTGCACTTTATATAATTTTGGCAATTCTGCTGTTCGGTTTTCTCATATTCATTCATGAAGGCGGCCACTATCTTACGGCAAGACTTTTTAAAGTTACTGTGCATGAATTTGCCATTGGCATGGGTCCAAAAATATTCAGTAAAACATCGAAGAGATCGGGAATTGCATATTCACTCAGAGCACTTCCTATCGGCGGCTTCGTTAGTATGGAGGGCGAAGACGGAGAAAGTGACGACGAAAATGCATTTTATAAAAAAGCTGTTTGGAAAAGACTGATCATCACCTCGGCAGGTGCTCTTGTAAATATTCTATTCGGAATTATTCTCATGTGTGTGTTTGTAGTTACAACAGAGCATCTCGGTTCAACTGTTATCGGTGAATTTGACACTCCTGAGTCTGTTATACAGCAGTCGGGACTTCAGGTCAACGATAAGATCGTAAATGTAGACGGCAAGAACGTGCATATCTATTCTCAGATGTATTACGAAATAATGAGAAACGGTTATGAACCCATTGACATAACTGTTATCAGAGACGGTGAACGGGTGACGGTAGAAAACGTTGAGTTTCCGACAATAGAAGAAAGCGGAGCTGTTTTCGGAGATATTGATTTTAAGGTATATGAGCTTGAAAGAACATTCCCGAACGTAGTTAAGGAAGCATTTTTTCAATCCTGCAACACCATTAAAATGATATGGGAATCACTTGTTGACCTTGTTAAAGGACGCTACGGTCTTGAAGCAGTATCAGGACCTGTCGGTGTTACCGAAGCACTTGTTGGTGCGGCAAAGCAGGGCTTTAGGGATTTCATGTATCTTGCAGTTGTGATAAGCATGAACCTCGGAATATTCAATCTCCTGCCTGTTCCTGCACTTGACGGCGGCAGAATACTTTTTCAGGTCATAGAGCTTGTGATCGGCAGACCGGTCAGCCGAAACGTCGAAGGTTATATTCACTTTGCGGGACTTGTTGTCCTTCTTGCATTCATGGTATTTATAATAATCAAGGACGTAGCAGGCTTTTTCGTATAAAAAGTCAGAGGGGATGCAGGTTTATTCAATAAAGGGTTTGTTGAATAAACAGATAATAGATAAAAGATAAGAGATAAGAGATAAGAGAAAATGAAGCTTTTTGTGTTTGCAAAAAGCATCGGCTCTATTCACTCATCGGGGGTTGCATATTATATGCCATTAAACCTCGGTGATACATAAATACCTTTGTTATGACAAAGGCAAACGGAGTACATAAAGTAATGGCAAAAGAAAGAAGAATTTCAAAGCAGATAAAGGTCGGCGGTGCTCTCATCGGCGGAAATGCACCTATAAGCATACAGTCCATGACCAATACAAATCCCATGGATTTTGAGAGAACCGCATCGCAGATACGTTCACTCGAAGCGGCAGGCTGTGATATTGTGAGAATGACAGTTCCAAACGAAGAAGCGGCTGCAATTTTTTCCGTTCTCAAAAGAGAAGGCGTTAAAGTCCCTCTTGTTGCGGATATTCATTTTGATTATAAAGCGGCTATTGCCTCAGCTATGAGCGGTGCTGACAAAATAAGGATAAATCCCGGTAACATTGGCGAAGAATGGAAGGTCAGAGAAGTAGCAACGACCTGTAAAACTCTTGGTGTTCCCATCAGAATAGGCGTAAATTCGGGTTCACTTGATAAAAAGCTTCTTCAAAAATACGGAGCTCCCTCAGCTGAAGCTCTTGCAGAAAGTGCACTTTTGCAGGCAGAAGCTCTTGAAAAGTACGGCTTTTCCGATATAGTGATCTCTATAAAATCCTCAAATATCGAAACAATGGTAAACGCCAACAGAATAGTGGCTTCAAGCTGTAATTATCCGCTTCATCTCGGTGTTACGGAAGCCGGAGATGAATACGGCGGTATAATCAAAAGCTCGGTAGGGCTGGGAGCACTTCTTCTTGAGGGTATAGGTGATACGTTCAGAGTTTCTCTTACGGCTGATCCCGTAAGAGAGGTAAGAGCCGCAAAGGAGATACTCAAGGTACTCGGTCTTTCAAACGGCGGTATTGAAATAATTTCATGTCCCACTTGCGGCAGAACTAAAATTGATATAATAGGTATAACTGAAAAATTCAGAGAGATCGCCGATACAATAGATACGAAAGGAAAAACTGTCAAGGTTGCTATCATGGGCTGTGTTGTAAACGGTCCCGGAGAAGCAAGGGAGGCAGATTTCGGTATTGCAGGCGGTGACGGCTTCGGAGTTCTTTTCAGCGGCGGTGAAACTGTCGGCAGAGTGGAAGAAAAGGATATTCTTGAAGCCCTCAGACAACGTACACTTGAATTTATAAGCACACAGGATACGAAAGAAAGTAACGGAGAAGAGAATAATGACTGACAGAACCCTGACGTCTGTTTTTTCAAAGTATCACCCCATGAATAAGGGACAAAGTGATATTTTTGAAAAGGCATACGGGGTAGCGGTAAGAGGGGACCGGGAAAGAAAAATGTACGAGGTCTCCTTTTCCTATCCATCATTGATCAGAAAAAGCATTCTTCATCAGCTTGAGGACAATCTTGCTGAGTTTTATGAAATGAACGTCGTAAAGCTCATGCCTAAATATGCACCCGAGCTGTTTTGCGAAGAATATATTCCCGATGTTCTTGAGGAAGCCAAAAGATGCGGCGTTGCATTAAAAGGCTTTTTCAAAGAGTATAATATAAACTTTGATGGAGAGACCATTCACGTTGAATTACCTTTTGAAAGTACAGCGGGAATAATCATCGACCTTGCAAAAGCCGGAGAAGTCATAAGCGGAATAATCAGAAGTGAGTTTTCCCTTGAGTATTCCGTGGACTTCACATACAGAAACAACAGTATGACCGCTGAGGAAATGTTTCAGGCGAGAAATGCCGAGGAAGCGGCAATGGCTCAGCTTATCGAACGCAGAATGAAGGAAGAAGCCGCCATGAAGAAGGCGGCAGAGCTTGAAAGCGGTGAAAATACGGTTGAGCTTGAAAGAGTTGACTCTCTGTTTGAAGGAGCTTCTGAAATAGAAAAAATAGACGAAAACGTGGTAAGAAGCGGTAAAATGACCTTTGACTTATCTGAGCCGACTGTTCTTATCGGAAACGCTTTTGAAATAAAGAATGTTCTTCCGCTCAGAAGTGCCTGTTCAAAAAGAGGCTCGGTAGTTGCCATAGGCGAGATATTCAAATTTGAAGAGAGAGAGCTGCGAGGCGGAGAAAAGTTCAGTATAACTGTCGGAATTACAGATAAGGATTCCTCCGTATATCTTAAAACCGTGATCGAAGCGTCGCAGTTTGACGAATATAAGAGTAAGCTTAAATCCGGCTCTATCGCTGTTAAGGGAGTTGTAAAGCCTGAAAGCAAATTCAGCGATGAGCTTGTAATAAATATATCCGATATACAAAAGATTAAGCGTATACGCAGACAGGACAATGCAGAGGTCAAAAGAGTAGAGCTTCATCTTCATACAAATATGTCGGAGGCCGATGCACTCATAAAACCCGAAGAAGCAGTAATGACTGCATATAACTGGGGACATCCCGCAGTTGCCATAACAGACCACGGTAATCTTCAGGGCTTTCCCACAGCCATGCTGACAGCCAAAAAGCTTGAGGATTTCAAGGTCATATACGGAATTGAAGCATATTTTGTTGACGATACCGCAAGAGTCGTATACGGTGCCTGTGATATGGGCTTTGACGATGAATTTATCGTTTTCGACCTTGAAACTACAGGTCTTTCCTTTCAAAATGACAGAATAACGGAAATCGGTGCCGTAAAGGTCAAAAAGGGCGAGGTCATTGACAGCTTCAATATGCTTGTTGATCCGGAAATGGAAATATCCGAAAAGATAACTGAGCTTACGGGTATTACAAACGAAATGGTAAAGGGTGCACCAAAGATAGATGAAGCACTCCCTAAGTTTTTTGACTTCATTGGAGACAGACTGCTTATCGCACATAATGCAAACTTTGATACGGGCTTTGTCAGAAAGGCGGCAGAAAGACTTCATTTAAGATTTGAAAACTCATATCTTGACACCGTCGCCATGTCACACTACGTAAATGCGGAGCTTTCGAAGCATAAGCTTGATACGCTTGCAAAATACTTCAAATTGGGAGAGTTCAACCATCACAGAGCAAGTGACGATGCGGAAATGCTCTCAATGATATTCTATAAAATGATTAACAAGCTGAAGGACGAAGGCATAAATGACTTTTCCCATATGATAGAGGTCATGAGCGAAAAGTCAGATCCGTTGAAGCTTAAAACATATCATCAGATAATTCTTGTTAAGAATTTGACGGGACTTCGTAATCTGTACGTGCTCGTTTCCGACTCTTTCCTTAAATATTTCAGAAGAACCCCCCGTTTTCCGAAATCCAACATTCAGGAATACAGAGAGGGGCTTATAATCGGTTCTGCCTGCGAGGCAGGGGAGCTATATCAGGCGATATTGCAAGGAAAAAGCGAGAATGAAATAGATGAAATAGCCTCTTTCTATGATTATTACGAAATACAGCCTATCTCAAACAATTCCTTTATGATAGAAAACGGAGTTGTTTCAGATGAGGAGGAGCTGAAGGAGATCAACCGCAGAATAGTAGAGCTCGGCAAAAAACACGGAAAACCGGTTGTTGCCACCTGTGATGCACACTATCTTGATCCCGAGGACGAAATATACAGACGAATACTTCTTGCGGGTAAGAAGTTCAAGGATGCAGACAGAGAAACACAGCTCTATTTCAGAACAACCGAAGAAATGCTCCGTGAATTTGACTATCTCGGTGAGGAGACCGCAAGGGAAGTAGTTATTGACAATCCGAGAAAAATATGTGACATGATAGAAAAGATCAAGCCTATTCCCGACGGGGAATTTCCGCCTCACATCGAAGGTGCCGAAGAAGAGCTTACCAACAAGTGCTATTCCGTTGCCAAGGAGATGTACGGTGACCCGCTTCCCGTTCAGGTGTCCTCAAGACTTGAAAGAGAGCTTGGTTCAATTATCAAAAACGGCTTTGCCATCATGTACATAATTGCAAAAAAGCTTGTTGAGAACAGCGAGGCTGCAGGCTATCAGGTCGGTTCAAGAGGTTCTGTTGGTTCTTCTTTTGCCGCTTGTATGGGTGGAATTACAAAGGTAAATTCACTTCCGCCCCATTATCGCTGCCCCAAGTGTAAATATTCGGAATTTATTGAAGGCGGTGTGGTAGGCTCAGGCTTTGACCTTCCCGAAAAGAAATGTCCCAACTGTGAAACGGAGCTCATAAGGGACGGACATGATATTCCCTTTGAAACGTTCCTTGGTTTCTACGGAGATAAAACTCCCGATATTGACCTTAACTTTTCGGGAGACGTTCAGGCAGATGCCCATAAGTTTACCGAAGTTCTTTTTGGTAAAGGACATGCTTTCAGAGCGGGAACTATAGGAACCCTTGCCGATAAAACGGCATACGGTCTTACGGTCAAGTATCTTGAAGATAAAGGAATATCACTCAGTAAAGCGGAGGTTGACCGTCTCGTTTCGGGTTGTGTCGGCACAAAGAGAACGACGGGACAGCATCCCGGAGGAATAATTGTAGTACCGCAGGAGTATGAAATATACGATTTCACCCCTGTTCAGCATCCTGCAGGAGACCCGACTATCATAACCACTCACTTTGAGTTTAAATATCTTCATGATACTATTCTTAAACTTGACATTCTCGGACACGATATTCCGACCAAATATAAAAGGCTTGAAGAATATACCAATACTAATATTCTTGACGTTCCGCTCTCCGATAAAAACGTGTACAGACTCTTCACTTCGCCCGAACCTCTCGGTGTGACGAGTGAACAGCTAAAAGGCGTTGAAACAGGCTCTCTCGGTCTTCCCGAAATGAGTACACCTTTTGTACGTGGAGTTCTTATTAAGGCACAGCCCAAGACCTTTGCAGACCTGCTTCAGATCTCAGGACTTACCCACGGTACGAACGTATGGCTCGGTAACGCCGAAGAGCTTATCGAACAGCAAATATGTACCATTTCCGAGGTTATCGGTACAAGAGACGACATCATGCTTTATCTCATTCATAAGCATGACCTTGAAAAGAGTACGGCATTCAAGATAATGGAGGATGTGCGTAAGGGTAAAGGTCTCAAACCCGAATACGAGGAAATGATGATAGAGCACGGCGTGCCGGATTGGTATATAGACTCCTGCAAAAAGATCAAATATATGTTCCCCAAGGCTCATGCGGCGGCATACGTAATAGATGCGTTGAGACTCGGTTGGTATAAAATATATCATCCTCTTCAGTTTTATGCGGCATACTTTACGGCGGCACCCGGTGGCTGTGATGCAACATATATTATGAAAGGGAAGGATTACGTTTATAATGTTATTGATGACCTTGCTAAGATAAAGAGTGACCCGAAATCCACACAGAAGGATAAGGAACTTTTCAATGCGATGCAGCTTGTCAATGAATGTTATCAAAGAGGTATTGATTTTCTTCCGGTAAATGTAATGAAATCACATGCTTCAAAATTTGAACCCGAAAACGGAAAAATAAGACTCCCTTTAATTTCACTTCCCGGACTTGGGGAAAATGCGGCAGTAAATATAATGAACGCAAGACTTGCGGGAAAAATTCACTGTATTGAGGACCTTGAACCCGAAGCAAAGGTAGGTAAGACTCTCCTTGAGCTTCTCCGTGAAAACGGTGCTCTTGCAGGCATGAACCCGACAAATCAGATGTCGCTGTTTGATCTGATTTAATATAATATAACGGAAGACCCTCAAGCTGTTTGAGATACAGACAGCCTGAGGGTCATTTCATTACTTAGAGAACAGCTTTCTTATCATATCAGCGGGTATTACCGTAAGTGATAAAAGAGCACAAACAAGAAGATCATGAGGGGTGAGAGGGACAGTTCTGAAAACAGAGCCTCCGAAATAAATTATGGCAAGCTGTGTGATGCCGACAAACAGTATTATACTGATAAATGCCTTATTGCCTGCAATATGACTTAAAAGATTTCCTTCGGGAGCTCTTGCGTTAAAGCTGTTGAATATGCCGCAAAAGATAAACAGGGCAAAGAAGCAGGTGAGAAAATACGTTTCACCTTTACCTTCAAACAACTTTTTGAAAAAGTCAAGCTTCAGAAAAGCGATACTGAGTGCAAGAGTATAAATACCGAGAAAAAGTATACAGCTTATCATTTTTTTGGACAGTATTTTTTCCGTTTTGTTTATAGGAGGTCTTTTCATGTACTTTGAAAGCGGTATTTCGCCTGCGAACGCAAGACCTCCGAGTGTATCCATTATTATGTTTACCCAAAGCATCTGAATGACAGTTATGGGATTGTCGATATTTATAAAAGGCCCGATGAGAGAAACTCCCATGGCACATAAATTCATGGTCAGCTGAAAGGTTATGAATTTTCTTATAGACTCAAAAACTGTCCTTCCGTAAAGAATTGCCTTCGTTATGGAATGAAAGGAATTGTTTGTAAGAATGATGTCGGAGGCTTCTTTTGCTACGTCGCTTCCGCTTCCCATGGCAAAGCCTACGTCTGCGTTTTTCAATGCGGGAGCATCGTTAATTCCGTCACCTGTCATTCCCGAAACAAGACCGAGCTTTCCGGAAAGCTCAACAAGACGAAGCTTATCAGACGGCAGTGCCCTTGAAACCACAGCAAGTCTCGGAAGAACTTCGGTCAGCTCCTCGTCGGACATAACAGCAATTTCATCACCGTTTAAGGCTACGGTATGTTCTTTGTCGTAAATACCTGCCTCCTTGGCTATTGCAAGTGCGGTCGCCTTATTGTCACCCGTTATCATGACGACTTGAACTCCCGCCGTTTTTGTTTCGTATACTGATTTTTTTATATCACGTCTGAGATCGTCTCTTATTGATAATGCGAAAACGGCACAGAGTGCAGAGGGAGTCTGTCCCCTTCGTATGTCGGACAGATATTCGTGGGGGGCTTGGGCAAGGAGCATGACTCTTGCTGAGGAGTTTGCCTTTTCGGTGATATAATCGGAAAAGAACAGGCGGTCATACTCTGTCATAGGTCTGACATCTCCGTTTTCGTCAATAAAGAAGGAACAACAGTCAAGCAGCATTTCCGATGCACCTAAAAGATATACGTTTTCTTTGGAGCTTATCATATAAGAGCAAGCTGAAAATTTTCTTTTTGAATTAAAAGGTATCCTTTCTTTGAGAATAGCCTTTCGTCTGTCTGTGCTTTTTGTTTTAAAAAAGGAAAGAACCGCCTTTTCGGTGGAAGTCTTTTTGCCCGATGAAATAAGTCCGTCCGTAAGAGGAATAAGATACTCGGAGAAATGCTTATCTTTTTCAATTTCAGAAGCTGATAAAAACCTTTTGTTTCTCGTTACAACTTCGTTTACCGTCATGTTTCCCGTGGTGAGAGTGCCTGTTTTATCCGTGAAAAGAATGTTCATTCCGCCTGCTGTTTCTATACCTACAGGCTTTCGCACAAGAACTCCGCTTTTCAGCATCTTTTTCATGTTTGATGACAAAACAACAGTTATCATCATTGGAAGACCCTCAGGGACTGCGACAACTATTACCGAAACACCGAGTGTAACGGCACTTATAAGTGAGTGAGCGAGAAACTGAACATCACGAATCTTTTCAAGAATGAGCGTTGAGGAAAAATCTGAGCTTATAACAAACACATTGAATAGATAGGCACACATGATAAGTGCGGCAAACATATATCCAAGCTTACTGACTGTACCTGCAAGGGCAGAAAGCTTTTCTTTCAGCGGACTTGGGCGTGTTTTTCTTTGAAGCTCCGCCGCAACGTTCCCCATAAAAGTGTTATCGCCTACTTTGCAAACAACCGCCTTACATTCTCCGTCAACACAAACACAGCCCTTGAATATACCGTATTTATCGTCGGGTACTATGGAAAGACTTTCATCTAATAAAAATGAACCCGAAGGGCCGTTTTTCATTTGCTTTCTTATTTCACGGCTTTCGCCTGTAAGAGCTGCTTGGTTTACAGAAACAGCACCGTCAAGAATAATACAGTCAGCAGGAATAATTTCTCCTGCGTATATGTAAATAATGTCGCCGCAGACTATATCGCTCTCTTTAACGGTAATCCTTTTGCCTTTTCTTATAACAGTATACTCAGATGCTTCCGTGTGGCTGCTCAGCTTGTCAAATGCTTTTTCACTACCGTATTCAGATAAGGTCGATACGAGGGTGGCTGTGAAAACGGCGGCAGCTATTCCAATCGTTTCAGGCCAGTTTATATCATGAAACATGAATACGGTGTTGATTATAAGTGCACCTATGAGTATTCTGATGATGGGGTCTCCGAGGTTTTTAAAGAATTGACCTATAAAAGTAAAACGCTTGCTTTTTTTTATTTTGTTTTCTCCGAAGGCCTTTATGCTTTCGGAGACTTGACGTTCATTGAGCCCGTTTGATGTATCAACGGTTATTTTCACGTTTTTGCCGATTTCATCGGAGATGGTGGTGTTATTTATATGAGCCGATTTATTCAGCCTACCGTTTTTAATATATGTATCTATGACGTCAGCCTCCCCGTATATAATGCTGATACATTATATTAAAAGGGAGGCTGATGTATGAATTGTTATATATGATCAGTTGCTTTTTCGGCTTTTTATTTCCTTTATTGCCGTAAGAACAACGTATACGAAAAGGTTGACCATAACGACACAGGGGCCGATAGGCATATTGTCGATAAGAAAAGCGGCAGTAATTCCCACAACGGAGCAGGATACGGAAATAACAGCACAGCTGCAAATAACACCCTTAAATGTGCCTGATATTCTCATGGCACTGAGTGCAGGAAATACGATAAGACCGGAGATCATGACAGTTCCGAGCATCTTCATGCCCATAACGATGGTAAGAGCTACGAGAACGGCGATTATCGTCTTGTATTTGTCCGTTTTGATACCGACAGCCTTGGAAAAAGTTTCGTCAAAGGTGATGGCAAAAATGCGGTTATAACACAGAATAAAGGTCCCGATGACGATTAGAGCAAGGGCTGAGGTGGTGATAATGTCGGAGGGCTTTGGGGTAAGAAGGGCGGCAGAGCCGAACATACTTGAGCATACGTCTGATGATTGACCTGTCGCATATCTGTAAATTATGTATCCGAGTGCAAGAGCACTTGTTGAAACGAGAGCTATGGCTGAGTCACCGCTGAGTCTGCTTTTTTCATTGAGCTTTAAAATAAATAGTGCGGCGGCAATTACGATGGGAACGGAAATAAGCAGAGAATAGTCCTTAACGTCAGAGGGAAGTCTGTCCGAAAGGAGCTTTTCCGCAAGAGCCGCAACCGCCATTGACCCGAAGCCGATGTGTGCAAGTCCGTCTCCCAGCATTGAATACTTTTTGAGAACTAACGTTACACCCAAAAGGGAAGCGGAGAGGGATATAAGTATTCCGATAAGCATAGCTCCGAGGAACATTGAAAGAATGAGGGGATTTGTAAAAATATCAATGATGCTCATGACCGCAGCCTCCCAGAAAGTGATGATATAATTCAGTATTTTTATATTCCTCGGAAGTTCCGAAAAACAAAGGCTTTTTCTTAATATGAAGTATGTGTGATGCATACTGTGTAGCTGTCTTCGTATCGTGGGAGATCATTATGATGCTGATGCCGTGCTCCTTATTGAGCTTTTCAATAATGTCGTACATTTCCGCCGTTACTATTGGATCAAGAGCTGACACGGGTTCATCAAGAAACAGTATTTTTTCCGTGGCACAAAGGGCCCTCGCAAGAAGCACTCTTTGCTTCTGACCTCCCGAAAGCTCCGAAAATGCCTTGTTTTTCAGCTTTTTGATTCCCAAAAGCTCCATGCTTTCCTTTGCGGCTTTTCTGTCTTCAGCGGAATAAAAAGGTCTGTTGCCGAGTTTTTCGCATCTTCCGTGAAGAACAGCCTCGAAAACTGATGCAGGGAAGTTCTTCGGTATCTCAGCTATCTGAGGAAGGTATCCTATTTCCGTATGCTTTACGTTGTTATATTCTATGGTACCCGATGTTGTTTTTATAAGACCCAAAAGTCCCTTGATAATAGTGCTTTTGCCCGTTCCGTTCTCACCTAAAATACAAAGGTAATCCCCTTTGTTCAATGTGAAGGAAACGTTCATGACAGCACATTTTCCATCGTAGGAAAATGATGCATTATTGCAGGATATATAATTGTTTTCAGTCATTTGATAATGCCTTTCTTAAAGTATCTAAATTGTTTTCCATAAGAGAAATGTAGGTAACACCCTCGTCAAGCTGTCTTTCGCTGACCGTGTGGCAGGAATGGAGAAGATGCATTTCTGCATCGAGAATACGGCAAAGAAGCTCAGGCACGTCACTCTTTGAGGTCTCAATGTAGAATACATCCTTTATACCTTTTTGCTCCATTATATCCGCAATAGCTGCAAGAGTAGTGGGTGAGACCTCAGCCTCGGAGGAACAACCCGAAAAAGCAGCATAATGGTTCAGAGAATAATCAGCTTCAAAATAAGCAAAAGGAAATCTGTCTGCAAATATAAGCGTTTTGTTATCACAGCTTTCAAAAAAATCAGAAAAGGCTCTGTCAAGTTCACGAAGCTCGGCTGAATACGATAACGCATTTTCAATGTAGACTTCTGCATTCTCGCCGTCAAGCTGTGCAAGAGCCTCTGCGATCTTGTTTGTCATAATTTCAGCGTTAATAAGGGATGTCCATATATGCTCATCAAAGGAGCACTCATGATGCTCTCCCTCCGAGTGATCGTGATGCTCGTGGGTATGAGTCTCTTTTTGTATGATCCCGTTATCTGTTTCTTCGAGTAAATTACAGTATTGCGAAAGATTAAGTATCCGGGGAGAAGCAATTCCGCTTTTCTCAATGGAGGAAAGCACGTCATCTACCCATTTACTCTCGCTTTCTCCGCCGATATAGATAAATAGATCACAGCTTGCGATCTTTAAAATATCGGAGGGGTTGTCTCCCGAATAGCTGTGGCTGTCCGTTTCGGGAGCCATGAGCATCTGAACGTCTATAAGCTCTCCTCCTACAGCTTTTGCAAAATCATATGGCGGAAAAACTGTCGTCAGTACGTTGAGCCTTCGGCCGTCTTCTTCCTCAGTTGTTTTTGTGCAGGAAGTAAAACTGCAAACCAATAATGAAAGGAGTAAAACGGTACAGATTATTCGCTTCATACAGTAGTCTCCTTTATTCCTGTACAGTCAAGACATATTCCGTTTATCATGGCACCGCCGCCGATAATAAAACCGTGATCCGAAAGAATATGCTCCCTCAGAGCACTCATTTTTTCACATTCCATGTGAATTAGCTTTCCGCATCTTGTACATTTAAGATGAAAATGCATCTCACACTCAAAAGGAAAGGCGGCATACTGGTAAACGAAGCTGTCTTTATCAAAGCTCTCAAATCTCTTTAAGGTATTGTTTTCGGTCAGTTTTGATACAAGCCTGTAAACCGTGCTTTTAGACGGCTCAAGACCTTCCTTCTTCATTTCATTTATGATCTCATCAATTGTAAAGTGTCTGTCCTTGTGTCTCTCCATAAACTCAAGGAGAGCAGCTTTACTGCCTGTTTTATATTCTTTTCTCATTATCTCCTCCAAAATGAGAATAATTCTCAAATTGGTTTATATTATATACTATACATAGGAAAAAGTCAATAACAATAAGAAAAAAGTGCACGGCGAAGCCGCGCACTGCAGAGTGTAGACAAAGTCTACACTCTGACCCAGACTGAGAGAAACGAAGGTAGATTGAGAGCTTTTTTCCTCGTCGGCGTAGTAATCTACGGTAGAGGAAAAAACGCTCTCAAAGCAGATGTGGCGGGCTTTTGCCCGCCTTTTCAATGTCAGATAGTTTTATCAAGAAAAGTTTGTTTTATAAAAGTTTTCTCACTCACATCTGCGTTATACCGAGTTTGTCTTCAGTCTGAAACAGTCCTCAGGACTGTTTTTCTTAACGTTTTGTGCCTTCTCAAGCTTCGATTCCTTCCATATCAAAAAACAGCATAGCCATTTGGCTATGCTGTTTTTTGGTGCGGATGACAGGAATCGAACCTGCACATCGGAGATACTGGATCCTAAATCCAGCGCGTCTGCCAGTTCCGCCACATCCGCTTTTCAACTGACATTTAGAATAGCACAGGTTTTTGATTTTGTCAAGGTTAATCGGTATCTTTACTGCTCTTTGCTTCGGAAACGATACGTGAGATCTTCTTCTGTATCTGTTCCATTTTATTATCAAGCACAGCGGCTGCTTCTGCACATTCACAGAGCTCTTTTGATATATCTTCTGATATGGTAACGTCTTTTTTATAACGTATTTTGTGCTCAAGACTTGCCCACCAATCCATTGAGATGGTTCTGAACTGTACCTCGACCTTCATGGGCTTCTTTTCATCATGGAGAAAAATAGGGATCTCAACTATGAGGTGCAAACTGCGGTAGCCGTTTGGCTTCGGATATTTCATATAATCCTTTTTCTCTATGAGAACTATATCGTCCTGCTTCAGAAAAGAATCTGCCAGATTATAGATGTCTGAGGGAAAGCCGCATATCACTCTGACCCCTGCCACGTCACGTATGTATTTTTCGATGTTTTCAACGGTGACGGGGTGACCGAGACAGCCCAGCTTATCTATTATGCTGTCGACGGATTTGAGTCGTGTTTTTATCGTTTCAATTGGGTTTCTGTCATATTCAAGGGACAGTTCTTCGCTTAAAACCTTGAATTTGGTCTCAACCTCCATCATGGCACATTTATAGTATGCCATCAGCTCTTTAAAAGGAGCAGAGTATGCATGAAGAAGTGCTCTTATTTCTTTTTCATGTAACGGAAGCTGAGTAGCTATGAGCTTTCCGAGATAACCCTTATCGTTGTTTGTTTCCATCGCTGTCCCTCTTTTTTCTTGGTTTTTACATTATACGAATGCGGTATAAGAAGAAACGTCAAGTATTGTTTCTCCGTCTATCTGCAATGCTACGGGACGGTCAAAGCTTACGGTTATTTCCTTTCCGGTCAGAATTTCAACGTTCTTTTTGTGCCTGATATGCTCCCCTTTAAAAAGCGAGGGAAATATCATGAGCGTCAAAAGCTTTCCCGTTCCGTGAAAGACCATTGTTGAAAGCTTTCCCGAATTTCTCTTCTGGTCAGGGGTAGGCATCATGCCGCCGCCGTAAAATTTGCCGTTCATTGTGGGAGCTATCCAGACTTTTTTATATGTGTGAGAAACACCGTCTACCGTTACGACTGCATGCGTGGGTCTGTAATTGAAAAGGAGACCCTTAATGGCAATTGCAGTATAGTCCACCTTTTTACCGGGTATTTTTTTCAGTTCATCACCGACCTGACAGCAATAGCCGTCAATACCGTAGCCTACTCCGTTCAGGAAACGGTACGTTTTACCTTTTACTGAAACACGGGGAAGCTCCTTCAGGTATTCTTTTACCGAAAAGGGTTTATCTCCTTTGGCGTATCCGAGCTCATGAGCAAAATCATTGCCTGTGCCGCACGGATAACAAAGAACATCGTTGTCAAACTCAATACCGTCGGTAAAATTAACAAAGCAATTAAGAGAACCGTCACCGCCAGCAATTATGATATAATCGTCTTTCTCAAGTCCGTTTATAAGTGCTCCGTAATTTGATATTGAATAAACATCAATATACTTGAGCTCGCTGTTCATGATGCTGTCAAGAATTTTTATATTCTCCAAGCTATCGGTACTGCCTGCTTTTTCGTTATAAAGAACGTAGCCTGTTGCCATATTTTTCTCCTAAATTACAAAATTTCCATTTTATAATTTAAGTATATAGGTTTATTCTCAACAGAAGCTCAACTGTTCTTCAACTTTTGTTGAAATTTCACGTTTTTTGCGGAAGAATTACTGTAAATCTGCATCCGCCGTCTTTAAGATTTTCAGCAAAAATTTCTCCCTTTTCAACTGAAAGTATTCTTTTAACAAGTGCAAGACCCAATCCGTTTCCTTCTTCTTTATGGGAAGTATCCGCCTGATAGAATTTATCAAACAAATGCTTCTTTGCCGTTTCCGAAAGTCCCTGTCCCATGTCATCCACGGTAAATACAAACGATTCATTCTCGTGTACAAGCCTGATTTTTACTATGCTGTTTTTGGGTGAGAATTTGACGGCATTTCCGATAAGATTATACCAGACGTGACGCATCATGGCTTCGTTGCCGTTATATTCTGCCTTTTCAAGTTCAACGTCAAACTCTATATTTTTCGGTTCCCATACATATTCAAGAGCTACTATTGCTTCTCTTATCTGCTCATCAAGGCTGTATGTGTCCGTATCCGTCTGTATTGTTTGATTTTCTATTTTTGAAAGCAAAAGGATATTACTGACAAGAGAGGAAAGTCTGTTAGTGTTAAAAAGTATTTTATCGATGTATTCCTTTTGCTCCTTTGTAAGCCCGTCACACCCTTGAAGCAAAGCAGAATAACCCTCAATTGCGTTGATCGGTGTCTTTATTTCATGAGAAACGTTGGAGATAAAGTCAGTTTTCAGAATTTCGGTGGAGCTAAGCTCCGTCGCCATCATATTGAAGCCCGCCATCATCTCCTGTATTTCGAGTGCCCTTGATTTCGTATCGAGACGCACGTCAAAATCACCCTCGGCTATATGCTTCATTCCGCCGTTTACTTTCTTAATTGGGTCGAAGAATATTTTTGACAGAAGTCTCATGGCAAGAACAACGACACCAAGGCTGAAAAGCCCGAGCTGAACCACAAAGGGTACGTTTCTGAGGGCGGGTATGAGCCATCCGAGAAGCATTGTGATGCCGTAGGCTATTGCTATACTGCATATTTCAACTACTGCGACAACAAGCGTAAGCCGCCCACGAAGGCTGAATTTTATCTTCTGTTTGCTTATTTTCAGAAACCTATCTTTTTCTCTCACAGCTTTACCACCTTATATCCTACCCCACGTATAGTTACTATTTTAAAATCTTCATTGTTTTTAAATCTTTCACGCAATCTTCCGATATGTACTTCAACTGTGTGAGTATCGCTGTCGCTGTCGTATCCCCACACCTCGTCCATAAGCTGTTGACGTGTAAATATACGTCCGGGATACGATGCCATTTTATAAAGAAGCATAAACTCCTTTTGCGGAAGAACATCGTTCTCCCCATTTGTACTTACTACGAGCGTATCACACTCCATTAAGGTATTCCCGATAGTGAGCCTTCTTTCGTTTATCATCTGAGCACGTCTGAGAAGTGCCTGTACCCGAAGCACCATTTCGTTTACGTTAACGGGCTTTACCATATAGTCATCAGATCCCGAAAGAAAGCCACGTCTCATATCGTCAAAGGCATCCTTCGCCGTTATCATGAGTACGGGTGTTGTACTCCCTGCTTCACGAATACAGTGCACAAGCTCATACCCATCTACTTCAGGCATCATTATGTCGGAAATTATAAGATCAAAATATTCAGCATCGAGTGCATCAAGTGCTTCCCTGCCGTTTCCGACCTCTTTTACCGTATATCCGTTTTTCATAAGAACATGAGCGAACAGTCTGCTCAGCTCCTTATCGTCTTCAGCAATCAGTATTTTAAGCATAGAAAATCATTCTCCGATAATTATTTGTTTTCTTTTATTTTTTTGAAGATACGGAACGTAAGCGGCCATATACAGCCTGCAAAAGCAGTCATAATAAAATATCTCACACCGTCTGCGATATACGTATTTCCGATAAGTGAATGAAGCGGTGCTTTTAGTCCCGCCTTTATACCTATAAGAATACCGAAGCCGAGTGTGACCTTAATAATTTGTGCCCACCACACAGCTTTTGTTTCAAATTTTATATATCTGCTTTCTATTTCAAAAGTAAGCCAAAGTGCAGAAATACAACCGAGCATCGTATATGCATTTTTTATACCGTGCTCAAGGTTTTCGGCATCCGTATCTGCGGGGAAATTGTAAATGTGAACGAAAACGAGATAGCCGAGAGATACGGCGAGCATTAAAGAGAAAAGTATTCTCATATAGAAAGGCTTTTCAGATGCCTTTTTCACGAAGGGATATATGCCGAAAACGAGGAAAAGAGCAACAGCTATTGAAACAAGAACATCGGCGGGAGTGTGTACGCCGAGATACATTCTTGAGACGGGGACAAGGATACAAAGAACTATACAGATCATTCTTATTACCTTATTTTTATTACATCTTGCCACACCTGCGAAGTTTCCGACGGATATTTGTGTATGGCCGCTTGGAAAACTGTAGCCTGTAGCTTCTGCCCTTGCACTTTCAACAATGGTAAAATCGGGGTCCTTGACCCAGGGGCGAGGTACTCTGAAAAGAAGCTTCAAAAACTGATTTATCACCGTTCCCATAAGACCTACGGAAAGAAGATAGTATCCTTCTTTTTTGTTTATACACCAGAAAAAGAGTATACCGAGAAGGATAAAGAGCGTTTCCTCACCGAGTTTCGTTACTAAGGAAAAGAAAACGTCAAGTACGGGATTTCTTATAGCTTCGAAAAAATAAAGAACTTGCATAATTACTCCATATTGATGTTATATACTGAATTATATCATGTTTTTCAAAAAAATTCATCTTTTTTCGTGATTTTTTATTTGTACTCAGACAAAAGAAGATGAGCATATTAAATTTCGGTTTACATAATTATTAAATTATGGTACAATAAAGTCATGGAAATTAAGAAAAAAACTATAACGAGAAGCACTTGGGCGAGAATTGAAGAAAGCCGACGTGCATTTTGCCGATTTAATACGGAGTCTTTTTCAGGAGTTGCTTATCTTATGGAGCTGACCCGTGTGAGAGAACCTCTTATTGCGGAGTTTAAAGGGGAAACGCTGAAGATAGTTGACGACGGGTATTTCTGGCTTCAGATAGCACCTGAAAATGAGAATTTTTGGATAACCGTCATGTATGATGAAAACGGTTGCTGTTTACAGTATTACTTTGACATGACTTTGAAAAATATCATTGACGAGGAGGGATCATATTTTTACGATCTTTTTCTCGATCTTGTTGCGATGCCCGACGGCAGACTTATCGTACTTGATGAAGATGAGCTGGACTGTGCCCTCTCGGAGAACGTTATTACGAAAGAAGAATACATTAAAGCGCAGCTGACTCTTTCTATGCTGAAAGAAAACATTCCTGCTAAAAAGGATAAGCTTAACAGCTTTTGCTATGGGCTGTTTGATAAATTAAAAAAGGTACTCAATTAGAAAAATATGATAACTGTTGATTTTTTAAAGAATGGGCTCCCCGATGGGATAGAGCCTGAATATGCGGTTATTGCCGCAAGATACGACGGGAGGTGGATACTTTCACGTCACGAAGAAAGAACGACGTGGGAAATTCCCGGAGGACACATCGAAGCAGGCGAAACACCTTATGAAGCCGCTTGCCGTGAGCTTTTTGAGGAAACGGGCGCGTTACTTTACGATATTAAGGAAGTATCTCCCTACTGTGTAACAGTTGACACAGAGCGCTCATACGGTGTTCTTTTCTTTGCTGAGGTTTCACTTTGCGGAAACATTCCGAGATATTCTGAAATTGCCGAAGCATCGTTTTTCTTAAATCTTCCCAAAAATATTACATACCCTGCAATTCAGCCGCATCTGTGGAATTATACGCAGGCATGGCTGAACACACAGACAAGCGTTGACGAGCTTTGGGACGTGCTTGATGAAAACAGGACTAAAACAGGCAGACTTCACCGCAGAGGTGATATGCTTCCCGAAGGCGATTATCACCTTGTTGTCCACGTCTGGTACATGAACTCGGAGGGGAAATTCCTCATTACAAAAAGATGTGCAAACAAGGGCTTTCCGAATATGTGGGAATGTACCGGCGGCTCTGCCGTTGCGGGTGATGACAGCATTACTGCCGCTTTGCGTGAGCTTTTTGAAGAAACAGGAGTAACCGCCGACAGTAAAACAGGAAGAAATATATACTCCTATAAAAGAGAGGACAGCTTCTGCGACGTATGGCTCTTTAAAGGCGACTTCCCTCTTTCCGATGTCGTTCTTCTCGAAAATGAGACCTGTGATGCTATGTACGCTACAAAAGAAGAAATTCTCACAATGCGTGAAGAAGGAATTTGTGTAAATTTCCGTTATCTTGATGATATGATGAAGTAAACCATGAGTCCCCTGATTGTTCTGTGCAATCAGGGGACTCATGGTTCAAAAATTTTGAAG
>JAZSLF010000099.1:0-4755 GCA_045535205.1 Eubacteriales bacterium
GACTCGTCAGCTTGGGGTTCTCTTTGGGGTGCAGGGGGGATTTTCAAATTCCCCCGCATAAATCTCTGTTTTCGTTACGCTTTAATACCGTACTTAATGCTGTATTCGTCGAATGCTTCGTCAAATTCCGTGTCACCGTGCTTAACCTTCTGGAGATACTTGTGAGTATCGAAGGAGTGGCGGGCAAGCTCAATTACCGTTACGGCGATATTGGAACAATGGTCGGAAATTCTTTCGCAGTTATTGATAAGGTCGGAAAGAATGAAGCCCATTTCGATGGTGCAGGTGCCGCTTTGGAGTCTCTTGATGTGACCCGCCTTAACAACGGCAACAAGCTCGTCGATAACCTGCTCAAGAGGTTCAACCTTTGTTGCAAGAGATACGTCGTTGTTCTTGTATGCCTTGAAGGTAATGTCAAGAATTTCGTTGAGAGCACTTGTGAGAACAAGAAGCTCTTTGCTTGCGTTTTCAGAAAAAACAAGCTTTTTATCCCTAAGCTCCTCTGCAACCTTGAGAACATTTACTGCGTGGTCGCCCAAACGTTCAAAGTCACCGATAACGTGGAGCATCTTGGAAACTCTGTTGGTATCCTCATCACTCATGGAGCTGGAGGACAGTCTTACAAGGAACGTACCCAATTTGTCCTCGTATTTGTCGAGCATATCTTCAAATTCGAGAATGTTCTTTGCCGTTTTGTCATCGTAATTGCCCACCAGATCGAATGCAAGACCCAGTGACTGCTGAGCTATATCAGCCATCTTGTAGGTGGCGTTGTTAGCTTCTGCAATAGCGATAGAGGGTGTTGCAAGAAGTCTCTGGTCGAGAAGAGCACCCTGTGCATCGTCTCCATCCTTGTCCTTTATGATGAAGTTGGCAAGCTTTTCGAGTGCCTTCGCAAAGGGGAAGAGAATGAGGGTGGTGAATACGTTGAAAATGGTATGTACTATGGATATGCCCACTACAGGAATGGGAGTGCTTGAGAAATCTTCTACGTGGAAGAGCATTTCAAACACGCCGAACGCATCTATAAGATAATAGAGTGCAAGGCAGAGGACAGTACCGATTACGTTAAAGGAAACATGTACAACTGCAACCTTCTTTGCGTTGCGGCTGACACCGATGCTGGAAATGAGAGCAGTAACACAGGTACCGATGTTCTGACCCATGATTATGGGAATTGCCATGCCGTAAGAAACTCCGCCGGTGAGCGCAAGACCCTGAAGAATACCGACAGAAGCAGCAGAGCTTTGAATTACACCTGTAAATACAGCACCTACAAGAACTGCAAGAATGGGATTGTTGAAGGCTGTCATGACTTCCGCAAAGCCGTCCATCGCAGCAAGGGGCTTCATGGAATCGCTCATGAGCTTCATGCCATACATAAGAACGGCAAAGCCAAGGAGAATTGTACCGATGTCCTTGTACTTCGCTTTTTTGCACATCATGATCAGCACAGCACCGATAAGTGCGAAAAGAAGCGAGAAGCAATCGGGCTTCATCAGCTTCAGCCAAAAGGGTGCTGACGAATCGTCAATACCTACAAGTGCGAGAAGCCAGGTGGTAAGTGTTGTACCGATGTTTGAGCCCATGATAACGCCGATAGTCTGCCCGAACTTCATGATTCCGGAGTTTACAAGACCTACAAGCATTACCGTCATAGCGGAAGAGGACTGAATTGCTATGGTGATACCGGCACCCAGACCCATACTTGCAAGGGGCTTTGAGGTCGCTTTTTTAAGCATCTGTTCGAGCCTACCGCCCGCCATTTTTTCAAGACCTGTGGACATTACATTCATACCGTAAAGGAAAAATGCAAGACCGCCCATGAGGGTGATTATAGAGAAAATGTTAAAGGTTTCCACGTTTCCTCCTGATAGTAAATACGTAGATTGTGTGTGCGAAAAAAGAGTGGCAGAAGCCTTCGCTTTTGCCACTCTTCAGGGTCACTTTTTATCGAAGGCTATTTAATAACCAAATGTTGATAAAGGACTCGTTTGCTTATTAGTTCATGGAAACGGGAATGATCTTTGTAAGATCGTCTGTGTCGGAGTATACCCAGTACTGAGCTGCAAATTCTTCAAAGTCAGCGGAGTAATCTTCGTTTCTGAGAGCAGAGTCAACAGCTGCTTCCCATGCGATGATGCCGTCGCCTGCACAGTAAACAAGGTAAGTACCTTTGTCATCAGCGGAGTAAACCTTCTTAACGCCGCCTTCAACAACGTCGTTGGCATAGAGACCTTCTGCAAATGCAACGTCTTTTGTGAGGTTTTCTTCAAGGTGAGCGTGTCCTGCTTCGGAATATTCTTCAACAAGCTCAAGGAATGCTTCCTCGCCCTTGCCTGCAGCTTCCCATTCAGCCACGATCTCGTCAGCCTTGGCAGCGGAGCCGTCAGCATCTGTGTATGTTGAATCGGAAAGGAAGATGTATGCACCGTTCTTTGTTGTATATTCATCTCTGTATTCGGGAGCGATAAGCATATAAACGGTGTATGTGCCTGTTTCGTCAGAAGCGTCAACATATGTTTCGCCTGCAGCTGCACTGAATGCCCATGCCTGAAGCTCTTCGTCTGTAAGGCTTGACTTTGTGGAGCCTGTAACGAGTGTGCCTTCGATTGCCGTTGCAACTTCTTCGGCAGCAGCTTCTTCGTCAAATTCTGCATCTTCTGCTACTTCGGACTTTTCAATACCCATAAGGTATTCTTCAAGATAAGCTGTGAAGCCTTCTTCATCTGTTGTTGCCGCAAGTGCATTTGCCTTTTCCTTCATATCAGCTGCAGATGTTTCATCTACCTTGCCGTCGTCATCCTTTGTAGCTGTGAAAGCGTATTTGCGGTAGTCTACCTTAATATAATCAGCTTCGTTTTCTTCAAAATATGTTACGTAATCATCTGAAGTATATTCGTAGCTTTCGCCGAGTTCTTCAGAATACTTGGAAGCGAGCTGTGCAAGCTCAATTGCATCTCTCATATCGGAAACCTTAACTGCTGTACCGAAAATGAGCTTAACATAGGAGTTAGCATCGTAGCCGTACTGCTTTGCCGCATCCTTGTAATCCTGAATAACAGCATCGATCTCTTCCATGTCGTGCTCGTCAAGCTCAACACCTGCGGCCTTTGCAGCTTCTGCAAGAATGAGATACTGCTGTGCCTGGCTTACAGCCTGATTGAGAAAATAGTCATACCATGTGGTTGTGCCGTCGATGGAAGTCTGGCTCTTGAGGCTCTTGGAGGTATCAAGACCGAAGGAGGACAGACTGCTGCCGTACTGACTTGCAAAGCTCTGGTATGAGGAGTTGAAATAATATGTCATCATGGAGTTGTTTACGCTGAAGTTTTCAGAAGAAACAGAGGTCGTGCATCTTTCGATGATACCGCTTGTTACTACCTGCTTGTACGCAAAGAGAGCAATAGCAAGAACAAACATAAGAACAACGCTTATCGTAATAAGAACGTTAGACAGAGAATTCTTCTTCTGTGCCTTTGCTGCGGCAGCGTTTCTTTCTGCCTTCTGAGCCTTGTGCTCAGCCATGATTTCCTGTTTTGTTTTAGCATTTTTAGCCATAATTACAAAACCGCCTTTCAAAGTGTGTTATAAATTTTTACAAACAAAATTGTAACTTCCGTTTTATCCCATAAGTTCAAAAACGGTTAAAAAGGTCGTGATAGACCTCGACTTTTACATTATAACACAAGAGAAAATAAATTTCTACCCCTATTTCAGTTTTTTATTATATTTTTTCATTTTTTTATTTATATTATAAAAAATAATGGAATGTTCCCTCTGTATATAAACGAAATCTCACAGCCCGTTTGTGCGAAGCATAACATCGTTTACGGCGTTAGCCGTAACATCATTTGCATCGCAGATGCAACTTCATTTGTGTCCGCAAGCGGAGAACGATGTTGCGAGTGAACTCGCAAATGAAGTTGTGTCCTGCGGACACAAACACAAAAAGAAAAGCCACACTTCCGTGTGACTTTTCTTTTTGGCGCGCCCTGCAGGATTCGAACCTGCGGCCTACCGGTTCGTAGCCGGGCACTCTATCCACTGAGCTAAGGGCGCATTTTTCATTTTAGCTTAGTTATAATATCACAATTTTTTTGCTTTGTCAATAGATAAACTAATTTTTTTATAATTAATTACCTTTTAAAAGTCTTTGAAAGGGGTCTAAGGGGGAAGCTTTCTTCAGAAAGTTTCCCCCTTGAATCCTTACTTATTGAACTTGTCCTTAAAAATATTCTTATCGGGGGCGGTTGCGAAGTTGAGAAGCCAGATGCCGATGATGATAACGGCGGTAACGATGAAGATACCGATCATACCGAGTGCCATATAGGGCAGCATTTTAAGAAAGCCTTCTACGTTAAAATTCATAATACAGATCTCCTTTCATGCTATCAGCCGAAGAAGCTGAGGATGAGACCGCCTGCGATAACGGAAGCGATCTGACCGGAAACGTTTGCGCCTGCGGCGTGCATAAGCAGGAAGTTGTGAGGGTCTTCCTTGAGTCCCATTTTGTGAACTACTCTTGAGGACATGGGGAAGGCGGAAATGCCTGCCGCACCGATCATGGGGTTGATCTTCTTCTTTGAGAAGAGATTGAGGAATTTTGCAAAGAGAACACCGCCCACCGTGTCGAAAATAAATGCGACGAGACCGAGCGCGAGGATCATGATGGTCTCTTTTGTGAGGAACGCTTCCCAGGTCATTTTAGCCGCAACGGTTATGCCGAGGAGCAGAGTGATAAGGTTTGCAAGA
>JAZSLF010000097.1:0-71728 GCA_045535205.1 Eubacteriales bacterium
ATATATATATTTTATAATAAATAAAAGTATTTTGTTTTTTATTAAAAAAACACTTGACATTCAAAGTATTCTATGTTATTATAAGTAGGCAATTTCAAGTGCCCCATTAGCTCAGTAGGTAGAGCACATGACTTTTAATCATGGTGTCCGGAGTTCGACTCTCCGATGGAGCACCAAAAGACACACTTCGGTGTGTCTTTTTTTACGTAAAGAAAGCCCTCGCAAATGCGAGGGCTAAATCAATATTATTTAAGCAAGCTTCTTCTGTGTTTTCTTTATGATAAAGAGAGTAGCAATAAGAATAACTGCACTTACACCGAGAACGATAACTACATTCTGAACAAAGCCTGCAAGTATGTAGCCGACAAAGCTTATGCCTGCAACAAGAAGTGCATAGGGAAGCTGAGTTGATACATGATTTACGTGGTCACACTGAGCACCTGCTGATGACATAATAGTTGTATCGGAAATGGGTGAACAATGGTCACCGCATACAGCACCTGCCAGACAAGCGGATATACCGATTATGAGCAGCTCGCTTTCAGCAGGGAATATGCTTGTAACGATGGGGATAAGGATACCGAAAGTACCCCAGGAAGTACCTGTAGCAAAGGCAAGACCGACAGCTACAAGGAAGATAATTGCAGGAAGGAAGTTTGCAAGACCTTCAGCAGCTCCTGACATAAGTGATTCTACATAAACGTCAGCACCGAGCATACCGGTCATATTCTTGAGTGCAGTTGCGAATGTGAGAATGAGGATTGCGGGAACCATAGCATTGAACCCCTTGGGAACGCTTTTCATTGCATCGCCGAAGCTTACTACCTTTCTTATTGCAAGGTAAATGATCGTGAATACAAGAGAAATAAATCCTCCGAGAGGAAGACCGACTGTAGCATCTGTGTTACCGAATGCACCGACAAAGTCGTGGAAATATTCACTTGTGCTGTCAAAGAAACCGCCGTTGTATATAAGTGCCCAAACACAAGTTGCGATAAGAACAACAACAGGGAGAACAAGGTCGATAACTCTGCCTTTTTCACAGAAGTCTTCTTCTCCTGTTTCTTCAACGTTACCGCTTGTGTGGAGATCACCGAGAAGTGCATTTGCTTCGTGGAGTCTCATGGGACCGAAGTCAACCTTCATTATGATTGTTGAAACAACAAACAAAAGTGTGAGCAGAGAATAGAGATTGTAGGGAATAGCCTGAACAAAGAGCTTGATACCTTCGCCGTCAGCGGCATAGCTTGAAACAGCAGCAGCCCAGGAAGAAATAGGAGCTATCATACAAACAGGTGCAGCAGTTGCATCAATAATAAAAGCAAGCTTAGAACGAGAGATCTTTTGTGCATCAGTTACGGGACGCATAACGCTGCCGACTGTAAGACAATTGAAATAGTCATCAATAAAAATGAGAACACCGAGAATAAATGTGCAGAACATAGCACCTGCACGGGACTTAATGTTCTTCTGTGCCCAACGTCCAAAAGCGGCAGAGCCTCCTGCACGGTTTACAAGAGCAACCATGATACCGAGTATAACGAGGAATACGAATATACCGGCAGTATCGGAAACAGCAGCAATAAATCCGTTTTGAGTAACATTATCGATTGTCTTGATAACATTAAAATCAGTAACAAGAAGACCGCCTACAAGGATACCGATAACAAGAGAAGAATAAACTTCTTTTGTCACAAGTGCAAGTGCAATTGCGATAACGGGAGCAAGTAGTGCCATCCACGTTGAATAATAAGGTGTTTCGGCAGCAACAGTACCAGCGTTTGCACATACATCACAGCCTGCACCTTCACAGTCACCGCATGTCATAACAGCATCGGGATTGCCGCCGCTGATTGCTACGATTGCAACAACAGCAACAACAAGAACAGCCATTATGATAATGGGTATGATTTTTTTGTTCATATTGAACTCCTCCTGAAATAATTTTTTTCTGAAAAATAAAATAACCGTGACAGAAAGCGTCACGGTCATAAACATCGATTATAAACCTCGATCATGAACGATAGCTCTCCACATAAGTGACAGTCCGTACGGTATTTCCGTAAGTCCCAGAAATATGACGTTGGCATACGCAAATATTTCTTCGGCGACAGACCCTTTCGCAAAGCTTATTATGCCGTAAAAGCTTTGTTACTGATGTATATCGCACCTCTATCAACGATTAATATACTTGATGATAACACACATTTTATACATTTGTCAATAGTTGCAGGAATTTTTCTGATTTTTTTTATAAACCATTGATTATAATAATAAATTATGTTACAATATATCATTATATTATATATTTAATTGTATCAAAGGGATAAAATGAAGGTTGCACGAATAAATGCAGGAGAATTTGGCTCAAACTGTTGGCTTGTATACGACGAAAATATCGGTGAGGGAATACTAATCGATCCGTCACCTGAGCTGCCTGTTATTCTTGACTCCCTTGAAAAAAGAGGGGTCAGTCTTAAATATATATTTTTGACCCATGGACATTTTGATCATATGACAAGCGTTGATAGCCTGCGTGAAGCAACGGGAGCCCCTCTTTGCATTCACGAAAAAGATGCAGAATGTCTTGTGAATTCAAATCTTAACGCCTATAGAAAATTCATGGCGTCAGATCTTATATTCAAGCCTGCGGATATTTTACTGCGAGAAGGTGATGAAATAAGCTTCGGCTCGTTAAAGCTGACTCTTATGCACACACCCGGTCATTCAGAGGGATCTGTTTGTTTTTTTGTTGATGATGCAATGTTCAGCGGAGATACCTTGTTTGACGGCAGCATAGGCAGAAGCGATCTTGAGGGCAGTGATACCCGCAAGCTCATACAAAGTTTAAAGAGAATAGCTTCGATAACAAAAAACTATACCGTATACAGCGGACACGGTTCTGTTACCACTCTTGAAAAGCAGAAACAATTCAACATTTATCTTAAAAATTTTAATAACTAATAACCCGAAAGGATCTGATATTTATGGATTACAATTATCTTGCCGATCTACTGTTTCCGAATGTGACACTCACTCCTTCGGAATATGAAGCTAAGCTTCCCGCAAGAAATCTCCCAGAAGGTGCAAAGGTCACCCGTTTTGCACCGAGCCCCACAGGATTTGTACACTTCGGCGGTCTTTTCCCTGTAACAGTTGCCGAAAGACTCGCTCATCAAAGCGGCGGTGTTTTCTATTTGAGAATTGAAGATACAGACGCTAAAAGAGAGGTTGAGGGTGCAACAGAAGCACTTATTAAAGTGCTCGCTCATTACGGTATCAATTTTGACGAAGGTGCTGTTCTTGACGAAAACGGTAACGTTTGCGATAAAGGTGACTTTGGCCCTTATAAGCAGAGTCTTCGCCGTGATATTTATCATATTTATGCAAAACAGCTTGTAAAGGAAGGCAAAGCCTACCCTGTATTTACAACAAAAGAAGAGCTCGAAGCTATGAATGCCGTTGATAAGAAGGCTGAGCTCAAGGAAAAAGACTGGCACATTGAAGCTGAGCTTCAGAACGAAGAAAAAATGAGAATGCGTCAGTTTACAATTGAAAGTGTTGAAGAAAACCTTAAAGCAGGAAATCCTTTCGTTCTTCGTATGCTTTCAAACGGAGACCCTGACAAGACCTTCAGAATTACCGACCTTGTAAAAGGAAATCTTGAGCTTCCTGAAAATGATAAGGATGAAGTTCTTCTCAAGAGCGACGGTATTCCCACTTACCATTTTGCTCATGCGGTAGATGATCACTTAATGGGAACGACTCACGTTATCAGAGGAGAAGAATGGCTTCCCAGCCTTCCCAGACACGTGATGCTCTTCAACTTCCTCGGTTTTAAGCTTCCTAAGTATATGCACATTTCACAGCTTATGAAAATGGGCGAAAACGGCTCTAAAAAGAAGCTTTCAAAGCGTGATATGGGTGCAAACATGGATGACTACAAGAGAATGGGTTATGCACCTGAATGTGTAATGGAATACGTAATGACCCTTCTTAATTCAAATTATGAGGAATGGCATACAGCCAACATTGATAAATCATATCTTGATTTTCCCTTCAGCATAAAGAAAATGAGTGCCTCCGGATGTCTCTTTGACTTCGGCAAGCTCAATGACGTAAGCAAAAACGTAATTTCACGCATGAGTGCCGATAGAGTATATAACGAAGCATCAGAATGGGCTATGGAATTTGATCCGGAGTTTGCCGCAGCATTTACAAAAGATGCAGAGTTTACCAAAAAGATACTCGCCATCGGCAGAGGCGGTAAGAAACCAAGAAAAGACATAACTGTCTGGAGTGGTGTAAAGGACTACATGGGATTTTTCTATGATGAATTTTATACCGTACAGGACGAAATTCCCGAACAGTTTGAAAACGATGATGTAAAAACTGCACTTTCACTTTTTGTTGACAGCTATAATCCTTCTGACGATCAGGACACTTGGTTTACTAAAATAAAAGAAATTGCTGAGAAATGCGGCTTTGCAGGCGAGACTAAGCAGTATAAGGTAGATCCCGACTCATATAAAGGACACGTCGGAGACATCAGTATGTTCCTTCGTATCGCAGTTACGGGAAAAATGAACTCTCCCGATATGTATGCTGTAATGCAGATACTCGGTGAAGATAAGGTAAAAGAAAGAATTAATAATTTTGCAGGAAGGATATAAGCTCATGGCTGAAAATTCCAACTTTATTCATGATATAATAGACAAAGACCTTGAAGACGGCGTTTATGACGAGATACACACCCGTTTTCCTCCCGAACCCAACGGCTATCTTCATATAGGTCATGTTAAGGCCATCTATATAAACAGCACAACTGCTAAAAAGTATAACGGAAAATTCAATCTCCGTTATGATGATACAAACCCCTCAAAAGAAGATACTGAATTTGTAGACGCTATTATCGGCGACCTCAGATGGCTCGGTGCTGAGCCTGATGGAATTTATTACGGCTCCGATTATTTTGAACAGTGCTACGAATATGCTGAAAAGCTTATCAGAGACGGTAAGGCATACGTTTGTGACCTCACCGCTGAAGAACTCAGAGAATACAGAGGAACACTTACAGAGCCCGGTAAAGAAAGTCCCTACCGAAACCGTTCCGTAGAAGAAAATCTTGATCTGTTCCGCAGAATGAGAGCCGGAGAATTTGCAGACGGAGCAAAGACACTCAGAGCAAAGATCGATATGTCATCTCCCAACATAAACCTCAGAGACCCTGCAATATACAGAATACTCAGAGCACACCATCACCGCCAGGGTGACAAGTGGTGTATCTATCCTCTCTATGATTACGCCCATCCCATTCAGGATGCAATTGAAGGTATTTCTCACTCACTTTGTTCAATTGAATTTGAAAATCACAGACCTCTTTACGAATGGGTAATTGACAATATCGGCTTTGAAAAGAAGCCTAAGCAGAGAGAGTTTGCTAACCTCAATGTAACATATACTGTAATGAGCAAGCGTTATTTCAGAAAGCTTGTCGAAGATAATATGGTTGACGGTTGGGATGACCCCAGATGTCCCACTCTCTGCGGTCTTCGCCGCAGAGGCTACACACCTTCCGCACTTTTTGAATTTGTAAAGAGAGCAGGTGTTGCCAAGAACTACAGCCTTGTTGATATTGAGCTTCTTGAATATTGCATCAGAGAAGAGCTTAACAAGACTGCACAGCGCAGAATTGTTGTTCTTGATCCCGTCAAGGTTGTAATTGACAACTATCCTGAAGGCAAAACAGAATATTTTGAAGTATCAAACAACCCAGGCGATGCCGAAGCAGGAACAAGAAAGGTTGCTTTTACAAGGGAGCTTTATATCGACCGTGAGGATTTTGCAGAGGTGCCCCCGCCCAAGTTCTTCAGAATGAAGCCTGACGGTGAAGTCAGACTTATGGGTGCGTACATCGTTAAATGTGTAGGCGTTGAAAAGGATGAAAACGGCGATGATGTAATTCATTGTACAGCTGACCTCGAAACAGGAAACGGAATGCCCGTTGACGGCAGAAAGGTGAAGGGAACTATTCATTGGGTTTCCTCCGAAAACTGTGATGATATCGAAGTGCGTCTGTATGATAAGCTCTTTACACTCAAAAATATGGGTGATATGCCCGAAGATAAGACGTATAATGATTATCTCAATCCCGATTCTCTTAAAATACTTACAGGCTGCAAAGCGGAAAAATCACTTCTTGAATGCGACAAAACACACTTCCAGTTTGTAAGAACAGGTTATTTTGTTAAGGACAGCAAATATCCCAACACATTTAACCGTATAGTTTCTTTAAAGGATAGCTATAAGCCCGAATAAAATTTATGCCCCCGCAGCAACGGGGGCATTATTCTGTACGTATTACTAATCTATATTATCGGCTGAGCTCAGAAGTTCTACAAACTCATCCTTCGTTTCTTGCTTTACGGGAATTTTCTCGTTATTATTCTTTGAATAAAACAATGCACTTATAAATGATGTTAAAGGCAGAGCAGAAAGTATACCAAGGCTTCCGATAATGATTTTAAGTATCTCAATAATAATATTTTCTTTGTTGAAAAGATTTAGAAGTGAAAAACTGTTATTATAAATAATCAGCAAAACAGCACACAGAGAGCTGCCTACGTAAGCTAAAATAAGCGTGTTTGACATCGTTCCTATTATATCGCGGCTGATTGTCAGACCGGATTTGAAAAGCTCTGAAAAGGACGGTTTATCGAGCTTTACGGCAATTTCATGAAGTGATGCCGCTATATTAACTGCAACGTCCATTACAGCACCGATAGCACCTATAATGATACCTGCAAAAACAAGAGCTTTAAGGTCGATTTTTCCATCACCTATTCCCATAATATATATCGCATGTTCGTCGGTGACGCCGGTAAGCTTTAAAAACAGATCCATAATAACAGTAACAGCGGCAGAAATAAGCACACCGCCCATACATCCAATACCCGCAACAAGACTCAGATCAGTAAGTCCGTTTACAATAATGAGGGTCATAACTGTGATATACAGACACACAAGAATAGACCAAAGATAAATGTTTCCGCCGTCAAGAATAACCGGAATAAGAACGAAGAATACTGATACGAGCGTAAGTATCAACGATAATAATGTCCGTATACCTTTAATACCGCCGAATATTATCAGAACTGCACAAAAAATTACAGCCAAAACTATTATGGCATCGCTTCGCACGTATTCTGCAAAGCTCCATGTGCTTTCTCCGCCAATGTCTGCTTCATATACGATCACCTTGTCACCCTGAGTAACAGGCTCAGGGTTGATCATGGAATAATTGCTTATAAGCTGTGTTGCACTTAAAATCTCGCCTTTTTTGTCGCCGGATGTTACCTTCATATTGAAAACGTAGGTCGTATCTACCATCGTACCGTCTTCGTCAAGCTCAGTCACAAAAGTTTCAGTTACCTCGGTCACGACTCCTTTGATATATTCAGTATCAAAAGAAGGTCCGAACGGGTTTTCATTTGAAGCAACTATGAAGAAAGCTGTAAAAGGAAGTGCTATACATATAACTATTGAAATAATATAAATTAATCTGTTTTTCATTTTCTCACAAAAGGCGACCTTGCGGCCGCCTTATTACAGTTATTTTTTGAGTTCAAATTCTTCGCCGAACTTGAGTGTCTGGTTGCCGTTTTCCCAAAGACTCTTGTGGTACTCGTATGTTTCAGCGGGAACCTCTTCATGAGGAAGGGAAGTACGGGGCAGAAGCTGATCGCCTGCAACCTCAGGTGTTGTACAAGCGTGATCGTTTCTCCATGCGTCTCTTTCTTCAACGTTACGGAGATTGGGGATCTTGATGGGTACATTACCCTGAAGAACGGATCTGTAGCCGAGAATACCGCAGATACCCATATCAACTGCCTGATAAACGTCAATTGCATACTTGCCGTCAGGTCTGCCGAGGATTTTTTCTATAAAGAAGTGTGTTGCATAAAAGTCAGAACCGCCATGTGTGCCGAATTCTTTAGCCTTTTCGGGTGCTATCGGAGGTTCGGGATAATAGTCCTCCCATTCACCTACGCAGTACTCCTTGCTTTCCTTGTAAACGTGCATAAGCTGTTCTGTGTAAGTAGCTTTAATGCCGTTTCCCTCGATCTCTCTTTCTTTATCGGGGAAACGGGCAGCTTCCATCATACCCTTCTGACCGTAGATCATGTAAGTATAACTTGAGGGTTCACGCTTGAGGTCACCGTGAACACTTCGTGCAATAGCACCGTTGTCAAGAGTGATCATCTCTATGCCTGCACCTCTTAAAATTGCAGTCTTTTTGTAATCCTGCATAAGAGGAGCTTCAAATCCGACTACCTGAACGGGACGTCTGCCTGTAATCGTAAGCATGGGGCCTATGGAGTGTGTGCAATAGAAGGTAGCATACATTCTGTTTCTCCAATGGTCAGGCTCACCGTAGGTGATCTGAGGCCAGATGGAAGTACAGTCGTGAATGTATTCGCCTTCAATATACATAACCTCGCCTATTTCGCCTTTTTCATAACGCATCTGCATTTCAAAAGCATGACGCATATAACAGTAGTTTTCAGCGTATGCATATACCATTCCTGTTTCTTCAACAGTTTCAATAAGCTCAACAGCCTGAGCCATTGTTTCACAGGGAAGCACCTCAGTCATTACGTGAAGACCGAGTTTCATACAACGGATCGCATATGTCGCATGCTCAGTTGCATAATTTGCAAGTACGACAGCATCCATGTCATGCTTTATAAACTCTTCAAAATCTGTATAAAGAGCAACGTTAATTCCTTTTTCTTCAGCTTCTTTTTTTACACGTTCAAGGAGAGGCTCATATTTATCGCATACAGCGACAAGCTCAGCATCATCATGATTAAGAAGCACATTGATCATTGTATGTCCACGGTAACCGCCGAACACACCAATTTTAAGTTTCGCCATAACAGGTTCCTTTCGGGTTTAAACTATAAATAACATGCTATATTAATTATACTAAATTAGACCGTATTCTTCAATGTGCACAACATACAAAATACAGAGAATAATTTATGCAATTTTAATAATTATTGTTTTATACTTTACTATTTAATAATTTTGTACTATAATATGTAGTAATGATATTGAAGTAATAAGCATTGAGGTTTTTTATGATAAATACTGATTTAAGCATATGGGCTGAAATCGATATTGATGCAATTGAGAATAATTTCAGACTTCTTTCGGAATTTCAAGGCAATAATATTTTAAAGCTCGCTGTATTAAAAGCAGATGCCTACGGACACGGTGCGTCTTATCTTGCGAAGATTCTTGAGCCAAAGGTAGATTTTTTTGGAGTTGCACGGATAGAAGAAGCGATAGAGCTTCGGCGTGCAGGGGTTAAAACAAAGATACTGATACTCGGACATACTCCTGTTACACGCTATGACTCACTTATCGACCACGGTATTATACCGACAGTATATAATATAAGCGAGGCGGAGAGCTTAAATGAAATATCCTTAAAGAAGGGAACAGTATCTCCGATACATATTGCCGTCGATACCGGAATGTCAAGAATAGGTTTTTCCCTTACACCTGAAAGTATTGAAAGCATCAAAGCAATCAATGCTTATGACAATGTGAATATTGAAGGCATATTCAGCCATCTTGCCAACGCAGACGATCTTGTTGACGTAAGCTTTACCGAAAAACAACGTGAAGGGTTTGCTTCATTTGTTTCCGATCTAAGTAATAACGGAATTGAAATACCGATAAAGCATTTGTACAACAGTGCAGGGATCTGCAGCCTGAGTGCTGATTTTGATATGATACGAATGGGGATATGTCTCTACGGTAATTTACCCGATGAAGCTTTTAACGTAAAAGGTATCGGCAGGCTTACCCCGGTCATGTCTCTGTATTCTAAGGTAATACACTTGCATGAAATTCAGAAAGGTACACCGGTAGGTTACAACTGTACTTTTGTTGCAGATAAGAACATTAGAGTTGCAACTGTTTCCGCAGGCTATGCAGACGGTTATCCCAGACTTTTATCAAATAACGGTTCAGTTATCATTAATGGAAAAAAAGCACGTATCATAGGCAGGATATGCATGGATCAGCTTATGTGCGACGTTACCGATATTGACAATGTAAAGGTCGGAACAACTGTTACCTTGTTCGGTAAAGACGGTGACGTAGAAATATCCGCACTTGATGTCGGAAAGGCAGCAGGAACAAATTCCTATGAAATTCTCTGCGGTATTTCCAAAAGAGTTCCGAGGGTATATGTTGACCGAAGCGGTATACGTCATATTCACTATGGAATAAACTGATAATATCAAAAATAATGCCCCCGATTTTTTCGGGGGCATTATCAGTCTGCATTATGCCGTTTTTTCTTTATTCTTTTTGTGAGTAAGCTTTTGAATAATGAAGATACCGCCTACGACTGCTACACCGATAAGGTCTGTCTGCCAACCGGGAATAATGAGACAAAGACCGCCGGCTGCGATAAGTATTCTGAATATTACGTTAAGCCTTCCTTCAAGGTAACCCTCAAGGGCAGACGATACGCCGCACATACCGATACAAGAGGAGATGAATATCAGAATAATATCAAATATGCTTACATCTCCGATGAACAGCATTGCGGGATTGTACACGAATATATACGGAATAATAAATGCCGCAATAGCAAGCTTCGAAGCATTAATACCTGTTTTCATAGGATTTGATTTTGCAATTGCACTGCCCGCATAAGCCGCAAGAGCAACGGGAGGAGTGATGTCTGCAACTATTCCGAAGTAGAATACAAACATATACGCCGCAATAGGATCAATGTTGAGATTAATAAGAATGGGAGCACAGGTAGTGGCCATAATTACAAAGTTTGCAGTTGTGGGTACGCCCATGCCGAGAATGATACAGGTAATCATTGTAAGGAACAGAGCAAGGAACATTGAATGTTCAGCAACTCCGCCTATAGTGGTGTTAAGAAGATTTGCAACACCTGTCTTTGTAACAACACCTGCAATTATACCCGCAACACCGCAAGCAATAGCAACTGAAATACAGCTCTTTGCACCGTCTGATAAAGCCTTAAAGAATGTTCCTATATCCATGGAATCATTCTTTTCGATCTGACATACCGCTACAATAATAAGAGCAGTTGTAAGTGCAATAAATTTTGTGGGTACGGATGTCATTCCGAAAATGAACGCACCTGCAGTACCGAGTGCTATAGCAACAAGCTTGATTGTAAGTGTAAGAGCGTTCTTACTTCTCTTAACTGAGGATACCGCCATTGCTGCAATTATGGAGAGAAATGCAGAAACAGCAAGAGCCTGAGTAACTATAACAAGAACGATGAGAACTATAAGGGGTATGAGAAGGAAGCCGTAGTTTTTAAGAAGGGGAAAGAGCTTTGGAAGTTCTTCCTTGCTGAGTCCTTTAAGGCCGAGCTTTTTAGCTTCAAGGTGTACGCTGATAAATATACCGCCGAAATACAAAATTGCGGGAAGTATAGCAAGCAGAGCAACTCTGCCGTAACTTATACCCATATATTCAGCCATAAGGAACGCCGCAGCACCCATAATAGGAGGCATTATCTGACCGCCCGTAGAAGCTGCCGCCTCAACTGCACCGGCAAATTCAGGCTTGTATCCGGTCTTTTTCATAAGAGGAATGGTAACGGAGCCCGTAGTAACGGTATTGGCAACTGAGGAGCCGGAAACCATGCCGCAGAGTGCCGATGAAATAACGGCAACCTTTGCAGGACCGCCGACGGAACCGCCGGCAACGGAGTTAGCAAGCTGAATAAATACCTGAGAAATACCTGTAACTTCAAGGAATGTACCGAAAAGCACAAACAAAACAATGTATGTAGAGCATACGTTGATCGGTGTTCCGAGAATACCTGTATCTGTGTAAAAAAGATTATATACTATAGTTTTCAGATTAATAGAACCCAGAGTATTAAACTGGAAATAGAAGTAATATGCGATAAACGCACCTGCAACCACCATGATAGGAACGCCTACAACTCGTCTGCAGGCTTCAAACAGTACAACGGTGCTTACGATACCGAGAATGATTTCAAGAGTTGTGAGAGATCCTGCACGGTTAACTATATCCTGGAATTTAATTACGTAGTAGAAAAATCCTGCAGAACCTGCAAGAGCAAGTATAATATCATATACGGGAATATGATTTGCTTTTAAAGGCTTGTCCTTTCTGATAGGGAAGACCATAAAAGCAAGAAGAATAATAAAGCCTACGAATGAAGCCTTTCTCGCTCGGTTATCCCATGTAGAAAAGAGATTCATATAAAGGGTATATACTGAAAACAGAGCAAGTATTATTTTTGTGACCGTTGCAGGTACGCCGGTATAGATTCTGACGTTTGACTCACGGTCGTATTTTTTCATTATAGCATCGACGTCTGTCTGAACGGAGCTTGCAGCTTCAGCACTTTCGTTTACCGCTGAAGTGTTTACGCTTTCGTCGTTTATGGATTTTTTTGACAATTTTGTTTCTCCTTTACAATGGATTTACTTATACTAATTACCGCAGAGACATTAGATCCTAAGGGAGAAACAAGATCTTGTCTCTGCGGTAATAAATTTAACTGTATGAAGCTCAGATTAACATCAGTCTACGTTAACACCGATCTCAGCGTAATATTTAGCTGCACCTGCGTGGAGGGGAACACCGCCGAGGTCGCTGGTTGCATATTCTGTATCAATGAAGGATGCCTTGTCGTGTGTAATGGAATCTTTATTTTCAAAGATAGCCTTTGTGAGCTCATAAACTGCATCTTCGCTGAGGTTATTGGATACGATGATAGTAGCCTTTATAGCAACAGTCTGAATATCCTCATCAATGCCGTTATATGTACCGCCTGCAATAGTTCTTGCTGCATAGAAGGGGTAATCTCTCTGAAGAATAGCTATATGCTCATCATCAATACCGAGAAGGTTGATCTCATTTGTTGTTGCAAGGTCAACGATTGCTGTTGTGGGGTCGCCTGCTGTACAGAAGAAAGCGTCGATCTTTCCGTTCTTGAGAGCATCTGCAGAGTCACCGAAGCTCATATTTGTGGGCTTGATGTCTTCAAATGTAATGCCGTAAGCAGCAAGTATCTGCTTTGCGTTAAATTCAACGCCGCTTCCTGCATCGCCTACTGAAACAGTTTTGCCCTTGAGATCTTCAATGCTTGTAATATCAGCAGTTGAGATGATCTGACATGTTTCGGGATACATGGCAGCTACAACAGAGAAGGACTTAATAGCACCCTGTTCTGAGAAAAGGTCTGTGCCTGTATAAGCGTAAGACATTACGTCATTCTGAACGAATGCCATGTTAGCTTCGCCGTTGTTGATAGAAAGAATGTTGGCTTTGGAGCCTCCGGAGGTCTGTGCTGTAACTGTAAGATTTTCAGATACATTGTTTACAGTTGTAGCAATAACTCCGCCGTAGGCATAGTATGTGCCCTGTTCACCGCCGGTAACGAAAAGAAGCTTTGTGCTGCTGTTTGAACAAGCTACAAGCCCTGTGCACATAATAGCTACCAGTATTAAGCAAATAATTTTTTTCATGATATATCTCCTTGTTAAAATAAATTTAACTTATTTTAGCACAATAAAGTGCTTAAATCAAGGTTTTTTTGAAAAAATATAAGCTTTTGTTGTAAAAACATACAAATTAGAGTCAAAATAGCAGAAAATAATAAATAATTATCACAAATTATGGATAATTTATCATTCACCTCGTTTTAAAAGCTCAATTATTGCATCCGCTTTAGCAGACCAACTGTTAACCATCGCTTCGTCATTGAGTTTTGCTATGTATGCTGTGTCGCTGCTGAGCTGTTTTGCCTTATCAAGTAATTCAATAAACTGCTCATGACTGTGTGCTATCATAGGTGTTTCATATTTCATGCATTCATTCATAGCAGTTGTTACGATAGGCTTTTCGAGTGCCATATATTCAAAAAGCTTCAGCGGAGACGTTGCCTTTGTTATATCATTAATAACGAAGGGAATAGTTAAAACATCGATTTTTGATGCATAATATTTTAGAACTTTATAGTCCTTTGAGCCGAGAAAATGAACATTCGGCAAGGATAGAATTCCGGAAGCGTCAAGAGAGTCGTCATATCTTATGCCAAACAATACTACAGAGTATTCATTGGTATCATTGATAGCTTTTATGAGGTCATAGTCTACCCATTTTGCCATCGCACCGTAATAGCCGACGGTTGTTTTGCTTCCGGAGATAATTTCAGAAAACTCTGCTTCAAATTCTATAGGCTTAGACAAGTCTTTAAAGAAATCATAATCTACACCGTTAGTTGAAAAGGCGAGATTTTTATCACCTCTTTTATTTACAACATCATCTCTGAGCAGATCTGCAGTAACAACAACGTATACGTTGTCGGTATCCGTCATAGCAAAATCATATTTATCCTTGATATTTACAGGTAACTCCTTTGTACCTGCAAGCTGCGGATTTATATCATCAATATATTCATATAGCAGCTTATAGCCCTTGCTTATGAATTCTTTTACGTAGGAAAGCTTCATTGTCCAATCCGTAGAATAAAACTGGAGATATTTTGGCTTGTCGGAGCTGTCCGTTCGGGAAAGCAAAAGCTCAGTGATTTTTTTGTTATTGAAATTAACAAGATACAAATTGTCGGATAACTTCTCGATGGCCTTGACATCGTCCGTCATAGATGTGACCTCATAAAAAACAAGACATCGTTTTTTTGAAAGATTAAGAGATATGTGCTGAGGACGCTGAAACAAAGGAACGTTCCAACCGAAAGAGCTTCTCCAAATCAAAATCCTGTCAAAGCCGGAATTCAAAGCATTGTCAATGAGCTCTTCGTAATGTTTTTTGTTTTTTGAAAAATCCATGCGGTACGCAAGCCCCATGTGTTTCTTGAACATGGTTTTAATATATCGCACCACTTTTGAAACTGCAATTTTGAAGCCGTCTTTTTTAAAAACGGAAATTACCTTTGATATTTTTTCTTTCATTTTTAAACCTCGGTATTTTACATATGACTCTTATATAATTAAAGAGAATTAATGCTCTTGCCTGTATATCAACCAATAGCAAAATCAAGTAACTCCTTACATTTTGAATGCCATGTGTTTTCAAGAGCTTCTTTTTTCAAAAGCTTTTTGTATTCTTCGTTATCAGAAAGCTCTACGGCTTTATCTAACATTCTTATAAACTCATCATGATTTGAAGCACAAAGGACAGAAGAGTATTTTTTACACTCTGTAAGCTCCGTTGTGACGATGGGCTTTTCAGCCGCCATGTATTCAAATAGCTTTACGGGAGAAGTTGAAGCGGTCAATTCATTACAAATAAAAGGAATGATACATACATCGAAGTGAGCTGCATAAGAGGGGAGTACGGCATAATCTTTTTTCCCTAAGAAATATATGTTCTCGTTTGTACCGAGACCGCTTCGTTCAAACGTCCCGTCATAGCTGATGCCGAGAAGGACAACTCTGTATCTGCCTGTATTTGCTATAGCTTGAAGCAGACCGTAATCCATCCATTCCGCAACAGCACCGTAATATCCAACAGTTATCTTGTTGTCAGTAAAACGCATATCTACAGGTGTATCATGAGCAGCAGCCTTAAAATGCTCATAATCGCATCCGTTGGTAATAAGAACAGCCTCGGTTCTGTCTTTGATTCCATCAAACAGACGGGTTGCGGTACATACGGTTTTGATTTTGTTTTCCATCATATATTCATGCTTGGCTAACAGCTTTGAATAAACACGTTTTGAAGAAAGCGCAGGGTTTAAATCATCAACATATTCATATATTACATTGAAATCGTTTTTTTTGTACAAATCTATTATTTTAAGCGACGTTGGGTCTGTCGAGTATACTATTAAGAATTTATTTTTGGGAAGAGAAGTATCAACAGCAAGAATTTTTCTGTATATATCTAAATTTATAAGATACAAATTATCCTTTATCTTTTTATAAAACAGTCCGTTTGTGTAGCTGTCCTTTGTTGAATGATATAAAACAAGAGTTTTATCATCAAAAGAGGAAGCAATTTGCTGAGGTCTCTGCATCATTATGCCATTCCATCCGAATGTACTTTCAAGAACTACCAACCGTTCAAATTTTCCGAAATCAAAAAGGATGCTTTTATATTTCAGCTCTTTGTTTAAGGTCATTATGGGTAACAATGTGCGTTTAATTTTATTCAGTATTCTGTTTATCATGTAAATCACCGTTCATATGTAAAGTAAAAGTACCGCAAATGAGTTGCTTTGCAATAACCCCTATCGTATGATAACATAATTCTTTCAAAAAATCAACAAACTAATTTTACCCGTTAAATATTTTTGTGTTCAAAGACGGTCGGGTGTTTATAAAAAACGCAAACTCGAACACCAACAAAAGTTGTGAACAAAGTGCAAATTTTATCGAAACATAATAGCATTTGTTGATAATTAAATTTACATTAAATTAATATTTGTATTGACAAATAAATATTATAAGTGTATAATTAAATTGTAATATCATTTTCCTGTGATATGATATAATACTTTGTAAAGGAGTCAGTTATGAAAAGAGCACCAAAAGTTTTAATTTCACTTCTGCTGCTTGTGTCTATGCTCGGAAATCTTATTCCGATAGTTTCACTTGCGGCCGACAGTGATACTGTCGGCGGTTTTTATTATAAACCCGCTTCATCAGTAGTCCCCGGAAAAGAATATCTCGTACTCAGCACCAACAACACGGGCACCGCTTATGCCCTCGCACCCACAGACAGCGCAAGTACGGAAAACAAAAACACAACAAAATCAGTACCCGTATCTATCAATGCGGACGGCACCGTTTCGGGTTCTGACAGCACAGCGGAACTTGAATGGGAATTTATTCAGTCCACTCCTACCACCTCTGATAACAGAGCAAAAGTCCTTTATATGCTTCAAAATAAGGCCACCGGAGCTTACCTGTGGAATCCTTCATATGAAGTTGACACAAGTGTATTCGGTACTTGTATTACGCCTATACAGGATGCATATAACGGAAGTACATTTGCTGCATTCGATTACAACACAGCATTAACTGCTGCAACGGGATCAGAGAACATTCTCGGCGATATAACCGGAACAGCAACGTTCCAGGGAGCATGGATGAAACTTCAGTCTCCTTCAAACGGTGACGGCAACTTCGCAGTTAACTTTACGAGAAGCACCCTTTCTACAAACACCTGGAGATTTTTCACATATACATATCACACAGGTCTTGCAGCTCAGGGAACTACTCTTACTGTTGGTCAGCAAGCACGTATTTATACCGACACTACAGGTAATCCCGGTTTTGCACAGGATTATTCTTTCCTCGTATCATCAAGCCCTATTCAGAGTGGATGGAATTCACCGAGCCTTGATCTTATTTCTTTTGCAAAGTTGAATGGAGCGTCCTTCTTTACAGGTAATATCAAGAGAATCAGACTCGACCTTCAGGATACAAACACTAAGCCAAATCAACACGGTTTTGTTGACTCTGTAGCTCTCGGTAAGACAGCTGCAGGTATCCAGACCTTGGCAATGTACAGAAATGATGTAGCGAACGCTCGCGGCGGTGGCCTTATGCCTTCCGTTGAATATCCCTTCTGTCAGTTTGAAATCGGTAACATCAATAACAATCATTGGGCAATTGCTTTCTATTCAAATCAGTCCGCAAGTAAGAATTATATGATGGCTCCTGATACTGACGGCGGTCCTTTCAGATTCGGTTATAACCATGCAGGAATTTACCTTTATGAAAAAGTTTACGATGATAATAGTTCCTTTGAATGGGTAATAGCCGATGAGTTAATTAATGGTGAAGAATTTGCTCTCGTAAGTGTGAACAACGGTACAGGCAAAATATTCAATTGTGACGGTACAGTTTCAACAGTTACGGTATCGGGTAACAGAATTATTTCCGAAGTACCTGCAACATCCACATGGTCAGCGTATATTAATAGTGATATAAACGGAACTAATGCTGTCAGCGGTCAAAAAGGCTTCTGGCTTGCAGCAAATTATTTAATTGCAAGTACAGCAGCACAGCCTCAATATATAAATATCAGGCCCTTCCTTATCACTCATGGAAATAATGTAAATACCACATATCCTCACTCTTCTGTAGTTGGAAATTACTACGATACAAATCTTTGTAATTACACATGGAACTATGAAAACGGTAAGCTTATAAGTGCTCACATCAATAAGGCACAGGTCGTTGGCGCAACTAATGATGCAACGAAATCTGTTGGATTCAGCGGTGATGCACTTACAACAGACGGTACAGGAACAGTTTACATTTTCAAGAAGACATATCATGAGCATAATTACGTTGAAACAAACAGAATAAACGCAACTTGTACAACTGCGGGTGAAGTAACATATATTTGCGAATGTACAGCAACAAAAACAGATGTAATCGGTGCACTCGGTCATGTGACAGGAGCTCTTTCATCTGTTGACAGAGATTTTCATGGCTATACGTGTACACGTTGCTCCGAGCTCGTTAAATCAGCTCACACGATAACATACGAAGATGATGATGCAGTTTATCACGAAAGAATATGTTTATATTGCGATTACCACGAAACCGAAACACACACACTTGATGTAACTACGGTAGATCCCAACTGTGTACACGGTACGATTACAATATCCCATTGTAATTATTGCGGATTCCATGATGAAAGTGATGACGGGGATTTTTCGGGTCACGTAAATAATCCCGGTAGCGTACTTATACCTGCAAGCTGTACTACTGAAGGTACGCTAAAATACACATGTCTTGTGTGCGGTGATGCTTCCGGCATAGGAACTATTGAAGCACACGGTCATATGTATTCAGATTGGTACAATAAAAACGCAACCACCAGAGTGAAAAAATGTCTCCATTGCGGAGATGAGATTACTGAAAATTACAGTAATTATACCACTGATTATGTATACGGCCTCGTTGATTATCCTATCTCTGGCAGAGATTACATTATTGCGAATACAGCTTATACCGGAAACGGTTTCGCTGCTGCTTCTCCTAATTATGTTGATTCATCAAAGGAAACTATAGTATCAACTCCTATCATCATTAACGGTAAAGACAGTACCTCCCCTGTTCCTTATATTAAACCGAATTCCGCAGGCGAAAATATTCTCTGGACGGCAGAAGTGAACGGAAATAAGTTTGCCTTCAAAAATATCGGAACAAATGAATACCTTTGGGCAAGAACAATGACAAGCGAATCCTGTCCTGAATGGATCCATAATAATATCGGTTCTTCTACAAATCTTTCCGATTATCTTTTCAGTGCCGTCACAGCTTCAGGTGCAGGCGGTAGCGGTGAGGCTATAATCTCAGGACTCGGTACGGAACTTATTGCTCCTACAGGTATCAGAGTTGGTTTTGAGGAGAATATTTATTCAAACGGATTTACTATTCCCGGTAAAAATGCTCTTCGTTTCCAGCCCGGAGATTTCCACTATCCTATAGTTGGTTTTGTTAATCCCGACGGTAATGTAATAAGACACGAGAACGATTTATTCCCCGATATTACAGGAAATCTCACTATTGACTTTGATCTGCATTTCACGTCGCCCGACTGTTGTATCATTCTTTACAAGCCTGATTATACGAACGGACTCTACGGTCAGAGAATTGAAATTCTCGGCGGCTCATATAATACGGATCCTAACGGCGGCACATGCGTCAACTTTGTTACAAATACAATAAATCCCAACGGCTCTTTAAATAATGACGCTTACGTTTACGGAATCAACCTCAATGATCCTAAGTTTGACGGAACTGACATTGATAACGGTCTTACTTGGGGCGAAAACACATGGCATCATATAAGAATTATTTGCGATGAAACTTCCAACAGTACAGAGCTGTATATTGACAACGTACTTGTTGCAAAAGTAGATGGTTGGATCTTTAAGTCTCCCGTTATCAATGATGCCGATGGTGTTGTAAGTAATAAGCATTCTCATAAGGGCATTTATATGCTCAGCTGGATCAATAAGGCGGGTAACCCCGTACACACTCAAAGCGGAATGCCTATGAGATTTATTCAATACGGATCTGATAATGGCGATTGGAATGTTTGGGTCGATAATCTTAATATCAAGTCCGAACGAGTACATATATACGATGACTACGATGATACAAGAAATGCAGTATACGGCGTCGAAAGTAATATTACAGCTGAATTTGTAAACGTCGTGGATCCTACTGTGGTTTCTCCTGAACTTATCGCTCAGAATGTATTTGTAGCAGATAATGACGTTTCAAACAAAGTATATCTTTATGAAAAGATGTATAAATATGACATTGAGTATTACTATGACGGAATTAAAGACGACAGCCTTACGGAAACAGGCTATCGTTCAATTGGGGCATCTGTAACATATTCTGATAAAGCCAAACTTGGTTATATTTTTGACAAAGCTTCCCCCGCAGGAACAATAACTGTAGGAGAGAATACAGCAAATAACGTTATCAAAGTATATTATGTAAGTGCCGGATCTGCTAATAACGACAGCTATGCTGTAAGTTTTTCCAAAACAGCAATACCTGCAGCTTATTTTGCAGAAAACGATACTATCAGAAATTCTGTTACAAATTATACACTTAGCGGTATAGCTTCTGCTATAAATGGAAGTGTTAATACTATTTATACATCAAGTATTGTAAATAACGCAGTAGTAAACAGCAATGGTGTAACAGTTACTCTTGAAAACGGTAACGTAATTGTAAATTCCACGAATACTACAGATATTAATGTAGATTTTTATCTCCAGTATTCATTTACGCAGAATGGACAGACAGCATATATCTATTCTTCAGCAAAACTTATTTCCGCAACATCTATTTATTTTGAAGATAACGCAGGGCTTATAAATTATGCCGGCGGAACACTTCAAAACGGTGGTAACTACGGTTGGGAAAAGGTTGGATCAGGCTCTGTTCCTACAGCCCTTTATAACGATGTTTACGGATATTCCGATACATATAATAATGTAGCAAACATTCAGTATAGTGCAGGCTCTTCATACAAGCTTACAATGCCCGAAAGACCTGATTATGAAAACGAGGCTTACGCTTCATTCATATTTAACGGCACAGGCTTTGATGTTATCAGCCACGCCGATTCAACCGCCGGTATAGTATTCGTAGATGTTTATAACGTGGTAAACGGTGTTCGTACAGGCGATGCTGTCAGAAGTTATTTTGTAAATAACTATCTTGGCTACACTTACAACGGAGAAGAATGGCTTCCTACAGACAACGCCGATGCTATTTGGCAGGTTCCCGTGATCAAGGTTGACGATCTTGCATACGGCACTTATGAAGCTGTAATTACACCTACATACGTCAGAGACTTTAAGGGCAGAACAGAGGGTGATACAAACTTCTATCTTGACGCTGTAAGAATTTACGCACCTATGGAAAACAATGAAGCATTCAATTCTGTTTATGCCGCTGTCGGACAGTATGCACCTGTATATTACGATATAGGCGAGCTCATTATCAGCAGCGATAACGACAATTGGAACAGCGGATGTTCCGGTGTCATGTACATTACGGGTAAGGGCTCGACAGCAACAGCGTCCGATTACACAAAATTCGGTCCTAACCACGAGGTATATCTTAACAGCTCCGATTATATTTCTTTCTATCTTGTATCTGACTCTCCCTCAGCCAATATTGCAATCGGTGCATCTGCCATCGGTTCTGCGGCAACTCTCAGCACAGCACACGGAAAGAATACCACAGAATATACGCTTAAATCGGGTCTCGATATGTATTATCCCTTAAACGTAGAATGGACCTTTGAAAACGGTGCTTATAAGACTGATATTATAACAGTATCAGCTAAGTCAGGTCTCGTTTCCGTAACAGATATAAGATGTACAGAAGAGGCAGCTGCAGTTTCAACATTATCCTTTGAAACATATTCCGCTTCCGTAATGGAAAGCTCTTTGGATAGTATTATCGAAATTCTTAATGCAGTTCTCGGCGATGTAAACGGTGACAACGTAGTGAACGCTCTTGACTCTCTTATAGCAAAGCTTTACGTAACAGGTTCCAAGGAACTTACCGAAGCACAGCTTTACGCACTTGACCTTAACGGCGACGGTGTAATAAACAGTAAAGACGTGCTTAAACTCAAGTTACTCATTCTCGGTAAATGAGCGACACCAGAAATATATATAGGAGGATAACGATGAAAAAGAGTTATACAAAACCTGAAATAACCTTTGACAGTTTCGGTGTTTCTGCAAATTTTGCAGCTTCTGTCGGCTCTTGTGCCCATGCGGCAGACCTTTCACTCGAAGCAAGCTGCGGCGTATATATTGCCGGAAGACTTTTATTTACCAGTGAGATAACAGGTTGCAAATATATTTCTAATGATGGTGAATTCGGTGCATGTTATTATATTCCCAGTGGAGACAGCAACGTATTTATATCGTAAAGAATAACTGAAACTATAGACCGCACGCCCAATGGGTGTGCGGTCTTTTATATTGAAAGAGCCTCAGCCTTTGCAGCTTGAGACTCTTTAGTATTTGATTTTATGCAAGCTTATCTCTCAAATAAGCAAAAATCTTTTTTTCTTCTCTTGAAATCTTAACCTGAGTCATACCGAGCTTTGCAGCTGTCTCTTGTTGAGACAGGCATTTATAATAACGCAGAATAATGATTTTACGCCATGTTGGCTCAAGGCTGTTAATAGAGTCAAGAAGTGCAATTCTTTCTATTTCACTTTCAAAGGGATTTTCAGAAGCCGCAAGTGAATTTTCAAGCGTTAATCCTTCGTTGTCACCGACAACCGCTGAAAGAGAATATACAGGAGAGATCGCATCAAGTGCTTCGCAGATCTCCTCACAGCTTAATTTGCACATATCGGATAATTCGGATACGGTTGGTTCCCGACCGTTTTCCGAGGCGTATTTTTCTTTTGCTTTAATAATCGCATATCCGTTTTGTTTTCGTATTCTGCTTACTTTTATAAGACCGTCATCTCTGAGAAATTTCCGTATTTCTCCCATTATCATGGGAACAGCATAAGTAGAAAATGCGTTTCCTTTAGTTATGTCAAAGCTTCTTATAGCTTTCAGCATTCCGATTAGTCCTATTTGTATCAGATCTTCAAGCTCACAGCCTCTTCCTATAAATCGTTTTGCAACAGATGTTACAAGTGTATAATTATCACGTATTAATGCTTCCATGGCGAGCTCGTCGCCGTTTGCGGCACTTTTTAAATATTCAAGGTTATTCTTATACTGTTTTCCAGACTTCTCCATATGTATCAAGCAATCTTTTTCACAAGTCTTACTCTTGTGCCGTTACCGTTTTTGGAATAAACCTTAATTTTATCGGTAAATGTTTCCATGACCGTAAACCCCATTCCGCTTCTTTCTCCATCTGTATTTGTCGTATACATCGGCTCCATAGCCTTTTCTACATCATCAATACCGCAGCCTTTATCAATGATGTCGATAATTACAATACGTTCATCTGTAAGTGAAGCTTTAAGCTTTATGATCCCCACAGTACCGCTATAGCCGTGAACTATTGAATTGGTAACAGCTTCCGAAACAGCACATTTAATATCCGAAATATCCTCAACGTTCGGATTCAGTTGCATCAAAAAGGAAGAGATAAATGAACGTGCAAGTGATTCATTTACGGAAACGGAAGGGAATATCAGTTGTGATGAGTTAATAATTACAGTTTTCTTTTTCATATTATTTTCTTCTTTCCGGTTATTTCAAAAAATTTTTCACACCCTGCAATTTTGAGGATCTTCATTACATTTTTATTAGGATTTAAAATTTTAAAGGTTGAGCCGACTTCAGTTGAAAGTCTGTACCGCCCGAGTATAAGACCGAGACCGGAGCTGTCCATAAATGAAACGTCAGAAAGATCCAGATATATCATTTTAGGTTGCTCGATAAATATATAAGAATCTATTTTCTTTTTCAATATAGCTGCACTATGGTGATCAATATCGCCGTTAATTCCGATCACAATACAGTTATCCTTTTTTTCTATTTTCAGTTGTTCGTCAGATGTTCTCATAAAATATCCCTTGTTAGTATTTTTTATTATATTGTAACGCTGCTAAGTTGAAAAGAAGGTCGAAAAACAATGCTAATAAATCTTTTTTTTATAACTTTATTGACAATTACGTTTATGTGTGTTAGACTTATATATAATATATAATATATAATTGGAGGTTGTATGTCCATTCTTAAAGGTGCAGCTGTAATCGGTCAGTCCGGCGGTCCTACAGCAGCTATAAACGCAAGTCTTGCGGGTGTTATTAACGGACTTCTCGATAATAAGGACACAATTACCACCGTATACGGAATGAAGAACGGTATAGAAGGCTTTTTAAAGGAAGACCTCATTAATCTTTCGGAAGTATTTTCAATTCTCGGCGACAAGGAAAACGACAAGCTGAGATGCCTCTCCCTCACTCCTGCGGCAGCACTCGGTTCATGCCGTAAAAAATTACCCTCACCTGAAAGCGATCCCGAATTTTTTGAATGTCTCGTTGATCTTTTCAAAAAATATGACATAAGATATTTCTTTTATATCGGCGGCAACGATTCTATGGATACGGTTGCCAAGCTTACGGCTTATACAAAAGAGCATGATTACGATATGCGTATTATCGGAGTACCAAAAACCATTGACAATGACCTTTGCGGTACTGACCATACCCCCGGCTTCGGTTCTGCGGCAAAATATATCGCAACAACCATGCAAGAGATCATTAGAGATTGCTCTGTATACACAGTTCCCGCAGTAACTATTGTGGAAATAATGGGCAGAGACGCAGGCTGGCTCACAACAGCAGCCGCAATTCCCGGTCCTGTAAACGGCTACGGACCCGATTACATATATTTACCTGAAAAAACATTCAGCCTTGATAAGTTTATTGAGGACGTTAAAACAGCTCTTAATAAGCATCCGAATGTAGTAATCGCTGTTTCCGAAGGCATAAGATTTGAAGATGGCAGATACGTAGGCGAAGGCACTCAAAGCGGTGTTGCAGACGTATTCGGACATAAATATCTTTCAGGAACCGGTAAAGCTCTTGAGCTTTACGTAAAGGAACAAATAGGATGCAAGGTACGCTCTGTTGAACTCAATATTTCACAGCGCTGTGCTTCTCATATCGCTTCTAAGACAGACATTTCCGAATCCTTCGGAGTCGGCGATTCTGCAGCAAACTGTGCAGTAAACGGTTCTACCGGCTGCATGATGTCCATAGTTCGCTTGGAAGGCGAATATGGCATCAGCTATGAACCCCGTGAGATATTCGGCATAGCAAACGCAGTAAGATGTGTTCCCGGCGAATATATCAATGACGAGGGAAATCACGTAACCGATGCTTGTATAAACTATTTGCTTCCCTTAATTAACGGCGAAGTTCAACACAAGTACAACATGGGTCTTCCCGAAATATTTGTATTTTAATTATATTAATAATATTTATTCTATGAAGGAGAAAAAAGATGGCAGGCTTTAAGTATGAAATCGTTAAAACACTTGGCGTAGTGTCTCAGCCTAACAATGGATGGATCAAAGAACTTAACATGATCAGCTGGAACGGCAGAGAACCTGTTTATGATCTTCGTACATGGGACGAAAGTCATGAAAGAATGGGTAAAGGCATTACACTTACAGAAGACGATCTTAAAAACCTCAAGGATCTTCTTAACGAATTAAACGTATAAGAGACCCTGAGTTAGCTTTCGGCAGCAGAGAGCTTTATGCATTAACTAAAAAAAGGAAGCATTGCTTCCTTTTTTTATTAGGTATGAACACTCATCTTGTATAATCTGCAATATTCTGCATGATGGTTCCTACGGTGTCAAGTGCATTTGCAGTTTTATACTTAATGGTCTTTTTCTTAGGCTTCATTGAGCCTATCGCAACCATTCCCACAGCAGTACCGATTATAACTCCTGTAAGAACTCCTTTAACAATACCTTTTTTCTCACCGGTCATTTCTATGTCCCCCTTAATACACTATTTGTATATATTATTGACCTATTTCAATAAATAATACAGTATACGTACAATTTATATATAATATAATGAAACAAATATCATATTAAAAAAAACTGCAGTAAGCACTGCAGTTTTATTTATAACAAATAGTTTAGTTTATAGGTTCTGACGAAGCACCTCGTAGGACAGTATAGAAGCAGCACTTGCCGCTGAAAGAGAACCGTTGAAATCTCTGCCGTATTCAAGTCTGACAACAATATCACACAAATCAAGAACTGAGCGAGAGATACCTCGTTTTTCTCCTCCTACTATAAGGAATAAAGGCTTCTTTAAATCAGCGTCGAACGCTGAAACTGAGTTTCTGATACCTGCCGCAACTATTTTATAATCCTTACCTCTGAATACGGATACAGCATCCTCGGGTGAAGCAGCAAAAATCGGAATAAGCTCTGATGCTCCTGCTGACGAACGGCAAACAACACCTGCGGCACTCATCCAATTGCGAGGCGAAAGAATTATTCCGTTCGCTCCGGCTGCAAATATCGTTCGTATGGCATAACCGAAATTATAAGGATCCTCAATACCCTCTATCATTACGTAAAAGCCGCTACTGTCAATTTTGTCAGGAGCAAGACAGGGAATAGTTCTGTCCGAACAAAAAGCGATAATACCGCCGTGGCTGTTACCTGTTGTAAAAGAGTCGATTTCTCCGCTGTCAACAAAGCTTATATCAAACCCCTCGGCTTTGGCACAGCGTTCAAGAAAAGCTATTTCTTTTTCTTTGCTCCTTCTCTTTGCATTATCGATCAAAACCCTCTCAATGTGACGGTCCGTTACACCGTTTTTTCTGCCGTTGATCACGGCACTTATGGAGGTCATTCCTTCAAATACTGTTGAAGGAACCTGTCTGGTGGCTTCCTGCTTCATTATTTGCCTGCGTTCATTTTAAGATATGCGTTTATAAAGCCGTCAATTTCACCGTCCATAACGGACTGAATATTGCCGTCCTCATAGCCTGTACGTGTATCCTTCGCAAGAGTGTAAGGCATAAACACATATGAACGTATCTGTGCACCCCATTCAATATTTGTTTTAACCCCTTTGATGTCGTCGATTTTTTCAAGCTTTTCTCTTTGCTTAATTTCCATAAGTTTTGATTTTAGCATCTTCATTGCAGTTTCCTTGTTCTGAAGCTGGCTTCTTTCTGTCTGACATCCGACAACAATGCCTGTGGGAATATGAAGAATTCTGATGGCGGAGTCGGTTTTATTAATATGCTGACCGCCCGCACCGCTTGAACGGTGGGCTGTGATCTCAAGGTCTTCATCACGAATTTCAATCGTATTATCATCCTCAAATTCAGGCATAACTTCAACAGAAGCGAATGAAGTATGTCTTCTTCCGGAGGAATCAAACGGGGATACTCTTACAAGGCGGTGAACACCGTTTTCGCTTTTAAGATAGCCGTAGGCATTAATTCCTTCAACCATTATTGTTGCTGATTTAAGGCCTGCTTCTTCACCGTCAAGCCAGTCGATGAGCTTAACGTTATAGCCATGCTTTTCGCCCCATCTCGTATACATTCTGTAAAGCATAAGTGCCCAGTCCTGAGCCTCAGTTCCGCCTGCACCGGGATGAAAACTGAGAATAGCGTTATTTCTGTCATATTCTCCTGAAAGAAGAATTTCAATTCTTTGACGTTCTTCTTCTTTTTCAATATCAGCAACATCATTTACGATTTCATCAACGAGAGATTCATCGTTCTCCTCGATGGCCATTTCACAAAGAACGAGAGTGTCCTCAACCTTTTGTACGAGCTTTTCGTAAGCTTCGATTTTTGATTTTAACTGTTTAATATTTCTGAGTATTTTTCCGGAATTATCCGAATCAGACCAAAAATTAGGATCAAGAGTAAGCTTTTCAAGCTCCTCGGCCTCATTTTTAAGATCATTTATACGCAAAGCTGCACCGAGTTCAACGAGCTTTTCATCAAAATTTGAAAGTGTATATTTTGCATCTTCAAGAGCGATAATCACAATTAAATCCTCCTTAGGTTATTCTTCATCAGACTCTATATCAATGTATTCAAGCGGCTCTACCTTTAAGGTCTTGGGCGGAATACGTTTCAGCGGATCATAAACAAATTTGCGGCAACAATAAGCAGCATCTACAATTCCGTTTAATTCGCACAAAACATTATCAGGATCAAAAATCAGTCTTGAATGCTCACATTTGGCACAGATCTGCTCCAGTTCCATTTGTTTTATCTTCATATAAAACTCCGATCAAATTCTTACTTAGCTTATTATACTTTAAATATATTAGGAAATCAAGACTTTTCTCGTGACTTATAAAGATTTAAACAAAATTGTATTGCGACAGTACATAAATAAGCAATGATTATTGTCAAAGTAACCAGCGAAGGCGTTCCTCCGTGTAAAACGTTTACAGTTCCGCTTTCCGTAGATGCAGACTGAAGTTCAATATTGGTCGGTAAAAAGCAATAACAAAAGACAGAGGTTAAAACTCCTTGCATTAGTTTAAGAATAAAGAAATGCCGCACGTTAATATTTTCTTTCCTTAAAAATATTATGCTCTGGAGTATTACGGACATACCGGAAAATCCGGCGGAGAACGCACAAACAGCAAGTGCATCCGAATATTGAAGCTGCACAGCCTCCGCACAGCCTCTCGACATCTCAAGTATTGCTGCAGTAATACATACAAAAACAGACGGAAGTCCTGCTTTATTTATAATTCCGGCAGAATAATTGATTATTATTGAAAAAAATGAAATAAAGGCAGCAATATTTATACATGATATTGCAGAGCCTGTAACTGAATTTTTAAAGCTTTCCAAGAGGTCATAACGGTTACTGTCATATACCGTATGATTTTGGTTTGTTCGGTATATTTGCCTCTTTGTTAAAAGCAAGTATAAAACAGAAACAATTACAGAACACAATAATTGGGTTGCATATAAGAATACTCCGATATTTCTGCACGAAAACAGTTTTTCACCAACGTAAAAGATCAAAAAAGACGGGCTTACGTTATTACATAAAACAGCCGATATTACAGCTCCTTTTTCAGAAATGTCACCCTCGCTTTTCATTCTCGATGTCAGCTTCGCACCGATGGGAAATCCACACAGATTTGATAAAACAAAGACAAATATATATTTATTTAAACGGTTACTGCTTTTGTCAGTATGATAGAGTAAGGAAATTATTAAATCCGATACTACCATCAGCGGAAATATTGACGGAATTATTCCTTTTGTTGTATTAATGACGGCACCGAGTACAGCCTCACTTGCTACTGCGGGGGAAACAACTATTGCCGAAAGTAAAACAGCAAGTATCAAAGACAATATCAATCTTTTCATTTGGAATATCCTTAAATATTGAATTTAGTAAGTATTGAGTGCATATTTTTATAATACATATCTAGTCATTATAATTTATTATTCATGACTGAAAAATATTACGGAGGTGCATATGAAGGGTAAAGGTAAATACATATTCGAAAAACTTACGGATATAGGAGCCGAAATAACAAGCAATACTGTAGTGGAGATACACATCGGGACGGTTTGCTACGTTTCGGGATGTAACAGTATCACGTCTTACGAAGATGATTGTATAAAAATGAACTGTGGTGATGTAGAGCTGTCTTTTGAAGGCAACGGACTGAGTCTTGAAAATCTGATCAACGGACAGCTGTCTGTTTGCGGAAAGATCAAAAAGGTGGAGTTTATGTATGATTAATTATTTTACATTTATCATATGCGGAAGCTACAGAATAACACTTCCCGTAAAATACAGAGAATCAGCTGTCAATCATCTTTTGAAAAACAAGATAAGATACAAAAATTTGACAAATAACGGAATAGAGTTCGGATTTGATATTTTATCCTTCAGTAAAAAGAGGCTGACGGAGTCATTCAGAGAAAAAGCAATTCCGTTTTCTGAAAGCAAAATAAAAGGTGCACCAAAGCTGCTGTTAAAATACCGCAACAGATACGGTATTTTTATAGGAATTATCATCTTTTTCATAGCTGTTTTCCTTTCTCAAAACTATGTTTGGTATATGGATGTGAAGGGCTGTAAAAACGTATCGCCGGAATCGGTATTGGAAAATCTTGAACAATTGGGATTTACATACGGAACAAATTACAAAAAAACAGATTTCGATTACCTCAGACATAATTATCTCAAAATTAACGATGACCTGTGTTGGATCTCCGTAAATATGCAGGGAACGTATGCACACGTTGAAGTAAGGGAGCTGTCAGACCCTCCGGATAAGTTAAATTCGGGGTGCTCAAACATAATAGCTTCGGAAAGCGGACAAATAGTAATCGTTGAATGCTACGAAGGCTCACCCGCCGTCTCGTCGGGTGATTACGTTACATCTGGAGATCTGCTCATAAGCGGACTCATGACATCCGGTGAGGACAGCTTGAGATACGAAAGAGCCGACGGACGTGTTTTAGCTCAGGTCGAACGCAAATTCAAAGTGATAATTCCCAAAACAAAGCTGAATAAAACTTATACAGAAGAACAAAAGAGAGATGTTGAATTGATTTTTTTCAAAAAAACTGTAAAAGTTTTCGGAAACTGTAGAATTTCGTATGCGGAATATGATACAATAATAAATAAACAACAGTTGAATTTATTCGGCTATATTGATCTTCCGTTATTTGTTAACTTAAAAACATATGTCCCGTATTCAAGCGAAAGCATAGAGCTATCGGAAACAGAGATTTCGGAAATGAAAAAGAAATTGATTTCAAAGAGAACTGCGGAAGCCGCAAGCGATGCTGAGCTTATCGCCGTTGAAACGGTAGAATTTGAAAAAGAAAACGAGCTTATCGTTATAGGAACGGTAACCTGTGTTGCGGATATAGGGGAGAGTATTGAAGTCGATATACAAAACTGAAAAAATATAAAGCAGGTGACTGTCATCAAAAGACTTTTAAACACACAAAGTACAGAAATGACTGCCAAGATATTCGGCAGCTATGATAAAAACGTAAGAAGGCTTGAGGATAGCTTCGGGGTCAGAATTACAAACAGAAATTCAGACGAAGCTTTCGGTGACGTTATCGTTATTGACGGAGAAGATTCAGCGTGCGAAAACGCTTATAAAGCGATGGTATACATGAAAAAGATCGCAACTCTTAACGATGATGTAACCGATCAGAACGTTGAATACGCAATAGGTATGGTAAGCGACGACAGATTTGAAGAGTTGGAGGGGTTCGACGAGGATTGCTTTTGTGTAACTGCAAAAGGAAAACCCGTTAAGGCGAAAACAGTCGGTCAAAAGAAATATGTCGATGCAATACGCAAAAACACCGTCGTTCTCGGCGTAGGACCTGCAGGCACAGGTAAAACATATCTTGCCGTTGCCATGGCTGTAAAAGCACTTAGGGCACATGAAGTATCAAGAATAATTCTTACTCGTCCCGCTGTCGAAGCAGGGGAGAGACTTGGATTTCTTCCGGGTGATCTTCAAAGTAAGATAGATCCTTATCTCAGACCTTTGTACGATGCCCTCTATGATATGCTCGGACCTGAGAACTGTCAAAGACTGATGGAGAAAATGACCATAGAAATTGCCCCTCTCGCATACATGAGAGGCCGAACTCTTGACGATTCATTTATAATTCTTGACGAAGCTCAGAACACGACCTGTGAACAAATGAAAATGTTTCTTACAAGACTCGGTCAGGGCTCTAAGGCCGTAGTCACGGGTGACCTTACTCAGACAGACCTTCCTCACGGGCAAAAAAGCGGTCTTGCACAGGCGGTCAGAATACTTGAAGGTGTTGAAGATATCGTAATACATCAGTTTACTGAAAGAGACGTAGTGCGACACAGACTTGTACAGCGAATAATTGCGGCTTACGATAAATACGAGCGAACAAGATCTGCCCGTACAGATAAAGTAAAATATAAAGTAAAAAGGAATAACAGCGGAGAGAAAAAATGAGCATTACCGTATATTACAGCAATAAGTTAAAAGAAACCACCGAAACAATAGGTCTTCTTTTCCTCGTAAAAAAAGCAATCAGAGAAACACTCGATTATATGAATTTCCCTTATGATACGGAAGTTTCGGTTACATTTTGCGGTGACGAGCATATCCGTACTCTTAATGCAAAATTCAGAAATAAGGATACCGTAACAGACGTACTGTCATTTCCTCTCAATGATTTCAGAAACGGAGACGTGCCCGACGAAGAGCTGACAGAGCTCGGCGATATTGTGATCAATCTTAAAAGAGCAAAAGAACAAGCGGACGAATACGGACATACCTATGAAAGAGAAGTCGCTTTTTTGGCGGTTCATTCAACGCTTCACCTTCTCGGAATTGACCATGAAGTATCAGAGGAAGAAGATAAATTCATGTGCGAGCTTCAAAATGAAGTGATGAAAAAACTCGGACTTACAAGATAAGCTGTGAGGTAAAAACAATGAAAAAAACAGGCTTTATTTCTATAGTAGGACGTCCCAACGTAGGCAAATCAACTCTTTTGAATGCAATTTTAGGAGAAAAAATTGCCATAGTTTCCAGCAAGCCCCAGACTACACGAAACAGAATTACAGGAATTCACACAGTAGGTGAAAACCAATTTGTATTTCTTGATACCCCCGGTGTGCACAGCCCCAAAACAAAACTCGGCAGCTATATGATGAAATCGGTACGAAGCTCAATAGTATCCTCTGATGCCGTTGTATTTATAGTTGAAGCGGGATACCCCGCAGGAGAGATTGAAAAGAGAATTATCCAGAAGATCAAAAAAAGCGGTCTGCCTTGTGTTATCGTCATAAACAAGATCGACCTTGTAAACAGAGAAAGACTTGCAGAAACAATAGCCGAATACTCAACTCTTCATAATTTTGATGCATATGTACCTGTAAGTGCGGCAAAAGGTAAAAATGTTGAAATAGTTCTTGAGGAATGTGAAAAATTCCTTTATGAATCTGAATGGATGTTCCCCGACGATATAGTGACCGACCAACCCGAAAGACAGATCGCTGCTGAAATAGTCAGAGAAAAGCTTCTCAGAATGCTTAGTGATGAGATTCCCCACGGGACAGCTGTTGTCATCGAAGAATTTAAGGATGAAGGAAAAATCATCAAAATCCGTGCGGAAATTTTCTGTGAAAGACAGTCTCACAAAGGTATTATTCTCGGCAAAGGCGGAGAAATGCTTAAAAAAATAGGCACCTACGCAAGAGAAGATATGGAAGAGTTTTTCGGTGTTCAGGTATACCTGAATTTATGGGTAAAGGTCAAGGAAAAATGGCGTGACAGCGATTCTAATCTCAGCAATTTCGGCTTTAATCCCGCAAAGATCGATTCATAAGAATAATGGAAGAATTAACCGTTAAGGCTCTTGTTGTTAAAAGCGTAGATTACGGTGATTTCGATAAATTGCTTACCCTTGTCACAGAAGACAAGGGTAAACTGACAGTTACGGTAAAGGGTGGAAAAAGTCTCAGAAGCAAATTTGTTTCTGTAAGTGAACCTTTTACTTATGCTGTTTTCAACCTACGCAAATCCAATAAATATTTTTATGTATACGACAGTGATCTGCTTGAGGATTTTTACCTTCTGAGAGACTCTATAGAAAAGCTTTCGCTTGCCGCATATATTTGTGACATTACAGCTGAGCTGTCACTTGAAGGCATAAGTGAGCCTGAAATATTACAGCTGTCACTGAATACCCTTTATGCATTAGCATATAAGGAGGAATACGATATTGCTCTGATAAAAGGTGCCTTTGAATTTAAAGCTGCCGTTATCGGAGGATTTATGCCGGATCTTACTGGGTGCGACTTGTGTTCAAAAACAGACGGGGAAACGATGTATCTTGATATAAGAGGAGGCAGACTTCTTTGTGAAAGCTGTATCTCCTTAGGAAGCGAAACAACCGGACTTGATCCCAATTCAATTATAGTCCCCGTTACCGTTCCCGTAATTTTATCTCTGATATATATAGCCACAAGCCGAATACAGAGGTTTTTATCATTCAGACTTGATAAAAGCGAGCTTGGTCTGTTTTCTGCCGTGACCGAAAAGTATCTTATTAACCATCTTGAAAAGGAATTTTATACTTTGGATTTTTATAAATCCGTTATGTAATTATAGTTAATATGAACAGTAAAGCATTATCAATACTTGAATTTAATAAAATACTTGAGCTTCTTTGCGATCTGTGTCAAACAGAAGGAGCAAAACAGATGGCAAGAAGACTAAAACCTGAAACCAACGAGGAAAAAGTCAGAAAGCTTCTGCTGCAGACAGATGAAGCGAAAAAGCTTTCCGGTATAAAAGGACTTCCTTCGTTTTCCAACGTCACAGACGTCAGAGAAAGTATTGACAGAGCCGAAAAAGGTGCAACACTTTCTCCTCATGAGCTTCTTGCCGTTGCAAATGTACTGAGAGTGGCGAGAGGTCTTCTTGATTACATCAAAGGTGAGCGAAATTTTGAAGTAACAATAGAAGAGATATTTCTTAGACTTATTCCCGAAAGGACCCTTGAGGAAAGAATATTAAGAGCAATAATTTCAGAGGATATGATTGCTGACGAGGCCAGTCCGGAACTTGCTGAAATAAGAAGAAAAATGCGTAATGTCAGTATTAAAATACACGACATTTTGCAAAAGTACACTACAGTAAACAGCGTATCAAAATATCTTCAGGAAAACATTGTAACAACAAGAGGCGGCAGGTACGTTATTCCCGTTAAAGCTGAATATAAAAATGAAGTTAAAGGTCTTGTTCACGATGTATCGGCATCAGGAGCCACTCTCTTTATAGAGCCCGCTTCGGTTGTGGATGCCAACAACGAGCTCAGAACCCTCGAAAGTAAAGAAAAACATGAAATTGAAAGAATACTTTCTGAGCTTTCTGCAAAGGCAGCTGAAAATTCAACCTCGATAAGACTTAATTATCTTAATATCACAGAGCTTGCCTTTATATTTGCAAAAGCTGATCTTTCCTACAAAATGGATGCGGTAGCACCAATTATTTCAAACAAACGGCATTTCTCATTGGTGAGAGCACGCCATCCTCTTCTTGACACAAAAAAAGTAGTTCCTATAACTGTAAGTCTCGGAAAGGATTATTCTTTACTTGTCATAACCGGCCCCAATACAGGCGGTAAAACCGTAACGCTGAAAACTATCGGTTTGTTTGCCGCCATGGCACAGGCAGGGCTTCATATTCCGTGTGACGAGGGAAGTGAGATATGTTTATTTGATGAAATATTCTCAGACATCGGAGATGAGCAAAGTATAGAACAATCTCTCTCAACTTTTTCGGCACACATGGTAGGAATAGTCTCCATTATCGACAAGATGACAGACCGTTCTCTCGTTCTTTTTGATGAGCTTGGTGCAGGTACCGACCCGATCGAAGGTGCTGCTCTTGCGATGTCTATCCTTGAAGAAGTGAGATCTGCCGGTGCACTATGTGCGGCAACTACCCATTACGCAGAGCTAAAGGCTTATGCCGTTGAAACAGATGGGGTTACAAACGCTTCCTGTGAATTTAACATAGAGACTCTTATGCCTACTTACAGGCTTATAATCGGTGCTCCCGGCAAATCCAACGCTTTTGCAATATCCGAAAAGCTTGGATTACCGGATTATATTGTTAAAAGAGCAGGCGAATATGTTGATAACGGAACAAGAAGCTTTGAAGCGGTCATTGAAAAGCTCGACAGAGAAAGACAACGGCTTCGTGAAGAAACGGAGATCGCAAAACAGAGCCGTATTGAAGCGATACGCATGAAGGAAGAAACGGAGCGGAACCTTGACAGATCAGTTAAAGAAGCCAAAAAAGAAGCTGAAAAAGCACGCAAACAGGCTCAGGCTATGCTTATAAGCACAAGGGCGACTGCTGATTATATTATTAATGAGCTTGAGGAAGTCAGAAGAAATAAAAACTCCTCGGATTTTGACAAAAAGCTATCTGATGCCAAAAGAGCAGTAAGGCAAAGGCTAAGAGAAACAGATGATGCTCTTAATCCTGTCGATAATATAAACACCGAGAATTACGTGCTTCCAAGGGAATTGAAAAAAGGGGATTCTGTAATACACAAAACGCTCGGAACAAGCGGGGTTCTGCTTGACGATCCTGATAAAAAAGGAAACGTTGAGGTTCAGATGGGCATTATTAAAAGCAGGGTTAATATTTCTTCGTTGATGCTTGATGAAAGCACAAAGGTATCAGTAAATTCCCAAAAAGGAACAAAGGGATATACTGCAACTGTAAGCCGCAGCTTCAGTCCTACACTCGATGTCAGAGGCTCTACGGGAGATGATGCATGGTTTACTCTTGATAAATATCTTGACGAAGCAAACGTTGCCTCTGTAAAATCTGTTACTGTCATACACGGTAAAGGAACAGGAGCACTTCGTGCTGCCATATGGAAAAATCTGAAGACAGATAAAAGAGTCAAAAGCTTTAGGGCAGGACAGTACGGAGAGGGCGATTACGGAGTTACTGTAATAGATCTGAAATAATTAAAGGGGCTGAAAAGCCCCTTTTCAGAGTGTAGACAAAGTCTACACTCTGACCGGACTAAGAGAAACGACGGTAGATTTGGCGATTTTTTCCTCGTCGGCATAGTTTGTCTATGGTAGAGGGAAAAACTCGCCAAAAGCAGAGAACCTCAAGTCGCCAAAGGCAACTTGGGCCTAATCAGATGTGGCGGGCTTTTGCCCGCCTTTTCAGTATAAGATGATTTCATCAAGAAAAGCTTGTTTTATACAAATCCTTTCACTCACATCTGCGTTATACCGAGTTTGTCTTCGGTCTGAAGGGGCTGAAAAGCCCCTTTTTATACTATAAATAACGGACGAAGCTGCTTACAAGCTCTTGCCGCCTCAAATGACTCTCTGAATTGCGAAAAATCCGACACCAAAGAATGCGGTTTTTTATTTGGGTCATCCTGGATCATCGGAAGAAAGAATACATTTTTTCTATTGAGCAAAACAGAAATATTTTTTAAATTTGTACTCATCGCATCGTTGGATGCGAGAGCTATAAGCATCGGTCTGTCGGAACGCAAATGTGCTTTAGCCGCCATAGTTACAGGCGTATCCGTAATGCCGTTTGCTATTTTCGCAAGCGTGTTGCCGGTGCAAGGACAAATAACAAGCAATTCAAGAGGAGTTGCAGGTCCAAGCGGTTCCGCAGTTTCGATCGTATTGATACACTTTCTGCCGCAAGTATTTTCAATTATTTCAACAAACTCACTCGCTTTTCCAAAACGTGTATCTATATTCAGAGTATTAAAACTTATTATGGGCTGAATATCATAATCCTTGCACAAATCAGTCAGTATTTCAAGACTTTTTGAATGGGTACAAAACGAGCCGCAAATTCCGTAACCTATCATCAGCTCACCCACCCTTCCAGATCCTTTTGAATAGCTTCGGCAATAATTTTGCCTGCCGTTACAGGAACAGTTCTGCCCGGCAAAGAGGAGGCTCTGATATATTTATCACCAAAAACTTTAAGTGCTTCATTGTCACATCCGTAAGGTGCTGAAGCAAGATCAATAAACAGATGCGTATTTGTTTTTTCAGCTTTATCCTTATCAAAGAGTCTGAAAGGAACAGTATTAAAAATACAATGTGAAAAACAAGGAAAGCTGAAGAAATCTTTAATGGAAAGACTCTTCATACCGTCAGTAAATGCAGTAGCAATATCCTTGCTGCTTCGAGCACATACCGTGACCGATGAGCCGAGAGCCTTCATTCTCAATGCAAGCGACCTTCCGATTCTTCCGTATCCGAAAATAACAGTCTCAGAGTTCATTATAGTGATCGGAAGTGATGTAAGAAAGGTTTCAATTGCTCCTTCTGCAGTTGCAACAGCATTTTTTATCTGTATTTCTTCAAACTCATAATAATCCGTTATATTGAGCTTCAGTTCGCTGAAGTATTTTTTTTGGAAATTATTCGGCATACCGAGATATACTTTATCGTCTGTTGTAAAACGGCTGAAAGTTTCTGTAAAACCGTAATCCATTTTGCTGAGAGGACAATTTATATTCAAACCGTCTCTGCTTACAGGTAAAGGAAAAATATTAATATCAGCAGGCACAAAGGAGTCCGTGAACATATCTTCTGCACCGTGTTTTTTGAGGATGCTTTCATCTATAGCAAATATGTGTACGTTATGACCCTTGCTTTTAAAAAATTTAGCTGCGGAGATCTGTCTGAGATCTCCACCGAATATAAGTATGTTCATTCTCTTTATCCTTTAAATTCTTTTCTTTTAAAATAGTAACGCCCTAACGGGCTTACTATATTATATTCAAAAAAACAATAAAGTGATATGCTCAGACGTGCCTTTTATACATCGTTCTGAACTTGTTTTTTTCAGGCTTTTTCTTACTTAAAAAGGACGTAACAGCTGACAATATCATAATCGCAAGTCCAAGTATTACGCTGTTAAGTAAAGGAGAGCCGTCTTTGTATACAGCAGAGAAAAACAGTAATATTAAAGCAATTACGGCAGTACAGACCAGATTGCATACAACGCTTGCTCCCATTATCCTTGTTGATAGTGCTGATGACACAATAATAGAAATACCCAAAGAGGACAATGCTGCTATCTTAATAATAGCGAGCGGGTCGCTGAGCATACCGGTGATAAATGCACCCAAAAGTAAAAAAACAAAGATGACAGCCAAGTATAATACAAATGAAAACAGGTATTTTAAATAAACCGAAAGCTCTTTCCGCCTCGTTCTTGAATTGAAATTTTGCATAAAAAATCCTCCGCATCACATTCTGTACAAATGTATGCGGAGAACTTAATCGTTATAACCTATCAAAATATCAGTCAGCTGCGTCTTCAGCTTTAACGTCAATCTTTGCTACGGCAGAACGGAGCAGACGGATCTTTGTTCTGTCTTTGCTTGTTTCGATAACCATAGTTTCTTCTTTAATTGAAACAACTTTACCTATGATACCGCCCTTTGTTGTAATTTCGTCACCGGGCTGAAGAGAGTTCAGCATGTTGTTAAATTCTTTTTCCTGCTTTTTCTGAGGTCTGATAAGGAAGAAATAGAAAACAACGATCATAAGAACGAGAAAAATAATTGAACCGTACTGAGCAAAAAAGCCGGTCTGAGTATCGGTTGCAGTTTCCATCATGAATCTAAGCATAATAGTTCCTCCATAAAACGATTTGTTAAATTATACACTCATTTTCACATTATTACAAGCGATATTTTGAAAATTCATAAAAAATACATATTATAAATTGAAATGTATTTTCCAAAATAAGAAGGGTACAATAAGAATACTGTATTAACAAATGTAAATTTGGCTTTACAGCATTATATTCAATTATATGGAGGTTTTGAAAATGCTTGACAGAATAGCACTTATACTCGTAATAGTAGGGGCTGTGAATTGGGGAAGCATAGGTCTTTTTCAGTTTGACATAGTATCCTGGATATGCGGCGGACAAGATGCTCTGTTTGCACGTATAATTTATACTGTAGTTGCACTCGCAGGCCTTTGGTGTATCTCGCTCCTTTTCAGAAGCAGAGAAGTTGAAAGCAGCGAAAACTATTGATTTTTCCAAAAATGTTAAAAGAATGCCCGACACTGCTGTGTCGGGTTTTCTTGATTAATTCAAATAATTAATAATATCCGAAAGATGAGAAATTACGGGAACACCCGCACCCATCAGCTTTTCCTTAGCATCGTGGCCGCCGCTGTAGAGAAGACAATCGGCACCGATTGCTCTTGCCGTGTCAAGATCATGAAGGGTATCTCCGATAAAAAGGGCATTGAAGCTTTTTCCTTTTGCCCATTGTTTTGCCATTTCAGCTTTACCGCCCGCATACACGTTATCAAGACCGAGAATTACGTCAAAATAGTCATAAATACCAAGTGCTTTTGCTTCACGTGTAAGCATATTTACTTCCGATGACGAAAGAATTATCTGGGAAATTGATCTTCTTTTAATCTCATCAAGCACATATAGTACACCATCGCTTAAAGTCATGTCCTTTTCTCTGCTGAGATATTCTTTCACCCATTCATCAGCAACTATGCTGTAAGGCTCTTTATCAAAATCAAATCCAAGCTTTTTATAGTATTCAATTATAGGAAAACAAAAAATACTGCGATAGTGCTCCGTATCTTTTATAAGAGGCATATTTCGTCTCCCCAGAACTGAATTAATACTGTCGATCCCAATTTGAAGATCGTCGGTTAACGTTCCGTTAAAATCCCATATTACAAGATCATATTTCATTATTCTGCCAAATCCCTTCAAAAATCAAGATGTTTTGCAAAGAAGCTCTAATATGATACCAAATCTTTATCATAAGGTCAAGCAGTTTTAATGTTATTTCGGAATATACTGTTAAAAACCGGAGGTGATTATGATATATTTTTATTTATACGCTATACTTGCAGCTTCATTTTTAATGCTGAGTGTATCCCAAAACCAAAACTTTCCGCCCCCGTTGTCCTGTGAAGAGGAAGAGAATCTGTTTTGTATGTTTAAGGAACAGGGAAGTCTTGAAGCGAGGGACATTCTTATAATTCACAATCAAAGGCTTGTCGCACATATTGTCAGGAAATATTACAGCGGGTCAAAAAATACAGACGACCTTGTTTCTATCGGAACAATAGGACTTATAAAAGCAATCGACTCCTTCAATCATAACAGTAACGTTAAATTTGCCACGTACGCTTCAAGGTGTATTCAAAATGAAATTTTAATGTACTTCAGAGCACGCAAAAAGCAAAATCTCGAAGTATCGATCAACGAAACAATTGACATTGATAAAGACGGAAATCCGCTTACATATCTTGACATAATCAAAACCGAGGACACCATCGCAGAGGATCTTGACAGAAAAGAAAAATGTCAAAAAGCATTATATTATATAGATAATATTCTCTCCGAAAGAGAACGTAAAATTGTAAAGCTTCGTTACGGTATCGGTTACGGAAAAGAAATCACGCAGAGAGAGGTCTCCGAGCTTCTCGGAATATCACGCTCATACGTAAGCCGTATAGAAAAGAGTGCTCTCGATAAAATATCAGCCTACCTGAAACGTTAAGTTTTTTTACGGCTTACGTTTTGAAGCCGTTTAATAATTGTGTGTTATTATTTATATAATATATATTGACCTTGTGTGCGGTTTTAGTGTATAATATACTGTAAAAGTATGAAAAGGAGGATGTTATGGTAAAAATAACTTCCGTTATTCCTCGTTCAAGAGCCGCCAAGGCAGGTATACGTACTGAAGATATACTCATATCGATCAACGGCAAAGAAATCAGGGACGTACTCGATTTCAGATTTTACCTTGCTGATGAAAATATATATATTACAGTTGACAGAAACGGTAAAGTATTAGAATTTAATATAAAAAAAGATATTTATGACGATATTGGTCTCGAATTTGAAACTCCCCTGATGGATAAAAAAATGAGATGTGCCAACAAATGCATTTTTTGCTTTATCGATCAGCTTCCCAAGGGACTAAGAAAATCACTTTACTTCAAGGATGATGACTCACGTCTGTCGTTTCTTCACGGCAATTACATAACCATGACAAATCTTGAAATCAGGGATATAGAGAGAATAATTGAAATGCGTATTTCTCCCGTGAACATTTCCGTACACACCACCGACCCTGAGCTCAGATGCAAAATGATGCTTAATAAAAATGCAGGTAAGGTTCTTTCTTATCTTGATATGCTCTATGAAAACGGTATTTCCATGCGTGGACAAATAGTTCTGTGCAGAGGAGTAAACGACAAAGAGAACCTTACCAAAACAATGAATGATTTATCAAAACTGTTTCCACATATGGAAAGTGTATCTGTCGTTCCTGCCGGACTTACCGCATACAGAGACGGCTTATATCCTCTTGAACCCTTCACCGAAGAGGAATGCAGAGAGGTTGTTCGTCAAGTATCGGATTTTTCAGATAAATGCTTAAAGAAATACGGCTCAAGGATATTCTTCTGTGCCGATGAATTTTATTTAAAGGGCGGCATCGATATTCCCGATTACGAATATTGGGAAGAATTTACACAGATTGAAAACGGTGTGGGAATGATCTCATCCTTTGACCGTGAATTTCAAAATGCCATGCTCAACATTAATGACGAGGACAAAGCATTAAGCAGAAATATATCAGTAGCTACGGGCGAAGCCGCTTATGAACTGATAAAAAAATGCTGTGACAGGCTGAGCGAGTTTTGTCCCCACCTAAAGATCAACGTTCATAAGATAAAGAATAAATTTTTCGGCGGAGAAGTGACTGTAACAGGCCTTCTCACCGGACAGGATATTCTGAACAGCCTCAGCGGCATCGAGCTCGGCGAAGTATTGCTCCTCAGCCGATCTATGCTCAGAGCCGAGGGAGACCTATTTCTTTGCGGTATGACTCCGGAGGAGCTTGCCGAAAAGCTCGGAGTTGAAATACAATTTGTTGAAAATGACGGTGCAGATTTCCTTTTCACTTTGTTGGGAGAATAACAATGAAATTTAATACAAAGAAGCTTCTTCTCACTATTGCATTTCTGTGTCTTGCGGCGGCGGTATTAATTATCATATTAATGCCGAAACCGGAAAAGGTTCTGCCTGAGCTTCCCGAAGCTATTTTTAACACAGAAATCAGAAATATTGAGACTAATAAAAACGGATATATAAAAATAATCAAATTTCCTGTTGTTTCATCAAGCGACGGCAGGGATCTTAATGAATTCAATTCAATACTCAGACAGAATGAAGAAGAGTATTGTAACGGAAGTAATTTTCCGTATCAGGAAAACCAGAGTGCTTCATATATAATCCATCAGTATAATATCATGCTTCAGGCGGGGGATTTTCTATCCTGCAAAGCTGAAGGAACATATTCCAACAGCTCGGAGGATTATTATTTCAAAATTCTGAAAAGCGTAAATTATAACGTTGCTACGGGAGAAACGATCGGATTTGATGAGGTCGTCTCCGATCTTAAAAAATTTTATAAAGCTTTTAGCAACGGTAAATTTACCATGACTCAAAGTAACGATACCCAGCTTGACAGCAAAAGCAGCGAAGAGCTTCTCGGAAATTTTCAACCTGCATACAGCATATATCCCGATTACTATATAGACGGTGAATACTTTGTCATAATAGCAGATGTTCCAGAAGTATTCGGAGGATATACCGAATACAGAATTTCGCTTATCGAAGCAGAAGCGTTTTTAAATAAAAATTGTGATTATATTAAAATGATTTATAACGGTAAATATTAAACGGAGGTTGAAAAGTATGTACAAACCCGTGATTGCAATAGTGGGACGACCCAATGTGGGTAAAAGCACTTTATTCAATAAGCTCATCGGAGAAAGAAGGGCAATTGTCGAAGACGTTCCCGGAATAACACGTGACCGCATTTACGGTGAAACGGAATGGAGAGGAAAAAAATTCATTGTAATCGATACAGGCGGTATCGAACCGAAAACCGACGACATGATCCTCAAAAAGATGAGAGAACAGGCACAAATAGCAATTGATACAGCAGACGTAATCGTATTTATGTGCGATATTAAAACAGGGCTTGTTGCAGATGATATGGATATTGCCGTTATGCTTAAAAAAAGCGGAAAACCTGTTATACCTTGTATAAATAAAGCTGACTCTATAGGTGCTGTTCCTCCGGAATTTTATGAATTTTATGAGCTCGGATTTGATAGTGAGCTGATTGCACTTTCATCTATCCACGGCACAGGTACAGGCGATATGCTTGATGCCGTAATGGATGCGTTACCCGAAATCGACGATGCCGAAGGTGACGACGATGACGTTATCAGCGTTGCGGTTATCGGAAAACCCAATGCGGGTAAAAGCTCGCTTATCAATAAAATTCTCGGTGATGACAGACTAATTGTATCTGACATGGCAGGAACAACACGTGATGCAATAGATACTCATTTTGAAAACGAACACGGCAAATATAATCTGATCGATACCGCCGGCATACGCCGCAAGAGTAAGGTCAATGACAGAATAGAACAGTTCAGCGTACTCCGTGCAAAAATGGCAATAGAGAGAGCTAACGTATGCATTCTTTTAATTGATGCGGCGGAGGGCGTGACCGAACAGGATGAAAAAATTGCAGGTCTTGCACACGAAGCAGGCAAGGCTGTAATTATTGCAGTCAATAAATGGGACAAGGTTGAAAAGGATAATAATACTGTCAACGATTACACAAAAGACGTATACGAGGCTCTCGGATATATGAGATACGCTCCCATTATGTTCATTTCCGCAAAGACAGGTCAGCGTGTCGATAAGCTGTTTGAATACATTAATTATGTTCATAACCAAACTATGATGAGGGTTACTACAGGTATGCTCAATGACGTGCTTGCTGATGCTGTCAACAGAGTTCAGCCCCCCTCAGACAAGGGAAGACGTCTCAAGATATATTACATGACACAGGCATCTGTTGCACCTCCCACGTTCATCACATTCTGCAACGATGCTGAGCTTTTCCACTTCTCTTATCAGAGATACCTTGAAAACTGTCTCAGACAGACCTTCGGATTTAAGGGAACTCCCATAAGGATCGTTGTCAGACAAAAGGGTGAAGAAGAATAAAACATAAGGGAGCAGCATCATGTTGTATTATAATTTCATATCCAGATTTGTAAGCGAAAAATTTGCTGATGCAAACGGACTCTCGTCAGCTGTTATAATATTAGGTGCAATTTTGATTGCGGCAATAGGTTATTTTCTCGGAAGTCTGAATTTCGGCATAATCTTCTCTAAAATATTTTATAAGGATGATATACGCAATTACGGAAGTCATAATGCAGGTGCAACAAATATGCAAAGAACCTACGGCACGGCTGCAGGTGTTATAACCATTTTAGGAGATGCTTTAAAAGCTGTTGCGTCTTGTTTTATCGGCGGTTTTTTACTCGGTCTTTTCGGGACCTATCTTGCAGGACTTGCCTGTATCTTCGGGCATATATTCCCCATATATTACGGCTTTAAGGGCGGCAAGGGTGTTGTAACCGTAGCTGTACTTATAATGATGACGAGCATTAAAACATTCATTCCTATCCTGCTTATATTCCTTATCCTTGTTATCGGAACTAAATATATTTCAATGGGCTCTGTTATCAGTGCACTCGTATATCCTCTCATATTGTTCAACGTAGTATCTATCAATCCGAATTCATACAAAGTTGAATATTGCGGTGTATTGTTCGCCTTCATAGTTGCGGCTATCGTAACTATAAAACACAAAGAAAATATCAAGCGTATTTTAAACAGAACCGAATCCAAGATCAGTTTCAAAAAGAAAAAAGATAAGGATCAGGAAGATAGTAAAAAAGCATAAGAATAATGGAAAACACATCAATAAACGATAATGCTATTAAATTTTCGAGAATTGTAAAGACAGCACTCGAAAACGGAGCTCTACGGAGCTTGACATTTTCAAAGCTACCCGCAGGAGACGTTCTGAAGATCAAAGGAACTCAAAAGAACATATCAAACGAATACGTAATTCAGCTTGAATACTTTCTGACGGAAGGCCGAGTGACCCACAAAAATATAAATGCTCAAGAAATTTGCTCTGCTGTAACAGAGATAATCTCGTCGGGAGCAAAGCAGGCTGACCTTAACACAACGAACGGCACCGCTTCCTTGATGATATCTAAAAAAGGGAAGTGCACTCTGATCACAAAAGTCGACAACACCGTCAAAGTACAAAATATAAAAGAATCTAACGACAGAGAGAAGAATTATATTTTCGACGGAACTGAGGAATTTCTTAAATACCTCGGAATTTCCGATAAAAACGGACGTGTTCATGATAAAAAGCAAGCAAAATTCAGACAGATCAACCGTTTTGCAGAACAGGTACGTGACATCGTTAAGTATCTTCCCAAGGAGGACATGCTTTTCGTTGCCGATCTTTGTTGCGGTAAAAGTTACCTTAGCTTTGCACTTTATCATTATCTTACAAAAACACTAAACAGAGATGTTGAGCTTACGTGCATTGACCTTAAAGAAAGTGTTATTAATTATTGCAGTAAGGTAGCATCGGATTTAAATTACGACGGTATGTGCTTTATTTGCGGTGACATAATGAAATATAAGCCTGACCATCCCATACACCTCGTTGTATCTCTCCATGCTTGCGATATTGCGACAGATATTGTCCTTGACTGTGCAATAAGAAATCGTTCAAAGGTTATTCTGTCTACACCTTGCTGTCAGCACGAAATGTTTAATATTATGAACTGCCCTGAGCTTGAATTTCTTTCAAAGTATTCTATGCTCAAGCAAAAGCTCTGCAGTGCGGCAACAGATGCACTCAGACTTGCAAGACTTGAAGCGGCAGGCTACAGGACAGATGCTATTGAGCTTATTGACCCCGAAGATACTCCGAAAAACATACTTTTGAGAGGGATAAGGCGTGATAATTATTCGCCAAGCTCAAATGATACAAAGAGTAAGCTTGATTTTTATATCAACTCATACAAATTTATGACAGGCAAAGAGCCGTCAGCTATTCCCGGCGTAAACGACGGATCATGCGGAGAATAAATATGGAAAAATATTATTACTTAAAAGATATTATGTTCGACCCGAACGCAAATAAAGACGATAGACTTTCAGCGCTGACCGATATATACAGAATGCACTGCGAAGGGCTTCTTGATATGCCCGAAACAAAGGAATTTGTAAACAACCACATACATACCTGCTATTCATTTTCACCGTACACACCCTGTGCTGCTTTATACACGGCATGGCTCTCGGGTCTTAAAACAGCCGGGATCATGGATCATGACAGCGTTGGCGGTGCATATGAATTCATCGAAGCGGGAAAAATCCTCGGAATGCCCGTAACGGTAGGCTGTGAGGTCAGAGTAAGTCTTACTTCAACGGAATTTGAAGGGAAGCGTCTCAACAATCCGGATCAGATCTCCTGTGCATATGTCGCTATGCACGGAATACCGCATCAAAATATTGAAAAGGTTGAAGCTGTACTCAGAACAAAGAGAATTGCCAGAAATCTGAGAAATGCCGCAATGTGTGATAAGATCAATGAACTTTGCTCACCATACGGCATAGAGCTTTCATTTGAACAGGATGTATGTCCGTTATCAAAGAGAAATGACGGTGGAAGCATTACGGAAAGACACGTTCTGTATGCTCTGACAAACATGATATGCGATATATATCACGATAGAAAAGAAGCAGTATCATTTATTGAAAAGCTTCAGGGAAAAATGCTTGCCGATAAGAAAAAGCAGGATTTGTTGGAAGCCCCCGAAAAATTCTACAAATATGATCTGTTGGGCATTATGAAAAGCGGTCTCATAGAAAAAATATATATAGATGCAGATGATGAGCTTCTTCATATAACCGAGTTTGTAAAGCTCGCAAGAGAAGTGGGGGCAATATCTGCATATGCTTATCTCGGTGATGTTGGAGACTCCCCTACGGGTGACAAAAAAGCACAGAAGTTTGAGGATGATTACCTCGACAGTCTTGTGTCATATTTATCTAAGATCGGATTCAATGCAATTACCTACATGCCATCCCGAAACACTATGGAGCAGCTTGAAAGAATTATGTCTCTTTGTGAGGCTAACAACTTCTTTCAGATAAGCGGCGAGGATATAAATTCACCGAGACAGTCTTTTATCTGTCCGGCAGCCGAGGCTCCCGAATTTTCACATCTGAAAAAAGCAACATATGCCCTTATAGGCCATGAAATCTGTGCTACCGGGAATATGGACAACTCCATGTTCAGCACAGCTTCAGAAGAAAAATCATTGAAAGAAAGAATTGAATACTATGCCGTAAAAGGCGGCTACATAAATAAGTGAGGTAAACATGAATATTGCAGCATTAACAGCAGCCGAATTAAGATACAGTCTTTCCGATAAATCCGGTAAGTTTATTGTAAAATTTATTGGAGAAGCCAATGAAGGCTGTGAAGCTACCGCAGCTCCGGGTGCTCTGTTTGAGCTTAATGGAAAAACACCTGTCAGCGTATATGTGGATGGCATTGGCTCCTACTCAGTCAGCACAGTAAACGGTTGCGGCGAATATACAGGAAAGACCGCTGTTATCACCGGAAGTGCACAGGGCTTCGGACTTGGAATTGCAGACTATTTTGCATCAAAAGGTGCAAACATTGTCGTCGCTGATATGAACGAAGAAGGTGCTAAAGCAGCGGCAGAGGAATTCAGAAACAAATACGGGGCAAATGCGATAGCAGTTACGACCAATGTTACTGATGAAAATTCCGTTAAAGCTTTAATCGAAACAACTGCTCTTACATTCGGCGGAGTTGACTTCTTTATTAACAACGCAGGAATAGTCAGAGCAGGAAGCCTTGATGAAATGACTCTTGCAAACTTTAATCTCGTTGAAAACGTCAACTATAACGCATATTTTCTTTGTGCAAAATACTCTTCAAAGGTGATGAAGGCACAAAGAAAGGCAAATGACGAGATTATGTTTGATATTATCGAGATCAACTCAAAATCAGGCCTTGAGGGAAGCAATAAAAACTTTGCTTATGCAGGCAGTAAATTCGGAGGAATAGGTCTTACTCAGTCCTTCGCCATGGAGCTTGCTCCTTACGGAATAAAGGTCAATGCCGTATGCCCCGGTAATTTCCTCGACGGTCCGCTGTGGTCCGATCCTGAAAAAGGGCTTTTTGTCCAATATCTCAACGCCGGTAAGGTTCCCGGAGCTAAAACCGTTGAAGACGTTCGTAAATTCTATGAATCTAAGGTTCCTCTCGGAAGAGGATGCCGTACCGAAGACGTTTGTCTTGCTATTTCATATATTATTTCACAAAAATATGAGACCGGTCAGGCCGTTCCCGTAACAGGCGGACAGGTTATGCTTAAATAATTCATTATTTTACATAAATATACAAGCTATCCCCATTAATATTCAATCAACTTTGAATATTAATGGGGATATTTATGTTATTATGAATTTTTTCATTTCAAAAAATTCATATTTATTTTTTTTGAATAAATCAGCACCTTTATTCATATATTTAATCAGAATGAACGGAAAGGGAACACCTATGGGATATTCTGAGACATTAAACAGACGGTGCGAAGCTCTTGCTGTGTACCTGGTAGAACACGAAACTACAGTCCGAGAGACAGCGGCACACTTCAACATCAGCAAATCAACGGTACACAAAGACATAACGGAAAGGTTAAAATACATAAACGGAGAATTATATGTGAAGGTTTCCGAAATATTAAAACGCAATAAGATGGAAAGACATTTAAGAGGCGGAATGGCAACGAAACAAAAATACTTAAAATTGAAAGAAAATGCAAGAAAGATCGATCGTTCAGTCATACCGTGACAATTATAAAAAGGCAAAATATTCACGCATTTTTGTATATTGTTTACAAAATAACACGCTAAAAATTATAACATTTGAATTATTGAATTAATTGAATTTTTATGGTATAATTATACTGTGCTAAATTTGGTACAAATAACAGAAAAGGGGAGATAGAATGTATTCATCGGGAACTGCAATAATATACGGAACACACGGAGTTTGCACAGTTAAAGAACTTGCAGAGCACTCCTTCGGCGATAAAATAAATACATATTATGTATTACAACCGTTGAACGACGTTCATTCCTTGATATACGTCCCCTGTGAAAATGAAACATTAGTATCACGAATAAGACCTATCCTTACAAAAAGTGAAGTTGACAGCGTTATTGATAAATTGTTGACCGGAATTACCGAATGGGTTTCCTGCGAGGTAAAACGCAAAGAATTTACAAATAACCTACTAAAAAGCGGAGATAAAGCAGAAATTATAGCTGTTATTGAACAGCTGTACGTTAAACAGGATGAGCTCAGACGTCAAAAGAAACATTATCAGTTAACGGACGAGCGTTATCTCAAAGAAGCGATGAAGCTGCTTATTGACGAGTTTGCGTTTGTTCTAAGCATTTCTTCTGACGATGTCACGGATTATGTTGTTAGTAAACTGAAAGTTCCAAACTAAAGCTTCGGCCCCTGTTATGCAGGGGCCGACTTCAGCTTTTTTTAGATTTTCTTAATTCGGGAAGTGCTTCGCTTATCATTATAGCAGCAAAAATTATAATAAAACCGAGTGCTTTTTTTGCCGATAGCTTTTCATGATAAAATATTATTGAAAATAACGCACCGAAAACACTTTCAAGACTTAGTATGATTGAAGCAGAAGCGGGTGGAACGTATTTCTGACCGACATTCTGAAGAAGTAATGCGATCGTAGTACAAAACAGAGCGAGATAACCAAGTGATAACAAATCTCCTCTGTTTACGGAAGTAATTGCCGAAACATTCCCCTGAATGAAGGACATTGTCCACGAACATACCGCAGCAGCCCCGAATTGTATTATAGTAATCAGAATTATATCCTTGCTTTTTGAGCAGTTTGAGATTATAATAATGTGGAAAGCATACATCAAGCCTCCGACAAGCGTGAGCAAATCACCCCAACCGACAGTTCCTTCGCCCTCAACCGCTATGAGCCATATTCCCAATATGCACACAAAAGCTGCAGCAATATTAAATACGCTCGGACGCTTTTTGTTGAATATCCAAAACAAGAATGGTACAATGACACAGTATACAGCCGTTAAAAATGCATTTTTACCCGGAGTATGTACAGGGTCGGTCAGTCCGAGAGTCTGCATAAGATAAGCTGTATACAAAACAACTCCTGCAAGGGAACCCCACTTCAAATAATAAGCATCTGCTTTTTTCCATTTTACCGCAAAAATAAGAGATAGTGCAAAAAAACCGAAAGTAAATCTGATTGCAAGAAGCAGATTGGAGGGAATGTGCTCAACCGTATTTTTCATAATAAAGAAGGAGCTTCCCCAAATGACCGTTGCCGCAAACAAAGCGAGCTTTCCGAGAAACGATGAATATTTTTTTATCATAAAACAGTTCCTTATTTTTTATTCATATATGATTATATGATACAATGTATTCTGCTGTTTTTCAAGATTTATGCGAAATTTAATTATTCTACACGTTAAATAATATGTTATAAAGCTTAAAGGAGTGATTATATGTGGTCAATATCAGAAGTTAAGGAAAGAGGTCTGTTTTTCTTTAAAAAGAATTATTGGAAAACTGTTCTTGTAGCCTTAATTATTACAGAATTTTTAAACGGTAGCTCAAATGCCTCATCGTTTTTGAATATTACTCTTAACATGAGTGATATTAACAGTACGGACAGTAATCTGTCAACGAGTATTCCCCCGCAGATCAAAGAATTTTTCGCTCAGTACAGCGAAGTATTCACAGTATTTGCAGGTATAACGGCTGTAGTAGCATTTGCAGTCTTCACATTTGCCGTTTTAATTAAAATATTCGTTCTTTCGCCCCTTGAGATCGGAACTTCCGCTTATATGTACAATTCACTTTACCAACCCGGCAAAATACTTAATGTCTTCAACGGTTTTAAGTGCAATTATAAAAATAACGTTAAGACTATGTTCCTAAAAGATCTTTATATTACACTATGGTCTATGCTGTTTATAATTCCCGGTATCATTAAAGCTTATGAATACAGACTTGTACCGTATCTGCTTTCCGAATGTCCGGATATGTCAGCAAATGATATTCTCCGCCTCAGTTCTCAAATGATGAAGGGTCATAAAATGCATACATTTTTGCTTGACCTTTCTTTTATAGGTTGGGGAATATTTACCTTGATTTCATGCGGTATTGCAGGAATTCTTTATGTAAATCCTTACATTTATATGACGAACGCAGCACACTATGATAAGATGAAATTTCTTTACAACGAAAAGTATATTACTTCCAATTAATCAAGACAAATCCCGGGAATTTTCTCGGGATTTGCTTTTTGATCAATACGCACAAAAAATTGACAATTCAGTTGAATTATTGTATAATTTATTCACAAAATATAAACAAGGAGAAAAGTATGAAAAGATTGATTTCCGTTCTTATGGTATTAGTACTGATCATGTCTGCATTCAGCATACATGTATCAGCACAACCGGAGGATAAATGCTACGGCTTTGACGAATCAGGAAGCTATGCATTTTTCAACAACTTAACTCTTTCACCGTCAGACAGTTCAATCGAATTTGATTGGTCATTTGCCAAAAACTCACAGGAGAACCCAAAGCTCTTGATCAATGCGGCCGTAGAGATTACGGAAACATCTATAATTGCAGGAGGAACAAATCAGCCTATTCTTTGGGGTGATGCTGAAATCACCCATTGGAGACACGTTGAGGTAGTCTTTTCAACTGCAGGCTGTACCGTGTATCTTGACGGAGAACAGGTGTTTTTTGCAGCAGGAGTGCAAGGAAGAAACGATGGATTTTTCTTCATAGCATTCCCCGGAGATCATTATATTGATAATGTTAAGATAAAATCAAACGGTGCAGAATTGGTGTCTGTTGATTTCAGCAGCAATTCCGTTATTGCATCTTGTCTTTCGGCGGATTCCTCAGGAACTGTAAAAACCGTTCCTCAGAATTCATATTATGATTATGAGCCTGATGTTACAACTGCAAACATCAGCTATATTTTCAACAGCGAAGACAGCTGTACTGCATTGACGACAGGTACTGAAAAAAACATTCTTCTCGGAGACCTTACCGATGACGGTGTTATCAATGCAAGAGATATTCTCAAGATGAAGCGTGCAACCGTACACGGCGACAGCGTGGATAATCTTGCAGCTGATATGAACTCCGACGGTCTTATTAACGGCAAGGATTCTCTGCAGCTTAAAAGGACAGCTACAGGCAAGCTTAATCCTGTATACAAAGTTGTCGGCTCACAGACAAAAGCAGAATATGATACGGATATGAACAGTGCTAAGCTCACAGCTTCGGAAACTGTAACAGAAGGAATTGATGCAACACTTAATTTAGACAGTATTGACCCCGAATCATATAAATTTGCTGTAATCACTTACATGACACCGAACAGCAAGGATAATAAAAACTCAAATGCCGCTGTTGCTTCTTCCTTCGGAGCATACGGCAACCTTGTAGAATATGAGCTTATAAATGACGGATTTTTCCACTCACAGATAATTGACCTTTCAGAGATCAGCACGTGGAACGGAGATAAAGCAACGCTTCGTTATTTCACAGCTGCCAATGAAGGCGATACTGTTTATATTGATTCCGTAATATTTACGGCAACCCTTTCAAAAGCAAAAACCGCAGCAGCCGAAAGAGAAGCTTTCAAAGCCTCCTACAGCATAGTAGACAAGCCAGACCCAACTGCCGCTATCGGTTCCGTTGACAATAACGGAAATTACGTTATCAGATTTGATACGGAAGACAAAGTCATTAACAAAGTTACTAACGGCAACAACAGTAAGGCAGCCTTTGAGAACGATTCACTGAAGGCAACGGCAACGGCAGGTTCTGACCCCAGCATTTATCTTGACCTTGCCGCAGAAAATATTTCTGCAAACACATATAAATACATCGTGTATACTTATATGATACCCACAACAACACAGAGAAGCGACCCTCCCGCAAATATGTATTTTGTAAATGAATATATTGACGGTCCTGCTGCAGGATATGAAACACCGTTGTTCAACTGTAAAAAGTCCGGAAATTACGCAGTTGCAATTATTGACATGAATAGTGTCAGCACATGGAACGGAATGCTTTCGGGACTCAGAATCGACTATTTCTCAGATTGCTACGCAGGTGATACAGTATACATAGATTCCATTGTTTTCGCTAAAGACTCAACCTCTGCAATCAAGATAGGTAACGACAGAGTAAAAGACAGAAACGGCGGCGGCTCCGCCTTTAACGCTTCGGGCATATGGAATGAATTCTGTGCCTATCACCAGTATTCAAACAGTAATGAATTTGTTACGGTAAGCGGCACAAACGTTACACTTTATTTCCGCTATAATACAGATTCAACTAAATTCACACCCCGTTCACTCGGCGACAGACTCGGCAGAGCTATAACCGAAGCGACAGGCTATCAGATTACAGCTGAAGTACACAGCGGCTTTGAAGATCTTCTGAACAATTTCGGTTATGCAGAACCGAGAGCAAACGTATTCTACACAATAACTTACGAAGGCAAGTCATATTGCATATACGTTGAAACAATAATTATGAAAGACTCTTCATACTATGATGTACTTGACGGAACAGAGAGCGACCCTCAGCCTGTATCATATAACACAAACACATGGTTTTCCGACGGTCTGTACATTTCCGATTCTACGTCTCTGCCTCACTCTACCAGCCCTCTCGCAGCTCACAGTAATCATGAAACAAGAATAGTAGAAACGCCTTACGGTACTTTTGCCGTTATTCCGTTGTGGGCAGACAGCAATTCCTGGGGAACAATAGGCGGTGCTAATTTTACACTTTTCAGAATTTATGACGATGGCTCATATACACAGCTCGGCACTTGGGACATGGCACATCACACGTCAAAGCCTAACATAATGTATGCAGCAGACGGAAATATATATATTTCTCAGAACGATGACCAAAGTGATTACGTAAGCAGTCTGATGCTTTATTTCGATCCCTCTGCACCCAACTCAGACGGTTCGTACAATATTCACGGCGGCAGAACGAACATCAGCTATACCGGCGGCAGAGCACCCGGCGGATACGGATATATCCAGCCCATACTCGATGATACAAATGGTAAGATTTATATTATGGCATCCGGCGGTTCAAACGGCGGTTATCTTGCGTGGACTATATACAATTATAACACACACTCCTGGGAAACAAGTTCATCCTATACAGCACAAATAAATACCTACAGGCATTGTTATTTCTATGGTTACAGCGACGGAAACAGAGGTATATATCTTGTTGCAGGCCGTGATGTGCTTCTTTCAACACTTGGTCTCGCAGGCACAGTAACCGGTGCTGATTATGCCTGGGATGAAGTTAACCTCTTCCACATCCCTAACATGAACAACACAGGATATACAAGAACAGTTGTACTTGAAGCAGACTATACTCAGACGTACCGCCAGCTTTATCCCACGATAGCTAATAACAGAAACGGTGACACATATCTCACCGAAGACGGTTACCTTCATATACTTTCAACAAAGTTTATGCACGGTACCTATCACCACGATACAAGGTATCAGGAAATGTGGCATGCGGTATACGATTGTACAACTCCGGGAATGAAGCCTATTGAGATATATAATAAACCAATTAAGTTTATCAGTCCTTCTCATTTCTATTCAGTAAGAATGACAGAGAACACAGACGGCGAGCTTTACATTTTTGCAATGCCTACAGACAAAAGTGCCCGTTGTGAAATATGGAAAGAAACAGATCAAAATGCATTGTCCTTTGATCTTGTAGGCTGCAGAGCATTTTCCGACGGTTCAAGTCCTTCAACCTCAATTATCATAACAAATAGAAGAAGCGGTTCTACCATAAACAATAAGGTCTACTGCATTTACCCGACCGACAGCAACGGAGGTACATTGTATAAATTCTTTACAGCAGAGCTTCCGTAATTAAAGTACAACCTAAGGCTCCTCATAAACGGGGAGCCTTATTTAAATTGATTTTTAGTACCTTTATATAATATGCATTGACAGATCGCACCAAAAACTGTATACTATTTACATAATGGTAAAAACAAATATTTTACGGAGGTATAATCGTGAAAAAAATCATTTCTCTCTTGTTGATCGCAACAATGCTGTTACCAATGTTCATATTCAGCGTGTCTGCGACACCGCAGGACAAATGCTACGTTCTTGATGAAAGAGGAAGCTATGCCTTTTTCACAAACGTTACTATCGACCCTGCCGACACTCTTATTTCATTTGATATGTCTTTTTCAAGAAACTCTGACGGAGCAGCAACTCTTTCGGTAAACAGCACGCTTACCATCACTTCGACCAATGTTTCAATCGGCGAAACCTCAAAAGCAATATCGTGGGGGGCTATGGAAATTGAGCATTGGAGAAAAGTTGAAATCAAATTCGACTCCGCAGGATGTACGGTGTACATAGACGGCGAAGAAATTATCAACAGTCCCGGAACAAGCGGAAGAAACGATGGTTTTTATTTGATCGGCTATCCCGGTACCCACCATTTCGACAACATTAGCATTACGTCGAAATCAAAAGAAGTTCTGTTTATGGATTTTTCCGACACAAGTGCCATCGGTGCAAATATGTCTGCTGACTCAAGCGGCAACATTGTCACGGTTCCCGAAGGCTCCTACTATGACTACGATGCAAATGCTGCCGCTAATATCACTTATCTTTTCAACAGCACAGACAGTTGCTCTGTTCTTACAGTAGGTTCAGTTGAAACAGTTCTTGTGGGAGATATTAATCTTGACAAGCTTATCAATGCTAAAGATGTATTACTGTTAAAGCAGTCTACAACAGGAAAAAAAGAAATAGATTATCGGTTTGGAGATTTTGATTATAATGCTGTTCTTAATGCAAAGGACTCATTGTCTCTCAAAAAGACCGTTCTCAATATTATCACACCGGTATACAAGGATTACGGTAGCACGTCACCTGCTGACTTCGACGAAGAACAAGCTGCAGCCAAGCTGACCGCAAACGATATATCAACGAACGGTCTTGATGCAACTTTTACGCTCGATAACATAGATCCCACCGTATACAAATATGCTGTAATTACTTACATGACACCCAACAGCGACGAAGTATCCAACTCTGCGGTTGCCTTTCAATCCGCATTTGGTGCATACGGAAATCTTATTAATTATGAGCTTATCACAGACGGTTATTTTCATTCAAAGGTAATCGATCTTTCAACCGTCAGCACCTGGAACGGAGATAAAGCTACCATAAGATTTTTCACCGCAGCCAATGAGGGTGACACCATTTACATTGATTCCGTTATATTTACATCAACAGAAAACAAAGCAGAAGCGGCCGCTTCAAACAGAACCGCTTCAAAAACGGGTTACGGTATATACAATGACCTTGATCCAAACGGTCCCATCGGCTCATTTGACGGGAACGGAAATTACGTGATCAGATTTGATTCCGAAGAAAAAATTTCCTATAAAGTTTCCTCATACAATAACAGCTCCGTATCGTATGAAGACAATTCACTCAAGGCTGTTGCAACTGCAGGAAATGACCCGAGTATTTATCTTGACCTTGCCGCAGAGAACATTTCTTCTGACACTTATAAATTTATTGCCTACACATACAAAATTCCTGTTGAAACACAAAGATACGGACCTCTCGCTAATATCTATTTCGTAAACGAAAATATTTCACAACCTACAGCGGGATATGAAACACCGTCTTTCGGTTGTGAAAAGACAGGGAAGTATGCAACATATATTATCAACACTTCAAATATTTCCACATGGAAAGGACTTCTCACCGGTTTCAGAATTGACTTCTTTACAGATTGCTATGCAAACGACACCGCTTATATTGATTCCATTATTTTCTGTAAATCAGAGACCTCCGCTGCACAGGCAGGAGAACTGAGAGTAAAAGACAGAAACGGCGTCAGCCTTGCAGCATCTACAGCTGAAATCTGGAATGAATACTACTCTTATCACAGAAACGCAAACGGATACGAATATATCTCTGCAAACGGCTCAGATGCAGCAATGTATTTCCGTTTCCATACGAAAACCGAAAGATTTACTGCACGTTCTCTCGGAGACAGAATGGCACGTGCCATTTCCGAAGCTACAGGTAAAAAAATAGAATGCGAAGTCAACAACGGTTTTGCAAGTCTCAAAGACAGCTTTAATTCAAGTGATTATCCGTCAGGATACATTCATTATACTCTTACATATAAGGAAAAATCCTATAATGTGAGAATATTGACCTGTATCAATAAGGATGACACTTATCATGACGTGCTTGACGGTACGGCTGATGATCCTGTCGTTTCAACAGTAAACACAAGCACATGGTTCAGCGAAGATCTCTCTGCAACCGACTCTGTAAATCTTCCCAAAGTGGAAGCCAGCCTTGCAATTCACAGCAACCACGAAACAAGACTTGTCGATACACCTTACGGAACATTCGCAGTTCTTCCTCAATGGGAAGACAGCTCAAGATGGGGAGTTATCGGTGCGGCTCATTTCGGACTTTACAGAATTTACGATGACGGTTCTTCAAAGGAGCTCGGCTCATGGGATTTTGCTTACCACACATCAAAGCCGAATATTATGTACGCAGCAGACGGAATGGTCTATGTAGTAAGCACCGATGACCAATGGGACCACATGAACAACCTTGTTCTTTACTTTGATCCCTCTGAACCCAATTCGGACGGCTCTTACGACATTCACGGCGGAAGAACGACCATTCCTTACAGCGGCGGTCCTTGTCCCGCAGGCTATGGTTATCTCCAACCCATACTTGACGATACAAATGGTAAAATATACGTATTTGCATGCGGCGGACAGGATGCAGGTTACTTCGCATGGACTATTTACGACTACATCGATCACGAATGGGAACCCTACCAATATTCAACTGTAATCAATTCCTACAGACATTGTTATATTTACGGTTTCTCAGACGGCAAAGACGGTATATATTTGGTTGCCGGAAGAGACGTACTCCTTTCAACACTCGGACTTGCGAATACAGTAACAGGTGCAGATTACGCTTGGGACGAAATGAATCTTTTCCATTTCCCCGACATTCATTCCACAGCATACACCAGAACCTGCATACTCGAAGCAGACTATACTCAAAGTGCACGTTCTCTCTATCCTACAATCGGAAATAACAGACACGGTGATACTCTTCTTACCCAGGATGGATATCTGCACGTGCTTTCCACAAAATCTATGCATGGAACATATCATCACGATTATAAGTACAGTGAAATGTGGCATGCGGTATACGATTGCACAACACCTGGTATGAAACCTCTTGAGGTTTATAACAAACCTATAGCATTCGCAACCGAATCAAACGGATATACAATGCGAATGGCCGAATCTGCAAAGGGCGAACTTTATATACTTGCCATGCCCACCGACAGAGGTGCAAGATGCGAGATTTGGAAGGAAACAGATGATAAAGCCTTTACGTTTGAACTTGCAGGATGTAAGAATTTCTCAGACTCCACCACACCAAACTCTTCGATCATTACAACTAACTCAAGAAACGGATCAGTTATAGATAACGTTGTTCCTTGTTTCTATCCGGTGGAATCCGGTGGTGGATACATTTACAAATATTTCACAATAACTTTACCTTAATTTATTTCAAATGCACACAGCCTTATCGGCTGTGTGTTGTTTTTTTGATAATTATGACAAAAAGCATTGACTTTTGATTTATATAGTGTATAATATAAATAATTATTTATTTATGGAGGATAAAATGAAAAGAATTTTATCATTAGTGCTTGCTTTAATGATGATCATATCATCTATGGCAATCATCTCAAGTGCAGCTCCTTCAGAGCAGTGTCTTGAACTCAGTGGTGACAATGTTTATTCATTCCTGACAAACATGTCGATAAATGCCACCGATTCGTCAATTTCATTCGAAATTTCAATGGCAGCAGATGCTGAAGGTGCCCCGGTTTTGGCCATCAACGCAGGTGCCGTTGAAATTACACCCACTCACATTAAGGTCGGCTCCCAGACTAAATCAATAGAATGGGGAGAAGTAGCTTCTACTCACTGGAGAAGAGTAGAGCTTCAATATACTTCAGCAGGTTGTACTGTATACCTTGACGGTGTACAGGTTACATCAGTTGCAGGTCAGACATGCAGAACAGACGGTGTTATCCTTATTGGTTACCCCGGTATTATCATGATCGATAATTTCAAAGTTGTTTCTGCAGGTGTAGTGACAACTGAATTGAACTTTGAGGATGAGGGCGAATACCTCAACCACAAGCATGGCGATTCTACAGCATCAAGAAGTCCTGTTCCCGAAGGTTCTTACTGCGACTACGAAGAAGTAGTTCTTCCCGACAATATCGAATACATATTTGACAGTGCAGCAAATTGCGAATCCCTGACAATTGGTTCCGAAGAGACAATTCTTATCGGTGACCTTACAGGCGACGGAATTATCAACGCAAGAGATATTCTCAAGATGAAGAGAGTTACCATTCACGGCGAAGCAGTTGACACACGCAAAGCTGACTTCAACGAAGACGGTCTTGTAAACGGTAAGGACTCTCTTATGATGAAGAGAACGGTATCCGGTCTTCTTCAGGCTGTAACAAAGGTATTCGGCTCAGCAGAAGCACTTCCTTTTGAAGCTACACAGCAGTCAGCTAAGTTTGTTGCTTCTGAAACCGTTTCAAACGGAATCGATGCTACACTTAACATGAGCGAAATCAGCTCTGACGATTATAAATACGCAGTTATCACATATATGACTCCCAACAGCTCAGAAATCAGCAACTCTGACGCTGCTGTTGAATCTGCATTCGGTGCATACGGTAACCTCGTTTCCTATGAACTGAATACAGACGGTCGTTATCACGCACAGATCGTTGATCTTTCCAACGTAAGCACTTGGAACGGTGACAGTGCAACACTCCGTCTCTTCGTCGGTGCAAATGTAGGCGATACCATCTATATTGATTCCATTATATTTACAGCATCACTTGCAAGAGCAAACTCCGTAGCAACGGCAAGAGAAGCTGCAAAGGCTTCCTACAGCATTACAGATGCTCCCATTAAGGAAGGTCTTGGTTACTACTTCGGCGATGATTATGTAGTTCCTTTCAATTCCGAAGGAAAGCTTGAATACGTTTCAAATTCCAACAACAGTAGAATTGAATATTCCGCTACACAGAATGCAATTAAAGCAACAGCTACAGCAGGTGCTGACCCCAGCATTTATGTAGACCTTACAGAAGAGGGAATATCCGCTGATACATATAAGTATATTGTATACACCTACAATATGCCCACAACAGTACAGAGACAGGGCCCCAAGGCTAACTTCTACTATGTATGCGGCAACATTGATGTTCCCACAGGCGGATATGAATGTCCTACATTCTCTTGCACAAAGAGCTCTGAATTCAAAACACAAATTGTTGACCTTTCTGCAAACAGCAATTGGTCCGGAAGTATCAAGGGTCTTCGTATAGACTACTTTACTGATGCAATTGTAGGCGACTGCGTATACATCGACTCTCTTGTTTTCTGCAAGTCACTTTCCGCAGCAAATACAGCCGCAAGACTTCGTCTTGAAGAACGCTACGGAGTTGCTGAAGTTGATGCAGCAGGCGTATGGAATAACTACTGGAACTATTACCAGAACCAGAACGGTTATGAATTTATCGCAGGTTCTGCTACAAACCTTCAGATGTACTTTAAGTACAGTAGCGAATCAGCTCTCACAGCTCGTTCACTCGGTGACAGATTTGCACGTGCTATCTCCAATGCTACAGGTTATGAAGTAACAGCAGAAGTATACGGCGGTTTCGTTGAGCTCCACAGCAGCTGGTCAAATTCTTCACCCAATGCTTATGTATTCTATACGATCAGATATAACGGTGAAGCATACGTAGTTCGTGTTAAGACAAACATCATCAAGGATTCCTCTTATTCTGATGTACTCGACGGTACCTCCGCAGATCCTCAGGTTGGCTATGAAAACACAAGCAACTGGGCTTCCGATGGATACGCAATTACCGACTCCAAGAAGCTTGCAAGCTTCTCATCATATCTCGCTTACCACAGTAACCACGAAGCAAAAATGCTTAAGACTCCTTACGGTACTTTCGCAGTTTACCACACATACGCAGACATGGATCGTGGCAATTACACAGGCGCTGGTAAGATCACGCTCTTCCGCATCTATGACGACGGTTCCTATAAGGCTCTTGGCGAATACTCGGTAACAGCTCACACAACAAAGCCTCAGCTCATTTACGGTGATGACGGTCTTGTTTACTTCATCTGTCCTGATGACGATTTTGACGACCCTGCATATGCGTCCATCTCTCTCGGTTACTTTGACCCCTCCAAGCCCAATGCTGACGGTTCTTATAACATCACATACTCCAGAACAAACAGAGCATATCCCGGCGGCGATGCTCCCGGCGGTTACGGCTACTCACAGCCTGTAATGGATAAGACAACAGGCAAGATCCAGATCTTCTACTGTGGCGGTCGTGACGAACTCGGATTCTATGTATGCTGGTTCACATATAACTACCGTACACATCAGTGGGAAGGCGGAAACAGCACAGTAATGTGGGATCACTACAGAAACTGCTACCTCTATACATTCCCGGATGGAAAGGGAGGTATGTACATCATTGGCGAAAGAGCATGTCTGCTTGAATGTGTAGGACTCAAGGGTATTGTTTACAACGTAAACTACGCTTGGGATGAAATCACTATGTTCCATATTCCCGATATGACTAAGTCAGGATATACAGCACAGACAATAGTTCCTGCAGACTACTCTCAGGTTGCAAGAGAGCTTTATCCCACAACAGGTAACAACGCAAACGGCGACGTTTATATCACAAGCGATAACAAGATGCACGTTCTTACAACAACAAGAATGCACGGCAGAGATCATCACGATACACAGTATTACCAGATGTGGCACACAGTATATGATATCGCAACTCCCGGTGCAGAACCCAAGCTTCTGTTCAACGAACCCATCGCATTCGCATCTCCTTCAAACTTCTACTGTATGAGAATGATCGAAAACACAGATGGCGAACTCCACATCCTTGCAATGCCTGTTGACAGAGATGCAAGAGTAGAAATATGGAAAGCTGATGATTCACTCGGAAAGACATTCTCCCTTGTTGCATGTCAGAACTTTACACAAAAGAATGAGGTAACAACATCACTTATCATTTGTTCACCCAGAAACGGATCTATAGTTGATAACAAGGTTCCTTGTATGTATCCTATTGATTCATCCGGTCAGAGCAGATATATGTACTTTGAAGTAACACTCCCTTAATTAATTAAGTTAATTTCAAGTGTTAATTATTCAGCACCCATAGTTATCTATGGGTGCTGATTTAATAAAATAGGAAAGCAGAGAAGAAACGTTGGGTATAATTATCAATAATTATTTCTAACTGATCTATACCTGCAATTATACAAAATGAAAATTTTGTATAATTGAGAGAATGTATTTTTATATTTTGGAGGTTAAAATGCTTATTGCAGCTGACATTGGTAATTCAAACATAAAATTCGGAATTTTCAACCTGAACTCCGATGAGTTTTATGAGCCGCTGTGTACGTTTATGATATCATCACTGTCTCCCAAAAGCATTGATGAGTATGTTCTGATAATTCGTTCTTTGTTAAACGCCAAGGGTTTTGATAAAGATGTTAAACGATGTGTTATTTCTTCCGTCGCTCCGTCATTAACTCACAATGTAGCGGCTGCACTTCGTGAGATCACACGAAGCCAACCTTTTTATATTGGTTCAGGCACAAAAACTGGATTTACTATTTATACAGATAATCCGGCTGAGCTCGGCTCTGATATTGTGTGTAACGTTGCGGCGACGTTAAAGCTGTTTAATCCTCCTGCCGTTATTGTTGACATGGGTACTGCGACCACAATATCCTTTGTCGATGATAAAAAACAATTTATAGGTGCCGCAATTTTACCGGGGGCTTCCATGGCATTAAACTCATTGTGTGAATCAACAGAGCTTATCGGAAAATACCCTTTAAAGAAGCCCAAATCTATCCTTGGGAAAAATACGGCAGACAGCGTTATTGCAGGTGTGATCTACGGGAATGTGTTCACAATTAATTCATATATTGAGCATATTCTCAGGAGTAAGGCGTCTCTTGATATTAATAAAGAACTTCGGTTTATTGCAACAGGCGGAAATGCAAAAAGTATTATTCCCTATTGTAATGACGAATACGAGATAGTAGAAAATCTTACAGTAATCGGTGCAGCCATACTTTATAAGAAAAACCAACCATATAAAAAATATTAATTCATAAAGCTTGAATGATTGACATTTGTATTTTTTGATGATATAATCAAAAACATAAAATTTTACATACGTTTCACCATAAGAGTTTATGGGAGGCAGTATTGGGTTAAAGTCCCAGGAGGTAATTGTGTCAAAGCAATCTCACAACAAACTTGTAAGGCTCGTTTTTTTAGGGCTTCTGTCAGCAATCGTTATCATTTTTCAATTGCTTGGCAACTTCATTAATCTTGGTATTACGTCAGTGTCTTTAGTTCTTGTTCCTGTTGTAATCGGTGCTGTAGCATTGGGTTATAAAGAAGGAGCTTGGCTTGGCTTTCTTTCAGGCTGTGTAATACTATTTTCAGGTGCTGCAGCGGCTTTCTTTTCACTCAGCCCCATCGGAACGGCTGTTATCGTTCTTTTAAAAGGTACGCTGTCAGGTTTAGCAGCAGGTCTTGTTTATTCAGGTATAGAGAAACTAAGTGGAAAATTCCCTATTGCATTAACAGTTGTTAGTAGAGTTTTAGCTACATATTTAGCAGCAATCGTATGCCCTGTAGTTAACACAGGCGTTTATGTAATCGGTTGTTTAACCGTATTCAAGCCTTTTCTTACGAAATTCGGATTCGAAGGTGGAAATATTTTGATGTTTGTATTTATAACTATGGTCGGATTAAACTTCCCCTTTGAGCTTGTATTAAATATAATTCTTTCGCCAGTTATTAGCGCTATTAGCAAACTCGGAGTTACATATTTTAACAAAAAAGAAAAAAAGTCTGACGTTTATAGAAAAAAAGCCTGACTTTTTTTACAATTATTCATTTTACCTCTTCCATTTTATTGATTAATATGTTATCATTAGTTATGTAATATAAAAGAATTTTTGGAGGCATCATCATGCAAACTGTAAAAATGAGAGTAATTTACTCTACACCTAAAAAGAAGGTTATTACCTTCGCAACCGCAATTTCCGAAGCATTTAAGTGTCAGGTAGACGACGTTCCCCCCGCATTTCCCTGCGATAAGGAAAAGCTCGTTGTTATCTGCCTTACAATGAAGGATATGCCCAACGATAAGCTCAGAAGATTCTGCGGCGAGCTCAATAAACAGAGAGCTCTTAACGTTGCTCTCGTTGTTGACGGCGACAAGGACAGCAAGGGTGTTAAGGTCGTTAAGGATATCCTTACAGAAGCAGGTACAAACGTACTTGATGACATCTACACCATTGATGGCGGTAAGTTCTCATTCGTTAAAAAGATCTCTCTTGAAGAAAGAACAAATATCGTTAAGTGGGTCGAAGGCATAATCGCAGCAAACTTTGACTAATCGTAAATACAAAAACCTCAAGCAACATCGCTTGAGGTTTTCTACTATTCCCTATCATATTTGCCTTATGCTTTTTTAGCTTCAAGATAATTGATCTTAAAGCCTTTGGCTGAAAAATTACGCTCATATTCGGTCTGAATGTTGTTTTCATTCTTTATATCAGTATGGAGATCCTTAGTGTAGTATACAAGCTCAAGCTCTGAATTTTCAACTGTTTCAAGTGAATATTCAAACAACTGAATATTGTCAGTTTTGAAAATAAACATTCCTCCGGGTTTTAAAAGACTGTTATAAATCTTGAGAAATCCGGGTGCAGTAAGGCGTCTGTCAGCCTGTCCGTTTTTAGTCCACGGGTCGCTGAAATTTGCATAGATCGTGTCAAATGTTTCGGGAGGAAACATTTTAGTAAGCTCACCGGCATCTCCGGGAATAAATCTTACGTTACCCCTCATTTCCATCGGTATATCCCAGCATTCACCATCTTCATATATATGACCGTCAGGACCTTGCCAGTTACCGTGAGGAGAAAGTCCTCCAAGACCTCTTGACGAAGCATATTTTTCAGCAGCAACCACTATAACGTCATTTACTTTTTCCATAGCAAAATAATTATATTCATTATCACGCTTTGAAAGCTGACATATAAAATCACCTTTTCCGCAGCCTATTTCAAGACGAAGGGGAAAACTATTTTTAAACAAAGAATCAAAATTTCCCTCGTACTTTGCAGGATTTTCACATATTATAGAAGAAAGTGCAAAAAGTCTTTGTGCTCCACGCTTTTTTTTTCGCATTCTCATATTGAAATTTGCTCCTTTTTTTGTTATTATAGTAATGATACATTATTATAATAAAAAATTCAAGTAATTATAAAAAATTTCCTACGAGGTAATACAATGGAAATTAAAGCCTTTTTAATTGGATTTGAACAGTCCCTGATCGAAAACGGGCTGACAAAGGAAGCATCCCGTCATCATACCCTGAAGGTTGCAAAAGCACTCACAGATAGCGATAAAAAAAGAATTGCTTCTTTCAATGACTTGGTTCAAGTTGAAGAGCTTGCGACAAATTACGTTATCAGACTGCGTAAAAAAAATGAGAGCATAAAAGACACCGTAAATAACGACGTAAATTCAACCACTGCAACCATATCGAAAAATTTCAGTAAGTCTATTGCTGTAAATGATGATAAAACCGATGTAAAAGTATATACACGCAGGGATGACACTTCAAATAAAACTGCCTCGGAAGCAAAGACCATGCTATTTACTTCTGTTAAAACAGAGAGCACTTCAAATACAGATACATCGAACTTCAAGACAACACAGATCAAAGCAGTTCACAACAGAGAAAAGAAGAATTCGGACAATAATTTCACATCAACTGAAAGCACAAAGATCATTTCAAAGGTCGGTAATTCCAAGCAACAGCTTTCTGCAGAGGGTAAAAAAGAATTTGCAAAAAGAATTGCTCCTAAAGCTCCTTTGATTGCTCTCGGATTTGTGGGAGCAGGCGTTGGTGCACTTGCAGTGTACATCCTCATCGGAGCTCTGATTCTTTTCTTTATTTTGCTTCTTGTAGCCTTGATAGCAGTCGGCGGTGTTGGTACATTTGCGGGGCTGATTTACGGAATTATCAAAATATTCTCCGTTCTTCCCGAGGGTCTTTATGAGATCGGATTTGCTTTAGCACTTGCGGGAGTCACTTTAGCACTTTCAATTTGCAGTTATAATACCGCTGTGCGTGCAATTCCGATTTTATGGAAAAAATTCTCTGATTTTCTTTCCGGTTGCTTAAAGAAATATAAAGCATATATAAACCGCATCAGAAAGGAGTGTGCCGGAGCATGAAGCCTATGTCTAAGTTTTTCCTTGTTGTAGCCGGCATACTGACAGTATTCGGAATTATTGTTTGCCTTATTGCATCAAGTATTGCAAAATCAAACGGTATACTTCTCTTCCCTCAAAAGACTGACGGCAAATACATATATACCGTTGAGCTTAATAATACGGAAATATCAAAAATATCACTTGATGCGACAGATGCAGACATTAACGTTTACACAGGTAATGACAACGAATATATTGAATTCATAAATTTCAATGAAAACTATTATTCTATATCCACAACAAACAGAGTAATTTCCTTCGATGAATACGTTGACATTTCATCAATGCTTACTTTTTGGGATTCTGATTACACCTTTAAAGGAATACGATCTCTTCTCAGACTCGGTAATAAAATAGAAGGAACTAAGGAAATCAACATCTATATCTCCGATGAAAGAGATATCAATATTCTTGATTTTACAATTGCAAACGGTAATATTAACGTTTCGGATATGTCGACAGAAACCGATTATAAGTTCTGTTTAGATAAAGGAAAAGTATCTTTCACCAACATATCAACCGTATCAAGCGTGTCTGTCACCGCAAATTACAGCGAGATCACACTTCAGGATTGCTCCTTTAATACATTCACTTGTGACTCTGCTAACCTGTACATTGGCGGTTCCGTAGAATTTTGCCACACATTCGCTGTAAACTCAAAAAACGGAACAATTGATGCAAGCATTACTCTTGACAGCGATGAATATGATGTATCCGTTCTTACGTCCGGAAATCTCAAGATCAACGATGAAAGCTTCACAGGCACTTATAAGAGTACGGGCGAAAACGAAAAGTTACCCGATGATTGCACAAGCATCAAAATAACGGGAGAAGAATTAAACGTTTCCCTCAACTATAAATCACTTTCGGAAACGACCGTTATAGAATAAAATTGATTTAGGAAAGATAATGATTATGGATTACAAAACAAACGGAGTTTGTTGCTCAAAAATTTCATTCGATCTGAATGACGGCATTGTTTCAAATGTTTCATTCACAGGTGGATGCAACGGCAACCTCAAAGCTATATCAAAGCTTGTAGACGGAATGAAAGCAGAAACCGTAATTAAGATTTTAAAAGGAAATATCTGCGGATTTAAGAAGACCTCATGTGCCGATCAGCTTGCAATAGCACTTGAAAAAGCACTTGAACAATAATAATATAAAATTCAGTAAGGAGAGGACACAGTCCAAACAAAGCTATGATCAATATTACAGGATGCGGCATGAATTTTGAAATACGTGCCATTGAAAAAGGCATTTTCCGTTTCAGAATGGCAGAAAACGGAGAATACACAGAAAGCTTGCTCTCCCGCTATAACATACTCAAGGAAAGCGGAGAAATTAATGCAGAATGTGCTGAAAATGACGATACATACAGTGTCATTGCTGACGGTATTACACTTGTTGTTAATAAGAAAACATCAAGTCTTACGGTAATAGGCACCAAAGAACCTGTTACATTTGATTTCGATGGATACAAGGGTAAAAGTTATACCAAAAAAGGATTTACCATCACAGCTTCGCTTACCGATGACGAAAGAATATTCGGTTTAGGTGACGAAAGCCGTGAAAGCATCGCAAGAAGAGGAACTAAATCGAGACTTGACATAAGAAATATTGCTTCTTACGGACCTGTACCCTTTGTTATGAGCACAAACGGTTATGGTTTGCTTCTCAACTGCACATATGCTCATACCTTCGACATAGGAAAAGAAGACCCTGACAAAATGGTAATCGAAGCACATAAGGGAAACATAGATTTTTACTTATTCATCCCCGAAAGCCACAAGCTTTCCGATATTCTTGATCTTCAGGCAAGCGTAGCCGGAAGACCCCTTATCATGCCTAAGTCATTCTATGGACATACATTTGTTCTCAACGAACAGACCAATGCACGTGAAATGCTTTGGGACTGTCTTATGTTCAGACGTGAAGAAATTCCCTGTGATATGGTAGGCCTTGAACCTCAGTGGATGACTCACCACTATGACCGTTCCATTCAAAAAAAATGGCACGAAGACAGATTTTATCTTCCCGGTTGGCTTCCCGAAAATCAGAGTGGCCCTGAAACATTCTTCTTTAACCTCAGACTGATGGGCTTCAAGCTCAGTCTCTGGCTCTGTCAGGACTATGATCTTCTTTGGGAAGAAGAAAGACAGGCTGGTGCACTTGCAAAGAAACTCAACAAAGAATATACTTTTGAAGGTGCTTCAATTCTCGACGAACACCTCGCATGCCCCAATTACATGGACGGAATAACAAAACGTGACGAGCCTTGGTTTGAGCATCTCAAAAAATTTGTAGACAATGGTGCTTCTGCATTTAAGCTTGACGGTGCTTTCCAGGTAAATGACCATCCCGACAGACTTTGGGGCGGAAAATATTTTGATGATGAAGTACATAATGTATACCCTGTTCTCTACGTAAAACAAATGAAGGAAGGCTTTGAGAATTATACTGACGGAAGACGAGCTATAATTTATACTCCCTGTATGTATGCAGGAAGCCAACAGTACTGTGCTTCATGGGCAGGTGACACAGGCGGTGGATATGACACGGTAGTTGCTATGCTTAACTACGGTCTTTCAGGCCACACAAACGTAACTGCCGATATGGAAGCAACAATTCCCGAAGGCCTTCACTATGCGTTCTTTATGCCCTGGGTACAGCAGCTTGGCTGGAGAAACTGGCAGCAGCCCTGGTTCATGGGTGATGAGCTTGAAAACATGACAAGATACTACGGCAAGCTCCGTTCTTCCCTTTTCCCATATATTTATTCTATGGCAAGAAAAGCTGCTCTCACGTCTATGCCCATCGCAAGAGCACTCTCTCTCGTATATGAAGATCACCCTGAATATGACTATGTTGCCAACAGCTATATGTTCGGCGACAGCTTCCTCGTCGGTGTATTTGACATGAAGATAACACTCCCCGAAGGCAAGTGGTACGATTATTTCACAGGCGAGATCTATGAAGGCGGACAGGTTATAGAATATAAGATTCCTGAAGGCAGAGGCGGTGCCCTCTTCGTAAAATGCGGAAGTATCGTTGTATCTATGGATCCTCAGCCATATGTTGAAAAATTCAACGGCGATAAATATACAGTAAATATTTATCATGGAGCTGACTGTTCCTTTGACCTTTATGAAGATGACGGCCTTACTTACGATTATCTGAACGGGCAGTGGGCAAATACAAATATGTTTATCTCCGAGTCCTATGACGGCGGCTTCAAATTTACTATCAAAACCAGAGAAGGCTCTTACGAAGGCAGAGAAAAGAGATCAGAGGACAAATACAAGCTCTCAGATCCCGTTATCAAGGGCATGGGAGATGTTCCCTCTTTTGATATTGTAATTCATACAGCAGATGCAAAGTCAATAAAGCTGAACGGTGATGACGTTGACTTCAAATCCGATAACGGCAAAACCTATTTCTCCGTTTCAAAGGAAGCTCACGAAAGATGCGATCTTGAATTCACAATTACATTATAATTAAACTCAATGGGGTACAGGATCTACTGTACCCTTTTTCTTGTGATATAACGCAAAAAAACTTTATCATTTTAACTATCTTGTTATTTATTTACATATTCAGTTGACATTTTATCATATTTTTGGTATAATTAACACAAAGAACAAAATAGAAAAGAGAAAAGTTATGAAATTCAGCGTAAATAATTATAACGCCAGATTATCAACCGAGTCAAGCGTTGACTATTCTCTCCCCATTAAATTAATAGGCACGATATCAAAAGAGCTCTTCAACGAAGAAAAAAACAGAGAAAAGCAAAGTGTTGCTATGTCTAAAAGCATAAAAGCAATTCTATTTGCATTAGCTCAAAAAGACGGGGTAACTCAACTTGACATTGTCAAGAGTACAGGTCTAAAAGCTCCTACTGTAAGCATCTCTCTGCAAAAAATGGAAAGCGATGGATACGTAACCAGAGTACCCGACAAATATGATCTTCGTTCGGTGCGTGTTTATATTACGGAAAAAGGTTCAAATATTTATGAAAATGCTTTTTCCTATATACAACGTTTTGAGTCCAAGATCATGAAAAACATTTCTCCGTCCGAAGTGAAAGCACTAACCGAAATTTTGCTCAAAATCAAAGGCAATCTTAATTCTTGATGTATATACCAACGGCACACCTATCGGTGTGCCGTTACAGACCGAAGACAAACTTGGCATAACGCAGATGTGAAAAGAAAAGCTTGTATAAGACAAATATTTCTTGATGAAATTATCTGACATAGAAAAGGCGGGCAAATGCCCGCCACATCTGCGCAGGGGTCCTCAAGTTGCCTTCGGCGACTTGGGGTTCTCTGCTTTGAGAGCGTTTTTCCCTCTACCATAGGTAACTATGGCGTGAACCCCAAACAGACAAGTCTGTTTGAGGACCCCTTAATGCCGACG
>JAZSLF010000067.1:0-7095 GCA_045535205.1 Eubacteriales bacterium
ACAAACTGTCTTGCTCCTATGGCTAATGCTCTTAACAAGTACGCTGCTATCCAGTCAGGTATCATGACAACTGTTCATGCTTACACCGGTGACCAGATGGTTCTTGACGGTCCCCACAGAAAAGGCGACCTCAGACGTGCAAGAGCAGGTGCTGTTAACATCGTTCCTAACTCAACAGGTGCTGCTAAAGCAATCGGTTTAGTTATTCCTGAACTCAACGGCAAACTCATCGGTGCTGCACAGAGAGTTCCCGTTCCTACAGGTTCTACAACAATCCTTACAGCAGTTGTTAAGGGTGCAGATGTTACTGTAGACGGTATCAACGCTGCTATGAAGGCTGCTTCTTCCGCTTCCTTCGGTTACAACGAAGACCAGATCGTATCCAGCGATGTTATCGGTATGAGATTCGGTTCTCTCTTCGATGCTACACAGACAATGGTAGCAAAGATTGACGAAGACACATATCAGGTACAGGTAGTTTCTTGGTACGACAACGAAAACTCCTACACAAGCCAGATGGTTCGTACAATCAAGTACTTCGCAGAACTCAACTAATTATATATTGAATTTCTGTTGTCAGTTCTTAACAGTTCTGACAGTCCGGTCATGAAAACAAGCGGTACTCGGAATATTTGATCCGATACCGCTTGATTTTTCCCTAAATTATTTGAAAGGAGGCCGCACAATGCTGTCTGTTATTGTACCTGCTTACAATGAAGAACAAATGATAGATACCGCCGCCGCAAAGCTGACCACGGTTCTTACCGAAGCACGCATTCCTTACGAGATCATATTTATTGACGACGGTTCAAAGGACAAGACGTGGGCAAAAATACTTTCTGCCGCAGACTCTGATAAAAACGTTAAAGGCATTTCATTTTCAAGAAATTTCGGAAAAGAGTCTGCCATTCTTGCGGGTCTTTCTGAATCCAAGGGTGAATGTGCCGTCGTAATCGACTGCGACCTCCAACACCCTGCCGAAAAAATCCCTGAGATGTACGGTCTTTGGAAAGACGGATTTGAAATAATTGAGGGACAGAAGCGGGATCGTGGCAAGGAAAGTGCTTTTCACAGTCTGTCTGCCAAGATCTTTTACAGACTTATAGGCAAAGCGGCAGGAGTCGATATGGAAAACGCTTCCGACTTCAAGCTTCTTGACAGAAAAGCTATAAATGCCCTGCTCAACATGAGAGAAAAATACGCTTTTTTCAGAGCCCTCTCGTCATGGATAGGCTTTAAAACCGCAACTGTTGAATTTGACGTGCAGGAAAGAACGGCAGGTATTTCCAAATGGTCTACCTTTTCTCTTTTCAAGTATGCTGTTTCAAATCTCACTTCATTTTCAACGTTTCCAATTCACATTATTACACTTCTCGGAATTATTACGTTTATTGTATCCCTTATCCTCGGTTGCATCTCCCTTGTTCAGAAATTTACGGGTCAGGCACTTGAAGGCTTCACCACCGTAATTCTTATCATGCTTTTCACAAGCAGTATCATAATGATAAGTCTCGGCATTATCGGTTACTATATTTCACGTATATACGAAGAGATCAAAGGCAGACCGAGATATATTATCACTGAAAAAACAAAAGATCAATAATATTCAAAAAGCTCTCCGCAAACGCAGAGAGCTTTTCATTTATCCATTAATAATCTATTTTAATCTCATCAAGGAATACTTCCCTTGCACCTTCTTCACGGCTGCGAAGACCTGCAACAACAAGCTTCATGAGCTCAACTGTTTCAGCAAAGGGGAAAGGCTCTTCGCCTGTTCTCAGCCAATGAACGAACTTAGCGAGCTGTTTCTTAAAGCCGTAGAACGTATCACCGTCATCAACGTATCTTGAACCGCCCGTACCGATAATAAGAGTACCTGCGCCTGCCATTCCGATGCCTTGAGCTATATCAACATAGCAACCCGATTTATGCTTCAGGTGTACCATAGCCTGCTCGTAAGTGCCCGTATTCTGTGCAGAAATAAATCCGGGACCGAGCAAAGGATATATCATTTCAAGAGCATGAATGCCGTAGGTTTCATATTTCTTGAGCATGGGCTGACAGATATACATAAGCTTGCCGAGCTCATAGTGGTTTTCGTGGAATATCTCCATTTCCTTACTGTATCTGAGTGAGGAAGACGTAAGGAACATTTTTCCTTCTTTTCTCCAATTTACAAAGGTTCTGAGATCTTCTTCGTTGTTTACAAGAGGCTTGTCAATAAACATGGGAATTCCTGCGTCGAGGAACGGCTTACAGCGTTCGATATGTTCGTCTGCCACGTCTGTAGCACAGATAACAGCATCAACCTGTCCGATAAGCTCAAGGGGATCGTCCACAACATTGGGAATATTGGCAGCCTTTGCCACTTTTTCAGCCATTTCTCTCTCTGCAAAGCCTGTACAGCAGATATGAGTTACGTGTGCTCCTTCAATGCCAAAGGTGTGTTCGGGCTGCTTATAAAGATACTGTGGAATAACGGGAAATTCACAAAGATCCATATACTCTTTGTTATATCCGTTAAAAATAGCACTCCATGAATAAGGATGGCCGTTACCTTCGGTCATTCCTAAAATACCTATTTTGAGTTCTTTGTTACCAAGAGGAAACATAATTTATACCTTCCGTTTATTATAGATTAGCTTTTTGCTCTTGAGAGCACCTTCATTATTTCAGGTATATTGACGTCTGCAAATGCTTTTCTTATTGTATCAGACGTCTTTTCGCTGATAGCCTTCGTTTCAAAATATGCCGCATTGGCTTTTACCTGCTCAGCAGTATCAGCACCGAGAACAAGACTGGTCACACCTTTTACGTCTCTCATATAAGAAATCGCAAGCTCAGCAATACTCATACCTTCATGCTCCGCACATTCTCTGAGAAGTCTGATTTTAGGTGCTGCACATTCTTTGAGGATAGGGTCTTCCATGTTATCGGGATCAAGGAAGAAAAGTCCCTGCAAAAATACACTTCTGACGAATACGGTTATATTTCTTTCGGCAAGCTTATCTGTCATACCGCAATTTATAAGCCTTTGGTCGAAAATGCTCATGGGTATCTGAGTTGCCGTATAGACATCATATTCAAACATTTTTTCAAGCTCGTTTGAAGTATAGACGGATGCACCGACTATATCGGTATATCCTCTCTTAACAAGGCCTTCCATAGCCTTCGCTATCCATTCTCCCTTTTCAAAAAGGTCAAGCGAACGGTGAAGCATTATACAGTTCACTTTATTAAGTCCCAGCTTTTCAAGTGATGTTTCAGCTATTGAAACAACGGACTTTTCAACCTCTGCGGCATTTTCACCTTCAATATCAATAACCTTTGTTGTTATGAAAGGAAGCTCGACGTCATAGCTTTTGAAAAACCGACCCAGCACTTCTTCTGAATTTCCATACGCTCTTGCGGTATCAAGAGAGGTTATCCCATTATCCAGAGCAGCTTTAAGCATCTCAAAGCTCTGCTTTTCACAGGGCTGACCGCCTTTATTGGCGATCCCGTAATCCATGCCGAGCTGTACTGTACCGAGTGACATGGCCGACAGCTTACGGCCCGCAACATCAATATATTTCATAAATCAGCCTCCGTATCACTTGATGCTTTTACCGCATACCTTGGAGGTAATATCGCTGTAATAATCAGCAAGACCGCAAACGTCGGCACCTGTACTGATAAAGGTATATCCCATGTCTATAAGCTGATCAAAGTTTTCGGGAGAACCGACTGTGCCTGCAAATTTACCGTGACGTCTTGCACATTCCGCAACACGCTTCTTCGCTTCGATAACGTCGGGATGGCCGCATTCATAAGGAATGCCGATACCCTGGCTATAGTCTGCAGGACCGAAGAATATCATATCAAGTCCCGGAAGTGCACAAATTTCTTCAAGCTCAGCCATAGGCTCAGGATCTTCTATCTGAACTATAACAAATCTTTCCTCGTTAGCAGTTTTGATATATTCCTGCTCATTAATGAGACAGTATGCTCCGTCAACATTACCACCGTCGATAGGTCTTCTTCCTATGGGATGAAATTTAGTGTAATATACGACCTTTTTTGCGTCTTCAAGGCTCATAAGATGAGGAACCATAATTCCCGTTGAATCTGCTTCAAAGGGTCTTATAAGGTTGGAATAACAGCCTCTTGCCACCCTTGTAAGTACATCGCAATCATATATTTTAGCTGCTCTTACAGCATTTTCAACGAAATAATGATCTGTAGGAACGTGTTCCATATCAAGCCATACGCAGTCAAATCCGCACATAGCGGCGATATCTACGTTGCGTACACAAGAAAGATTGATCTTGACACAGGTTGCAACCTTTCCGTTTCTCATCTGCCTGAGAACACGGCTTTTTCTCATTTCCATTTATATAACTCTCTTTCTGCGGAAAAACCGCACATTAAAAACTTATTACTTTGCGGAATATCCACCGTCAAGGGGAATTACAGCACCTGTAAGATACTGTGATGCATCGGAAGCAAGATATACTATCATGCCCATAATGTCTGTCTGGTTTGCCATTCTCTTAAGGAATGTTTTCTTTTCATATCTTTCAAGGAATCTGGGATCCTGATGATTGAACAGACCGCCGAGGGACAGACAGTTACAACGAACGCCCTTGGGACCGTAAAATCCTGCAATAAGCTTTGTCATATTATGCATACCGCCTTTAACGAAGAAGTAGTCGGGACTTGAAAAACCGTCCATTCCTTCAATACCCTCGTAAAGATATTCGTCTGCACCAAGGTCGCCCATATAAGAACCGATATTTATAATGCTGCCGCAACCCTGCTCAGCCATGATCTTGCCGAAAGCTCTTGTTATAAGGAAGAAACCCGTACCGTTTATTGCAAGGCTCTGTTCAAAGTATTCGCTGTCATCATACCAACCGTCGTTACCGTCAGGACGGAATACTGAATTGTTTACGAGAATGTCAAATCTACCGTGCTCTGCCATGATCCTGTCACGCAGTGCAAGAATGCTCGCCTCGTCCCCCTGGTCATATGCACCTGCGTGGATCTTATCATATCCTTCAGCACGAAGCTCTTCTGCAAACTTTTCATTTTTTTCAAGACTTCTGGAAGCCACCCACACGTCAGCTCCTGCCTGAAGCAGAGCAAGAACCATCTGTTTTCCATATCTTCCTGCACCTGCAGTTACGAGTGCCACCTTACCGTCAAGCTTAAACATATCAAGTACGTTCATTTTGTGATCCTTCCCTTCATAAAGTTTTACTCTTTATGAATTCAAACATAAATATACAATTCAATTATATAACAAATCACACAAAAATCAATAGTTTTTTCGCATTTTTTGTGACAAATGATAAATAAATTATTTAAAGCATTATTTGTTTATACAGTCAATCATTATTTGCGTTTTTTATTTATTCAATCATTTCAATAAGATAAAAAAACACTTGAAAAATCAAGAAAAATATTATACAATATAAATATATTATAATTATAAGGAAAAATCATATGAGAATAAAACATACAAAAAAATCAATACTTAACAAAACAACAATTGCCATACTGTGTTTAGCCGCAATACTTTGTACTGCCGGCTGTTCAAAAATAACCACCTCTGACGCTCCGCCGACAAAAATAGAAGATTGCACGTACAATGACGCTCTGCATTACTTCTCTAAAGAAACAGACGGTCAAGTTCAGTTTTTTTCTACAGAAAACGGCAAACCGACAGAAACAAAGATCTACACCTTTGATAAAACGATGACTCACAACGGGCTCAACTATAAGGTTACCTTCGCATATTCCAAAGTAAACGGAAATTTCGTTTTTCAGGATCTGAAGGATGAAAACAGCAACTCATATTTCCTTAAAGCCTGCGAAGACCAAAACAACGGTTTGTTTATATGTCTTAATACTGTAAATAACGGTTTTCATCCATATCTTTACGATACGAAAAGCAATACCATCAAAGATATATTTGAGGGAACCGGCTATGATGATGTTTTTGTTGAAGATTTTAAAATGAATTCAAATTTTAAAAAGTCACTTCTCTTCTGCAAATCCCCTGATAAAGTTTATCTTTGTGATATAACAGAAAAAAGTCTTTCTGATATGACAATTCTTACAGGTATTGAAAATATATCAAATGCCATATGGACAAAATCAAATGACATAATTTTATTAGAAAATGACGGTAACGATAATCTTAAAACCTGGTATTTCAACACAACGAACGGAAAATGCAAACTCACCTCCGACAATTATAGAGCCTATAACAAAGAAACAGGAGCAGGACTTATAATCTTTGAAAATCAGTATGGCGTAAACATAACTGAAAAAGGAGAACTGCAAATAATTGATCTTTCAAAAGGAACTTCAAAAAAAGTAAAAAAAATAACTGTTGACGAAAACAGCATCATTGATACAAAAGCACACACCAAAGGAAAATTAATTCTTATAGCGACAAGCAATCATGCAGGAAACAAGACCGTTTCCATGATAAATCTTGAACAGGGTAAAATCATTAAACAAAGAGAGATCTCCTCAGAGAACACTCAGATATCCTTTTACAATACAAATTACATAATCGCTTATTCTGAAGAAGGCAACTATGAAATGTATTATATGGGAGAAGCTGAATAAGCTTACAATAACATTAAACCGTTCTCCAAAGAACAAATTATAATGCTTTAGCAAAACATCCCCGGGCTCCTGTTATGGACCCCGGGGATTTCTTTGCTGAAAAAACGCTGTTTTGAAGATAAGGGAACTCGGAAACGATATAAAAACAGAAGTTACCTACGGAACACTTGGGGTATCTCTGAGAAAAGTCCCATGTTATCTTGCGACAGTATGGGACTCCTGTACAAAAAAATGTAGCACAGCTTCGCTGTGCTACATAAAAAGAAGGGTGGTATGAAAAATGAAACACTAATTAATAGTGGCTGTACAATACAGCATTTAAAACACATATAAGAAAGCCCATTGAAAACCAAATAGAAGAAAGTCATTACACAACACTTCGTTTAGCTTGATACAGCTTTCGCAGTTCAAGCCCTCGGTCTATTAGTATCGGTTAGCTGAATACATTACTGCACTTACACCTCCGACCTATCA
>JAZSLF010000036.1:0-8658 GCA_045535205.1 Eubacteriales bacterium
TATGCCGTTTAACATCTTCTTTTGTAGTGCATTCGTTTAAATTTGCACAATGCAAAAGATATAATTCCTTATAATCCGTCATCATATTTTTACTCCAAACATTCTTAATACCTTGATTCCCCATTCATATTGCGTTTTAAAACTCTGTCCAGCAAGCCAATTTCTAAATGTCATACCATTTAAGAAAGACGGGGGAAAGACGGGGGACGGTTCTGTGTCTTTGGTGTTCAGGACATAGAACCGTCCCCTGTCCTCCCGGTGAAAGGGTTGATATCGCCTATATAATCATCGGAAATATCGCTGATACGGAGAATTGTCCCCCATGCATCATAGTAATAGGTAACAACTATTTCTCCCGTATCGTCGGTGATATACATTACGTCACCCTGAAGGTTTTTGATGTAATAGTAATCGTTTCCGAGATAGTTAAGACCTGTTACTTCTCCGTTTATGTTGTAAATACTTGAAGAAACTTCTGTTTCTTCGTCATAATCGGAATACTTTTCAAGGGTGTAAGCATCACTTATTGTACGACTGCCGAGATAGGAGCCTACGGAAATCTTAGGGGTATTTTGCAATACCCCTAAGTGGCTTGAACCCTTATGGAAAAAGAGGTTTTAGGTTTTATCCAAAACACATAGTACCGTCCCCTGTGTTCTGGTTTTATCCAAAACACATAGTACCGTCCCCTGTGTTCTCTTCCATAGTACCGTCCCCTGTGTTCTAGTGCTGTTATGTGTTCTCGTCCCCTGTGTTCTTATGTGCTGTTATATCTAAAGGAAGGATTTTTTCACCGTTATAGTCCACCACATCTATCGGCGAAAACTGAATAATGTAAGTTATCAGATCATCATAATTTTCATTTTTCGAATTGCCGTAATAATAGACGGTCTCATGTCCTTTGTAGTCAAGACGGATATACGCCGATTCAAAGACAGCAGTTATCTTTTCTTCGTATTTTTCACCAAGTCCATCTAAACAAGTTAAAATGCTGTTGCTTTCTGTCTCGGTCAACTCTTTTTCAGTAAACTCGGAAACATCACTTTCAACAATTGACTCACCAAGAGATTCAGTACATGCTCTCGCATAAAGAGTATTATCCGCCGCAAGAACAAAATCATAGTAACAGTCAGAGTATGGCGAACTGATATTGACTGTTAAAACAACATCAATATCCGAAAAATCGCTTGACTTTTTAGAACATCCTGTGCACAATACGAATGATAGGATTATAACAGTACTCAAAGTCAAAACAAAACTAATTCCACCTAAAAATCTCGATTTCATACGGTTTCCTTTCACTTGTAATCTTAATGCTAATTCAAATTAAAACACCGGGGATGATCTTCACACTAACCGTTCCCTCTGTGCCCATTCTCAAGTGCTCTTACTGCACACGTTTAATGAGGAAGGCGTTTATTCTTACTGTTTACGATATAGATTGGTATTTTTTGTTTTTGAACATTTTGTATTTATTAAACTATAAACGTTCAAAATAACACCTTTAAATATTGATTCTTTTATCATTACACCTCTATACTATTAGTTGATTGTGAATATAATTACCAATTAACATAAAATGATCTAAGTGGTAAAGCTTGTTCTTGTCTAATGCTATTTTCCGTAATACTATAATACGTTAGTGAGTGCATAGTCTTATAAAAGCCGTATAATGCATCTTGTTGCAAGCCGATTGTATATACTTCTTCGTATGAACAGCGATACCATGAAGACCTTAACCCACTCACATTTGGCCATAAAGAAATACCTTTGGCACCTCTTAATGCATGAATCAATTCGTGAGCTAGTTGTATATATAATGGTGATCTGGGGGTTGCACCATACAAGTTTAAGTAAACTGTGCCTCCAGAGCCAGATCCTTTTACAAATGGTTTTGGCAAAGAAATTGTAGCGTTGATCATATTTTGAGGAGAATAATAAGTTTCATTTGAACTATTAATTCTTATAGTGTAAGCACTGGATATAATTTGTTTTAGTAACAAGTCGCCAATGGGATATGATCTAGTAGATAATTTTTTTCCTAATGTCACCCTCCCATAGTCATCAATATTAACAATATAAGAAGATATTCTTTTTAACAATACTTTAATTTTAACTGTATTTCTTCCCCCAACGAATAACGTGGTGCCATTTGGATCAATAAATTTCACCGGATTATTCTCACAATAAGTATACATGTTATACCCAAGAGTAGTCCCGCTTGCTCCGAGGTAGTTTGTATCATCAGCGTTAAGGAATCTGCCTGTCTGAGAGTCATAGTATCTGCTTTGGAGATAGTAGAGACCTGTTTCAAAGTCATAATAATAGCTTCTGTAGGTGAAAGGGTTGATATCGCCTATATAATCATCGGAAATATCGCTGATACGGAGAATTGTCCCCCATGCATCATAGTAATAGGTAACAACGATCTCTCCCGTATCGTCGGTGATATACATTACGTCGCCCTGAAGGTTTTTGATGTAATAGTAATCATTTCCGAGATAGTTAAGACCTGTTACTTCTCCGTTTTCGTCGTAGTAGTAATAGATATACGACTTAACGTTATCGCTGTCTGTACGGATTTCACCGAGAATAGTCGTGCCGTCAAGGATATAATCAACAGTTTCACCGTTATAGGTGTATCTTGTTCTGATTCCTTCAGCATTGTAGTTATATGTTGCCGTCTTATTGCCTTTTACAAAAGAAGTAAGCTCTCTTCCGTTCCAGATGATATTGCTCATTCCTCTCCAATTTGTAGGGTTACCCACGCTGTCATAGGTAATACTGCCTGTGGCGGAGGAGCTTGTCAGCTGATCTTTCCAAACGCTGTTTCCATAGGTATAGGTTTCTGTAGAAAGAGGAAGTGCGGTAAGCATTCCCGTTGAAAGATAATATGTCTTCTTTGAGAGAATATTCCCGTTATTATCGTATTCATATACGTATGAACGGTATTTCGGAACGTTGTCTTCTCTGAGAAGCTGTCCTCTTTCATCATAGGTGTATCTTACGTAAAGTCCGCCGTTAAGGTCAATGGAACTGATATTACCTACGTCATCATAGTAATAGCTGAAATTGTTTACGTCCTCGCCTGCAGTAGGAATCCAACCTACAATGAAGTCGGTGGTGGTTCCTGCTTCTGTATCTGTAGTGTAGATATAGTCGTAGGAGATGATGTCTTCACCTTCAGAGTTTTTAAGTACGTTTCCGCTGTCTCTGCCGAAGGCATCTGCATCCTTAGTGTAGGAATATGCTCCCGTGGGGAGTGAATACAGATTTTTATCAAGCGTTTCATCAAAAACGGAGCTGTAAGTGAAGTCTGTTCCGTTTATGCTGTAAATGGTTGAAGCTTCTTCTGTTTCAGCGTCATAATCGGAATACTTTTCAAGGGTGTAGGCATCACTTATTGTTCTGCTGCCGAGATAGGCGCCGGAAGCATCGTAGAGGTGCTTTATTGTAATGGAATTTACGTTGTCCGTTTCCTTTATTGCAATTCCGTTCCCGTCATATTCATAGGTGAACTTTTCAATTCCATTATATGATATTGCCGTTAAATTGTCAAGGTTGTCATAGGTGTAGCCTACCGTGAAGCCGTTTCCGTACTGTACGCTTATGATATTTGTATAGCTTGCATCATAGGTATAGCGAACAAGCAGATTTGAATCACTGACAGAGGAAATATATACTGCTTCGGGAAGGCTTGCATTGTTGTAGGTAAAGGCATATACCATTCCGTTTGCATTTACTCCGTTTACTCTGCCGAAGGTGTCATAGGTGTACTGTACGTTTCCTTCACCCTCGTCAAGAGAGCTGTCCTTGTCGGAGTCAACGTACTGCTTTGCTACACTTCCGTCAGCATTGTATTCATATCTTGTTTGAACGCCGTTTGCGTCTTCAATGAGATTAAGCCACAAGTTTGTGTCATAACCGTAAGAAGTAGTCTTTCCTCTGCTGTCGGTCTGTGAGATCAAGGCCTTTGTGATGCTGTTATATTCAGCAGAGTTTGATAGGGTCAGAAGCGTTCCGTCAATAGTTGCCGACACACTTGTTCCGGAGACTTCTCCAATGGAGGAATACGTATAATTCGTTGTTACACCGTCTGTTGTCTGCCTTGTAAGCCTGTCGTTTGAATAAAGATAACTTGACGTAGTATTTCCGTCTTTGTCTTTTACTGTTGTAAGATTGCCGTCGGTGTCATACTCGTATTCTTCTACAAGAACGCCTTCAGCGTCAATTGTTTTTGTAAGGTTGTCGTTTTCGTCATAGGTGTATTCGTATGACGGCTGATTGTTGGCGGTTACCGAGGTGATATTTCCGGTTTCGTCATAGTTTATCTTCAAGGCAGAGCTTTGAGTAAGCGAAATGTTGTCAAAGAGAGCCTTGTTAACGTTTTTATCGTAAGCAGCACCTACTTTTATGCTTGTGATTTCGGTAACGGTCAACTCGTCCGTATTTTCCGGCATTTCAACAACAGCAGAAGTGTACTGCCATGCGTTTGTTTCGTTAGAGAAAGGAATATCCGTTTTGTGTGTAAGAGTGTACTCAACTCCGTCTGCATCCTTTGCTTTGTACGTAACGTCGGCAAACAGTTCGAAGCTCGCTTCTCCACCTGCCTTTGCAGATTCAGCTTTACCCCAACCTGGAAAGACGGGGGAAAGACGGGGGACGGTTCTGTGTCTTTGGCGGGGGAAAGACGGGGGACGGGTCTGTGTCTTTGGTGTTCAGGACATAGAACCGCCCCCTGTCCTCTCTCCCTTGTGGGAATGAAATGTTTGCAGAGCAAACATGAAATGATATGCAAAGCATATCATGAAATGACGGCAAGCCGTCATGAAATGTTCGGTAAACCGAACATGAATTGACTAATGAAGCATTGCACAAACTTTGTTCTCCTCAGACTTCTCCGCCGGAGAAGGCAATTTGAGGGGCCGTTGTTCAAAAGTCTTTGAAGGGGGTTAGGGGAAACTTTCTACAGAAAGTTTCCCCTAATAATAAGGAGTTTCGCTCTCTGCGGAGAGCGACCAAAGGTACCCTTTGGTATCCGGGAAGCCTTAGGATTTCGCTTTCTGCGGAAAGAGACTCGGGGCTCTGCCCCAAGACCCTGCAAGCTTTTAAAAAAGCTTGAGCAAAACTTTTGAGTGGGCACTCGCAATAAAATTCACTAAAATAGGTAGGCTCACCTTAGCTTTAACCACGTACAAGCTATCGGTGAGCCGTCTTTATAATTATATCTCTGTAAATATCCCCCCTCCCATTCAAAAGTTTTGGGGGTGGGGTATGGGGAGGGGCTTTTTCAAAAGCACCCTCCCCACATCATCATCACATCTCAAGCTCATAAGAAAGGCAGGCGAGGAGGAAGGAAGAAGCTGTTTCGGTTCTGAGGATACGTGAACCGAGGGTAACGCTTTTCATTCCGCTTTCGACTGCAAGAGCCGCTTCCGCTGTGGAGAAGCCGCCCTCCGAGCCTATCATAAAGGAGACCCGTTCGGGAACTCCGTCGAAGCTTTTAAGTGCATCCTTTACGGAAAGAGCACTTTCGCCCTCGAAGCAGAAAAGAGAGATGGGGTCAGAGGAGGCTGCCGCCACCGCTTCTTTAAAGGTCATAAGATCGGAAACGGTAACAAGACTTCCTCTGCCGCACTGCTTTGCCGCTTCGTCGGCAATTCTCTGCCAACGAAGAATTTTTTTGCGGCACTCGTCCTTCTTGAGTCTCACAATGGAACGGTCGGTGAGAACGGGAACTATTTCGGAAACTCCGCACTCCACCGCCTTCTGAACTACCGTATCAAACTTGTCGCCCTTGATAAGTGCCTGATAGAGCACCGCTTTATAGGGCGGCTCATTTTTTGAGGGCTCCTCTGACAGTACAAGAACACACACGCTCTCGCCTGTGGTCATTATCTCACATTCATATTCGGTGCGTGTCATATCGCAAACAGTAATTCTTTCGCCCTGCTTCATGCGAAGAGACCGGGTGATATGAGAAGCATCCTCACCCATTATAAGAACTGTTTTCTGACCGTTGTCACGAACACCTATCTGGGAGGCTGTAACAAAAAATCTTGGCATAATAGTCTCCTATGTATTATCAGTTCTTCTTTCTGACTGCCGCACAGTACCAGCCGTTTTCCGTAACGTCATCGAACACCTCGAAGCCGCAGCTGTCAAGAGCTGAAACCACTTCCTCTGCTCTCTCGGTGATGATGCCGGAGACGATAAATACAGCATCGTCGGCAAGGTATTCGCTTATATCGGGAGCGAGGCGGATTATAACGTCGGCAACGATGTTTGCCGCACACACATCATAGCCCCCCGCCGTCTTTTTAACGCCTTTAAGAAGATCTGAAACAAAACAGCTTACGTTGGGTGTTTCGTTGATCTCTGCATTTTCTGCCGCAATTCTGACGGAAATGGGGTCGATGTCACAGGCATCGCAAGCGGCCGCACCGAGCTTTGAAGCACATATCGCAAGAATACCGCTTCCGCAGCCCACGTCAAGCACCTTGTCCCCTGCTTCAACGTACTTTTCAAGCATGGCAGCACAGAGACGGGTCGTTTCGTGAGTACCTGTTCCGAATGCCATGCCGGGATCCATAAGAACTACTATTTCTTCTTCACTCTTGTCATACTTTTCCCAAAGAGGAACGATAACAAGCTTCTTGCCGGTCTTAATGGGCTTGTAGTACTGCTTCCAGGAGTCCGCCCAGTCTTCTTCGCAAACGCCCACCGTTTCAAGCTCTGCGGGAATTTCAAGTGCGGAAAGTCTTTCCTTTATAAAGTTTACGGACTCGATGGGATTTTTCTCCTCTGCAACGAAAACAGAAACAGAGCAAACTGTTCTGTCCTTTTCAAGAAGCTCCTTGTCGATAAGGTCGCCGTAAACACCGTCAAGATCTCTTTCGACGTCGGAGTAGTCTTCTATCATAAGAGAGTTGTTTACCATGCTCATAACCGCACTTATATCGCTTAGATATTTAAGGTCTCCCGTAACTCTTATCTGTATCCACTTTGTATTTTCCATAATTTTTCCTTAATATATTTATTCAGTTCTTGCCGTACTTGAACAGTCTCTTAAAGAACTTTTCTCTCTTTGAATAATTCTTTTCACCGCAGGCATTGGCAAATTTTTTCAGAAGCTCCTTCTGCTCGCCGTTCAGATTTTTGGGAACCTCGACCATTACCGTAACGTAAAGATTTCCTCTCGTCTTATAGTTTACGTTCTGAATACCCTTCTGACGAAGCGTGAAGCGTGTTCCGCTCTGGGTTCCTTCGGGTATTTCATATTTCATCTTGCCCTCAAGAGTGGGAATATCTATTTCTGCACCGAGAGTCGCTTCAGCAAAAGTGATGGGAACCTCGCAGTACACGTCGGAGCCGTCACGTTCAAATATCTCATGTCTCTTGACCGAAATAACAAGCTCAAGATCGCCCGCAGGGCCGCCGTCTCTGCCATCGGAGCCTTTCCCTCTGAGGACTATCCTCTGACCGTTGTCAATTCCCGCAGGAATTGATACTTCAAGCTTCTTTGACACTCGCTCAAAGCCGTTACCACGGCACTTTTTACATGGATTTTCAATTATCTTACCGCTTCCGCCGCACTTGTCGCAGGGGCGGGAGGACTGCATGACTCCGAAGGGAGTCCTCTGCTGAACTCTTACCTGACCGCTTCCGCCGCAGGTCGAACAGGTCTTGGGTGACGTACCCTTTTCAGCACCTGTTCCCGAGCATTCTGAGCATTTCTGTATCTTCTGATAGGAAATTTCTTTCTTAACGCCGAACACGGCTTCTTCAAAGGTAAGGGTAACACGGAGGGAAATATCGTCTCCCTTTACGGGGCCGCGTCTTCTTGAAGAACCGCCTGCTCCCCCGAAAAATGATGAGAAGATATCGGAAATATCACCGAAGCCAAAGTCACCAAATCCACCGAAGCCACCTCCGCCGAAGCCGCCTGTTCCGTCAAATGCCGCATGGCCGTATGCATCGTACTGCTGTCTCTTTTCAGCATCGGAAAGAACGGCATAGGCCTCGTTTACTTCCTTGAACTTTGCCTCCGCCTCTTTATTGTCGGGGTTCATATCGGGATGATACTTTTTAGCAAGCTTTCTGTATGATTTCTTTATTTCATCGTCTGAGGCACCCTTGGATATACCCAGCACCTCATAATAGTCTCTTTTTGTTTCTGCCATATTGTTTCTCCGCAAACGCTATTCGGGTATGTACACCCGAAGGGGTGTTTTACGCCAAACAGGGCGGAGGTTTTCCGCCCTTATTTAAGCTTTTAAGATCAGTTGTCTGACTTGTCTTCGTAATCAGCGTTGTAGTATGTGCCGTTCGCATCTGCACCGCCGAAGCCCTGTGCAGCGTTCGGATCAAAGCCCTGTGCACCTGCAGCACCGGACTGCTGATAGAGCTTTTCGCTGAGTGCATAGAACGCCTTTTCAAGAGCTTCTGTATCGGCCTTAATAGCATCTGTATTTCCGCCCTTGACTGTTTCCTTGAGTCTTTCAACAGCGGCTACAACATCAGCCTTGTCAGCTTCGCTTACCTTATCACCGATCTCAGAGAGAGTCTTTTCACTCTGGAAGATAAGGAAGTCGGATCGTAGCCATGTCGTTCTGTGAGCCAAGGAGTTGTAGTTAACACTTGTCTTCCTAAGACCGC
>JAZSLF010000082.1:0-3787 GCA_045535205.1 Eubacteriales bacterium
ACGATCCGACTTTGCTGATTACAAATCAGCTGCTCTGCCATTGAGCCACACCAGCTTATTATTTTGTTTTCTTGTCCTCAGGACGAGTCATATTATAACATATAGATTTTCACTTGTCAACACTTTTTTTGTTTTTTTTAAAATTATTTTTTCAGGGAAAATTTGCCGTCGCAAAAACCAATGGTGACGGCAGTTTTCCGTTATCAGATTATAAATTTGTCAGTCTCTTCAAGCTGTAAAAGGTCAACGGCCTTTTCAAAAAGTGCTCTTGCCTCATTAAGCTCACGTGGGTGGTGTGCATCGCTTCCGAGATAGAATTTACAGCCGCACTCCTTTGCTGTCCTGTAGGGTCTGAGGACTGTTTCGGCTTCTTCATCGGAAAATATCATATCGTCTGCATTGAGCTCAATTCCGACACCAAGGGAAGCCGCCTTTGAAAACAGCCTTCTCATATCATTCTCGGGAATGAGACGGATAAGCTCAAGGTATCCGGCTCTTTCGGGATATAAAAGTCTGCAGGTAAGATGGGCAAGACCCACCTTGTTGAAGGGAAGCTCCATGTTAAGAACCGCTTCAAAACGCTTGACCCAGGCAGCTGCTCTCGTTTCGGGAGTTTTCGCCTGCTCTTCGGAGATCGCATAGCCGTTCATATGAAAATGAGTAGTGGGGATGATAATAAAATCAAAAAGATCAAACTTTTCCTTTGAAAGACCGAGAGTCATATCCATTTCAAGCTCCGTTTCGCAGCCGAAAAGAAATCTTATGCCATTATCAGAGGGAAGTGGCAGAGCTTTTTTTATATGCTCATAATTTTGCTGTGCATACCAAGGGGATTTGCAGGGAACGTTTTCATCCCAGAAATGATCTGTCAGACATACAGTTTTAAGTCCGTTCTGTTTTGCGTATTTCAGTATTCTTTTTGTTGTCTGCCGTATATCGCCCGAACAAAGAGACAGCTTCGAGTGGATGTGCAGGTCGTTGTCAACTGTATATTTCACGGTATGCTCCTCAAAAATACCAATAATGGTTATATCTTGTGGGAAGACCCTCACGGTACAGGTGTGAGTCGGATGAGAGAGTGAGTATCTTAGGTGTGCTGAAGCCGTCGCTGTCGCAAAACTCAATGACGGTCATTCCCGAATGGCACATATCAAAATGAGTGCAGAACATGGGATAGGGAATGTCGAGAATACAGCTGAGAAATGCAAGTCCGAAGCCCTGATGGGCAAAAAGGGCAATTCTCTTATCATTTGCTTTCTTCACCTTGTATTTCCCCGTGTATCTTATATGCTCATAGCCGAGACCTTCAAGAAAAGCATCAGCCTCGTTATAGATACGCTCTATTCCTTTTTTATAATCATATTTTTCAAAAGCAGAATGAGTGAACCAATTGTCGCCAAGCTCTCGTATCTCTTTTGTACCGAAAAGCTCTACGGTCTTATTGTGCTGAAAAAGCCACGTATTTCCGCTTCCGTCTTCCTTTTCTATTGTAAGCTCGTTCCATACGTGGTGCTCGTTTGCAAAGTCAAGAAGCTTTGCCTTCATGCCAAGCACCTCGCAGGTGGGCTCCGACGTCATTATAGCACGTGTTGAGGTCGAAGAATAACTTTCGTCAAGTCCGTACAGGGCAAGTCGTTTGGCTAAAGCCTCTGCCTGTCTTTTGCCAAGCGGTGTAAGTGAGTCGGGGGTGTATATGGGGTCTCCGTGACGGATGTAGTATAAAAGCATAATATTACCTCGTTTTCAGGTTTTAGATGTCCGTTTACGCAAAGTGCTATGGAGTGCGTGACGGAGTATTATATCCTTGTAATTTTTTTTATGAAATCCGACAGCCTTTCAAGGCCTGAGGGCTTGTTATCTCTCAGCCATGCGGTGCGGTATTCTTCAAGCCACTTATCAAAATCCTTTTGAAGTGCTTCGCCGTCGCAGAAGCCTTCCTCTTTATTTACGTAGAGATATTCTCTGTTCATAAGAGAAACACCTCTTACGGCAAGGGAAAGGTCGGTTATAATGTCGTTTTCCCTTTCAAGAGAGCGAAGTGCCGAAAGTGCTTCGTTGCATATTTCAATTGAGTTTTTCGCATTTTCCGCCGTCAGTCTTCCGTCAAAGCCGAAATCGAGGGGAATGCTTTTGTTTTCGAGAGTCACAGCGCTGTGCCAAATTACAAAACGTGACCAGTCGGATGTGTAAAGTGCGGCACTCAGAGAGTGAAGCATTTTGGGAACGTTAAATTCTTTTATGCCGTAAAGGAGAAGACTTGCCGCCGTTTCAAATGACTCATCTGTGACGGAGTCAACGTTCCAGCTTTTTTCAGCACCGAAAAGAAGTCCGTAAAGGCAGCAGTTGAAGGAGCATATGTGACCGAAATCGCCCCAGTTGGTGTTCATGATGCCGAGAGTTCCGTATTTTTTGGCATGGCGGGCAAAGGATGAGATATTACCTGTTGATATTTCGGTGTTTTCGATGAAGTTTTCCCAAATTGACGTTCCCGTACAGCATACCTGGGAAAAGCCGAGCTCATGGAAAAATTTCGGGATCCATTCGTTTACGTCCTTTCGGTAGCACCAATTGAGAATAACCGTGTCGGAAGGAAGTCTTTCCTTTGACATTTCGGGTCTCGCCATGCATTCGTCTCCCCACATCATCACCCTTTTACCGTAGGAGTGAATGATATTTATGAGCTTTTCAAGGTGGTAAAAGTAGGCTTCTCCCTTGTCTTTTCCAAGGTTTTTGCCGCTGCACAGGTCCATCGTCTCGTCACAGCAGATGTTGAAGTATTCGCTGCGGAACAGAGGAAGGTACTGCTCTATCATGCTTCCTATGACTTCGACGGTCTTAGGGTCATAGACGTCAACGGTGTGATGCCATTGCTTTTCAAGCCAGTAATTTCTTTTTACCTCATGGCCTTCAAGCTCACAGATACAGCTGTATTTTTCACTTTGGAGAAGTGTGAAAAGATGTCCGAAGGTGGAAAGAGAGGGGATAAGCTCGATAAATCTGTCGTGGCAGTAATCGTCAAATTCAAGAATTTCCTCAGCGTTGAGAGATGCTTCCGGAGTGATAACACCTTCAAATTCCTTGAACATGAAAGCATCTTCGACGTAAAGCTGAAGCTTGTTTATCTTATAATAGGAAAGAATATCCGCCGTTTTTTTGAGATTTTCAAGAGTGGGAACTCTGCCTCTTGTGACGTCGTGATAAAAGCCTCTGTAGGAAAAATCGGGGGTGTCCTCAATTTCACAGAAGGGTATAAGCCCTCCGTTTTCCTTCATAAGCTGACGAAGGCTCTGTATACCGTAGAAAGCACCCGACGGGCCGTCTGCATTAATTGCTATCCCGTTCTCCCTTACAGATAGTGTATAGCTGTCTTTTTCGCCTTTACAGCTTACGTATATGCAGCTTTTGAACGGCTCACCGCTGTAAAGAGGACATTTTTTGCCCGTTATCTCTTCAATTTCAGAGGATAACGTGACAGCCGCTTTTACAACCCGTCTGTCAATGGACTTTTCACATATGACAGAGATGCCCGAAAGGTCGAAAAAGCCGTTTTTTTCGGTGATTTTTTTGGGTGTCGGAATTACTTTCAGCATAGAAGCCTCCTGTCTGCCTTGATAAGAACAGTATACCATAGAGGGCAAAAAAAATCTACCGCCTGAGAAAAAAACTGAAAAAAGCCCTTGACAACAGGGGAAAATGGGAGTAAACTGAATTTATCTTGAAGAAAGGAAATACAGGCCATGTTTAATAATTACAGCTACTTTTACTTTATAAACACGGACTGCCTGTA
>JAZSLF010000045.1:0-18467 GCA_045535205.1 Eubacteriales bacterium
ATGAAATAACCTTTGAGTTGTATGCGTAGAGAACGCTTCTCTGGTATACGGGAAGCTCTACTGCGAGGTCAAGGATCTCGCCCATCGCTTCCTTGTAAAGCTCGGAACGTTCAGCCTGATCGTTTGTTTCACGAGCTTCATCGATGAGATCGCTGAGGTCGTCAAGGATCTTGAGCTCTTCGGAAGTACCGCTTGTCTTGAGGTAGTTATAACCCCATGCAAGTGTACTTGTTGCTGTTGAATCCTTGTGGTATACCTGATACATATCAGGGTCAAGTGCTGAAGACCATGCAGCTGCCCATACTTCGAGTGCACCTGTGTTGATCTTTGTGAGTGCCTGTGTATCACAAACTACTTCAACGTCCCAACCCATGCTGTTAAGGAGTGTGGAAGCATCTCTGAATACCTTGTATGTGGGGTGGTCCTGAAGGCTGGAGCCTGCGATAGTGAACTTAACCTTGAGTTCGGAGTCGCCTGCACTTACGCCTGCTTCCTGCATATACTTTTCAATATTGTTTCTTGCGATCTCTTCGCTCCAGGTTCCGAGAGGAGGATAGTCCTTGCCGTTATCTGTTGCATCTGCTCCCTTGGGATATGCCCAGCTTACCTTGGACATGGGCCAGAAGATCTGTTCTGCTGTACCTGCACGGTAATAGTCAAGTGCGAGAGATGTGTTCATAGCACACATGATAGCTTTACGGAGGTTGATGTCATTTACCTTTGCGGAGTTGATACCGATATAACCGTAACCGAGCTGGTCCTCTGTGAGAGTTACCATACCCTTGGAGGAGAGCTTTTCAAGCTTTTCGTAGTTGTCTGTTGTGAGAGAAGGAGAAATGTAATGTACGTTCCCTTCTTCGAGAGCTGCAATTGCGTTTGCAGAGCTTACTACCTGATAACGAATTTTTTCGATCTTTGCGTTTTCAATGCCTTCGCCTACTGTGTTGAAGTATTCGTTAGCCTTGAAGTATACAACGTTGTTTGCGTAGAAATCACTTTCTGTGGGTTCTTCGTTCTTTGTGTTGGTTGCCTTATATGAGCCTGCACCCATGGGGATCTTGATGTTTCTTGTGGATTGAACGATGTCTGTCATAAAGTCAAAGTTTGCGAATTCAACACCGAACTTGTTATTTGCGATGTCAACGCCTACAGAGCTTCCCTCGCCGTAGTAGTGCTGAGGAGCAATAGTAATTGCAAAGTTCCAGATAGCCTTGGGGTCGATACCGTCAATTGTTATCTGAAGAACGTCGTATTCGCCTTCGTTTGCTACTGTACCGTCTTCATTGTGTGCAGAAGCTATTTTATATTCTGTTCCGTTTACGGAAAGTGTTGTGCCTGCTTTATCTGTGTGACCGAGAGATACGATACCCTTGATATTCTGAATTGCAAGTGTGCCGTCTTCGGATACGTTTTCGTGAAGGATAACTTCCTTAGCCTTTGCAGCGTATTCTGTGTTTATTGTGTTAGCTGTTCCCCAATACTGAAGAATAATATCGAGCTCTCTTGCTATCTTATCGTTGTATACGTAATCAATAGCTGCTTCCTTTGTTGTGATGGAGGAAGGATATGCGGGTGTGAGAGTCTTTATCTGTGTGTGGTCCTTTTTACCGTCTGCACCTTCTGCATATTCTACTTCTACGTAGCCTTCGGTGTACATGAAGCAGAAAATTTCATCGCTGAATTCTTCATATGACTTGTAAGGCTCGTCGATGTAGGATTCCTGTGCACCGAGATAGTCTGTTTCAAGCTCTTCCTTGAACAGCTTAAGTGCATATTCATAGTCTGCAAGAAGATTTTCGCTTGTTACTTCGTCTGCATTATTGGAAATAGCTGATTTGTAACCGCTGCTTACCTTATAGTTTGTAATTGCCTGCTTCATAGCTTCGTAGCCGACTTCCTTTGTCTGAGAAGCCTTGAGCTCAGAATTGAAGAGGTTGATAAGCTCGTTGTTTCTTGCTGCTGCTCTTGATGCTGCCTGAGAAGCGATAAGGGAGTCGCTTTCGTCGGAAGCAGAGCCTACTGTCTGTGTTCTGTATTCAGCAAGACCGATAATGTCTGTTGAATAAAGTGTGTTGGAGCCTGTGTATACAGGGTCAAGGTATACGTAATAGTTGAAGAGCACGTCTTCCATTGTGAGAGGATGACCGTCGGAGAACTTGATACCGTTCTTGAGTACGAAGTTATAGGTTACTGTATCATCGTTGTTTTCAACGATCTCGTAATCCTTAACTACTACTGCTTCGTTTTCGCCGTAAGCAACCTGCACTTCTCCGTTTACATACTTTGAAGAAAGCATACCGATCTGTGTCATGGCAACGATGTTACCGTCGGGTGCTGACGTATAGAAGAAGGGGTTAAACAAACCGTCAAGCTGCTCTGTCATAATAACAAAAGCATCTGCGTTGCTGCCGGTGCAGCCTGTCATAGATACCATTCCCATGCACATTACGATGCACAGGATAAGGGATATGAGTCTTGTTTTCATTTCTTTTGCTCCTTATATAATCAATGAAATTATTTGACCTTTATTTATCATTCAGCAGTAATGCTTACTGCGTTTCCGCTGATTTCGACCGTTATTTTTTCGGGTTCGTCACCCACTACGGAACAGCCGATCTCCGCCGTATCAATTACAGATGCGTCACCCATGCCGCATACAAGTCCGATGGAATAATCATCCACACCGAAGTAGCAGGCTGTGTTTATATGAAGCATACTGCCAGTAATATTTACTCCGCTTATTACAGCGTCCTTTGACAGCGTTCCTGCAAAAAGTCCGTAGCTGGTACCTACAACACGGGTTCCCGCTTTTATTGTAAAGGTTACGTTTTCAAAATTAACGTCTGTAATCTCAGCATTTTCGGTTACGTATCCGAAAAGACCTGCGTTTACTTTTGAGTTGTTTGTCTGTTCAAATTCTATATTTGAAAGTGTGTGTCCGTTACCTTTTATCTTTCCTGCGAAATTGCCGTACATAAAGGAAGTAGGCCATATTTCATCGGTAAAATCAAGGTCTGCAAGGATCTCATAGCAGCCGTTAAGACTTGCATTTTCCACAAACTGTTCTGTGTTATAGATACGGAACCATTCGCCTTCAGTCCATTCAACATAAAGCTTCATAACTGTATTTGCGGCTGTGCCGGTCGCTTCGTCTACAACACCTGTATGCACAAGCTTTTCAGTTTCAACAGGTGATGTCATTTCTGCATCGTAATATGCCTTCTTAAAGGTATATCCCGTTCTTTCGGGAAAATCATACATTTCAATGGCACCGGTCTCTTCATCCCATTCAGGTACTGAAATGCTTTCAAGTACCGTGGGGTCGAAGGTCATGGTATCTGTAAGCTCACCTGTATCGGCATTATAGAATTCCACCTCGAAGAGAGGTATCCATGCCGCATAGAGTGTGAGCACAGGCTCTTCTGCAGTATATTCACCGCTTGCATCTACTTCAAGAATTCCGTTTTCAAAATCCCACTTGCCGCTGTAGGTATATCCGTTTTCCGTTTCAATCCTTTCGGAATACCAGCCTGCAAGGAAATGTCCGTTATTGATGGCGGTAAATGCATCGTTTCCTCTGCTTTTGTTATCGGGCGAAAGCAAAGCGATCTCTGCTTTGCCTTCGCTGTTTGTACCCAGCTCATCAAGACTGTAGGTATCAACGATAACCGAAGTGTTTGTTGTGAATATACCTCCGTTAGCATCATATTTTATGCTTACGGTATAGTTTTCGCTGTTGTTTATTTCATAGGGGGTCTTTTCATTACTGCAGCCTGCTATCAAGGCTGTTGCCAACAGAGTCAGCAGTACAAGAAATAACGCTTTATTTTTCAGTTTCATTCTCCTCTGCCTCCTTACCGTTGTTTTCGCCTTCAGAAGACCCATCTGAGTCTTCTTTATTCTTTTTAAAATGTTTTATAAACACGATGGCAAGCACCGCAGATGCACATACAAGAACTGCTGCAATTACGATTACTCCTACGACGGAAATATCATTATTTGCCTTCTCTTCTGTGCTTTCGGTCTTTTCCGCTTCGCTTTCAACAGCTTCTGTTTCTGCCGCCGCATCATCAGACGGTGCCTCGGATGAGCCGTCTTCGACAGCTTCCGTGTCAACGCTTCCGTCTTCGTTCTGTTCTCCGTCGGCAGAAGGCTCAACTGCTTCTGCCTCTGCTTCACCGTCAGCTGCAGGGGCAAGTGCCTTAATACGCTGTTCTGCGGAAACAAGATCCGAATAGTTCATAACGAGAGCCTTCTGATCGATAGTTGCGATCTTTTCGTATGCGGTACGTGCCGATTCAACAAGTGCTTTATCGTTATATGATACTCTTTCGGGTATCGCCTTTATCGCATTGATGGTATCTACCGCAGAGTCATCGGGAGCAGCAGGGCCGTCGATGGTAAGTCCGAAATACTGCTGACAGATGAAGGAATCGTAACCCTTTCCGTTTACGGGCTTGACCATTGTCAGCTTATTTTCCACGTAACCTACGTAGTCAACGAAGTTTGCTCCGTAGAATACTGTAAAGTACATACTGTCGGTCGCATTCCACATATAATAAGGAAGGAATCCTGTGCCTTCGATCTCGATCTCGTTACCTTCGTAGTCAGTATAGGTGCCGTAGCTTCCTGTACCGGGGAGGTGATCGAACGTTTCATAATACTTGGGGTCAAATTCTTCTTCAAAGTGAGGTACATTGTAGCTTCCGAATACAACCATTTCAAGATCGTTGCAATCGAAGAACGCCTTATGTCCGATAGCTGTTGTTGAGAAGGGCAACTTTACTCTGACAATGTTGCTTCCTGCGAATGCAAGAGTTGAAATTCTTACTGTATCTTCAGCTACTTCAAAGTTATCGGCATCTCTGCCTGTATATGTGATAAGCTCAAGTCCCTTTTCATTTCTGCAATAGAGAGTTCCGTTTATTACAACGGCATCGTCGCTGAGCTCGAAGTCATAGGTTGTAACCTGTTTTTCCACGCCCTTTTCCTTAACTGTTTCAGTTTTGCTGAAGGGAGCAACTATACACATAGCGAAGGGATTATCGCCCATCTTTTCGATCTTATCGCCGAGGGTTACCTCAAAGGCGGTAAGAGTTTCCTTCATGAATGCATTCTTACCGATGCTTACTGCGGAAGTAAGGTCTACTCCGGTGAGAGCACTGTATGCGAAGGCATAATCGCCGATGTTTTCACTAAAGGATATATTTTCAACTGTCACAAGAGGATCACAGTAGGAGAAGGAGCCTTCGCCCATATCTGTTCCGTTTTCGCTGAATTTGACGCTTGCAAGATTGCGGTTTGAAACAAAAGCGTAGTCGCCTACCGTTTCAGCACCTGAAATGTCAACGCTTTCAAATCCGCATTCCATAAACGCATATTCATTAATTGTTTCAACTGCTTCAAGATTAATGTTCTTGAGTGACGAACAGCCTGCGAACGCATATCTGGGAATTTCCTTCATTTCACTGTTAAGTGTTACGTCCGTAAGATTTCTGCAGTATGAGAACGCATATTCTCCAATGCTTTCAGCCTTTGTAACATCTATTGTTTCAACCAAAGGACCGTGATAGGTATATCTGTAAAGTCCTTCGGGGCTTATAGCCGCTACTGTCATATTTTCATCGAGACAAGCATAGTATACGTCACCGGATACCGCATAGTCTCCGATCTTAATTGCGTTTGAAAGATCTATCGTTTTAAGGCTTGACGTATTGTAGAACGCCATCTTTCCAAGCTCTGCATTTGCACCGAGTGAAACGCTTTCGAGTGATGCCGCATTTGCAAAAGCGTTTTCGCCTATCACAGCATTATCACCGATTGTCAAAGACTTGATAGGTGAGTAGAATTCATATTTGAACAGCTTCTGCTCGCCTTCATAATATGTGATGACCTTAAATGCAAGATCCTTATTAAGAGCAAATGCAAAGTCACCGATCTTTACGTTATTTCCGATAACGATGGTTTCCAGCTTTTCACATTCGCTGAACGTTCCTTCTTCGATAACCGCATTATCGGGAATTCCAACGGAAGTAAGAAGCGTATGGCTGAATGCATATTTTCCTACAGTCGTTTCAGCTGTATATGCGGGAAGCTCTGTTATTCCCGCTTCAAAGAATGCGTATTCACCTATCTTTTCAAGACTTCCGAGGTTAACCTTTTCAAGCGCCTTATTGGAAGCGAGACCGTAGTCGCCTACAACGGTTACTGTTTCAAGTACAACGGAGGTCAGCTTCTGGTTGCTTGAGAAAGCACCCTTGGAAATCTCGGTTACTTCCGCATTATTAATATTAGCCTTCGTAAACGTACCTGTTAACGTGGGAGCTACGGCTACAAGCTTTTTACCGTCTGCAGAAAGAATATGATCTGCCGTCTGTACCTTGAATGTCTTGTTACCTTCTGATACTGTAAATGTAGCAATTTCAGTTTCTCTGAACGCAAAGGAGCCGATGTCATTTACGTCGGGACCTACCGTAACGGTTGTCATTTCTTCACATTCATAGAACATACCCTCGGGAAGTACCGCAGCATTTACGTAAAATTCCTTGAGTGCCTTACAGCCTGTGAATGCGTATGCACCGTACTTCACCTTTGTTGCATCTATCTTGACTTCCTTCAGCTTTTCACAGCCTGCAAACGCATACTGTCCTACGGAAAGAAGCGTTGCACCGAGTTCAAGACCTTCAAGCTTCTGGTTTCCTGCAAATGCATAGTCAGAGATCACGCAGATGGAGTCGAGCTTTATGGTTCCGCTGAGTGCACAGTTTTCAAATGCGTTCTGGTTGATTATCTTCAGATTGTTTTCACCGCTGAAGGTTATCTTTTTAAGAGAAGTACATCCGTAAAATGCACCGTATTCTATAGATTCAAGAGTTGAAGGGAGAACGATCTCTTCAAGAGCTGTCAGATTTGCGAAGGCATACTGGTTGATCTTTTCAATACCCTCGGGGAGAACGACCTTTGTTATGGTGTTGTCACCGATGAACCATGCCTTTGATGTTTCCTTATCGTCTTCAGCAAGCTCTTCTTCCGTCTTCATTACATATTCAAAGTTTGAGAAAGCAAACTGCCCTATCTCTCTGAGCGAAAGCTTTGCGGGTACGTCTACGAGACCGCCGTTACCGTAGTAATGTGTAAGGCTGGGACCTGACGTGATATAGGGGTCCTTGACTTCAACGGAAACAGTTTCGGAGTAATAAGTGCTCTTATCATCCATCATGACCTTTACGGTTACGGATGCAAAGCCCTCGGCTACGCCTGTAACAGTTCCGCTTGCATCTATCTTAACAATCTCCTCGTTACTGCTTTCAAACAGCACCTCTGTATCCTTGGGGAAATAGGGTGAAAGATTATAGGTAAGACGGACACTCTCGGAAGGATACATCTTCAGATTATAGTCACCTTCAAAGTGGTTTTTGTTACCTGTTTCACCTATATCTCTGTCTTCATTCTCTATTACGTAATAAGCTTTAAGAGTTTCATATCCGTCAAGCTTAAATACATCGGATACAGGCTTATCAAATCTTTCTGCATTTTCGTCGTCAGATTTAAGAACTGTTACTTCAAACGTAACACTCTTGTTATTGTCGGGAGACTGTGCTTTGATAACGGCTGTACCTGCGGAAACAGCTACTATCTTATTATTAACTATACGTGCTACGCTGGGCTTGGAGGATGTGTAGGTGAGAAGCTCTGACCATTCAGATGCAGGCTCAACTACAGGTTCAAGCGTATATACTTCGTTGGGACTCATAACAAGTCCGTCTTCAAGACCTTCAAAATAGAAATCCTCAAAGTTGTCGGGAAGTCTGATCTCGTAGGTAGCATAGTTGAGTGCATAGTCATATGCAGTTAATACAAAGCTGTTCTTATTAGTTGCATTATCCTTGATCTCATAGATATAATCTGTGAGCTCATATGTCACCTTTGTTGTACTGTTACGTTCCGAGTAAACAGGAGTCATGTACTGTTCAAAGGCTTTCATTTCGGGAGATTCATTGCCGTTTTCGTCAGTACCTGTTGTAACGTAACCGAGCTGTGAGCACATTGCGTAATGGTTATCGTAGATCATTACGTCTGCATACAGACGGTTTTTGTTGAGTGTCTTATCGTATTCATAATAATACTGAACATCTGTAATTGTGGGAGCTTCAAAGTCAGCTACAAGAGGAAATTCAAATACATTGTTCTTATTCACGCCGTCACCGCCGTCACCGTAATCAAGTAAGCCTTCAAGTCTTACAATATATTCGCTGTTATTGTCAAGGTTATATTCCGTCATATCGAAATCTATTTCGATATTTGCGGGATAAATTGAGGGACCGCCGTCGCTGTAGGATTTACGAACGTCCGTATCCTCAGTTTCGAAAATGACCTCGCCGGTCACCTTATTCATTATCTTTATATCTATCTTTGCCGCATTACGAAGGAGACCCGCCCATACAAATCTGAGAGAATGGATAGCTCCCACCTGGTTTGAAAGAGAAATGTGCTCTGTCGATGCGGGGATGTCCATGTCGTCGGGATCCTGGAGGAAATAGTAAGAACCGAGGTAGCTTACGTAGTCATCCATTACACCGCCGATGGGACGTGTGGCATAAGCATCTGCCATTGTCTTGTCTTCAACGTCGATGCCTTCGTCAAGCTCGTCTGCATTTGTATCGTAGTAGGTAAGGTCAAAGAGAGGAGCAACTTCCCAATCGCCGTAATATGCGAGGTAAGGAACGTTGAGGTCGATGTCTGTACCGGACTTCGCTTCAAGAGTAATGAAGCCTTCTACGTACATTCCGTTTTCAAAGGAGCTGTCAAGATAAGCCTTATCTTCATCGCTGAGTGTAATTCTGAGAGTTACGGTCGCTTCGGAATTTCCGTTTACAACTATTCTGCCGAGAAGCTTTTTACCGCCTTCTACGGAAATTATTTCCGTATTTGCACCTTCAAGGATGTATGCTTCTTCGGATACTGTAGTCTTACCTGCATTGGTCTTGGTTTCGCTGACTCCTTCAGTCATAACGTAAGAGCCGAGCTTATAGGAGAGCTTCTTATCGCCGAAGTTTGTAATCGTAAACTTCATTTCGTACACGCCGGTCTTTTCGGGGTCATCGCCAAGCTCGATCTTAGCCTTATCCATGACCTCGCCTTCGGCATCGTACGTTTTTATATATGCGGAGGTTTCAAGAGAAGATGTAAGGTTTGCAAGTCCTGCACCCTGTTTTCTTACGGAATAGGGCAAACCGTTTGTATTCATGGCAATATCCGCTGTTGACATCATCAGAGAATTTACCATTTCGTTTACTTTTATGTTGTCGTCAGCTATATCGGGAAAGTTTTCTACAACATACTGTCTGAGAAGAACAACTACACCTGCAAGGTTGGGACAAGCCATTGACGTACCGGAGATACGGTCGTATGAACCGCCCGTGATGGAGGAAAGGATGCTTCCGCCGTGAGCTGTGATCTCAGGCTTTATCTGAAGGTCAGGTGTGGGACCCCATGAGGAGAAGTCTGAAATGAAAGGACCTGACGTCTGACTGCGGCTGATCTTGAGCTTGCCGTTCCCGTTTGCAGCGAGCATTTCACCGTCATCCTGAGAAATGGAGCAGCACGCAAGGGTTGCATCAGCCACGTTCATTTTAATATCACCGGATACGTTGTTATAGATAATAATGCCTGCCGCACCCTGCTCCTGTGCAATAATAGCCTTTTCTTCAAAGGTGTTGGAGCCACGTCGTACAAGGGCTATCTTCCCTGCTACGTCCATTCCCGTATAGTCAGCCGAACGGCCTACACCGGGGATCACAACGTATTCCATTGTCACGGAGTCGCTTTCTCCGAGAAGTGTATCGAAGAAACTGTTCTCTTCGCCTGCCGCATTGGAGGATTCAAGGAAGTAAATTATTGAATTTCCAAATTTGATATAAGGTGTTTCAACACCGCTGATGGAAGCGACGGACATAACACCGTCATAAGTGGAGGGAGAACCTACCGTACCTGTATCGGGATTGGAGGTAAGACCGAGGTTACCGTTTGCTTCTGAACCGTATGCGGAGCTGAAGCTGTTGGATGCCGCAACTACCATGCTGATACCTGCGTCACGGATCTTCTGATAGATCTCTCCTACAGATTCTTCGTCAGTCTCACGGCTGAAGCCGCAGGCTGTACCGATGGACATATTGATAACGTCAACTCCGAGGATAACGCAGTCTTCAAGAGCTGCAAGGATCCATGCAGTTCTTGCGGAGTCAATAACGTCTGAAAATATCTTCATGGCTACGAGCTGTGCATTGGGAGCAACACCTCTGATAGTATCGTCATTACCGGTAATAACACCTGAAACATGTGTACCGTGATTGTTATGAGTGGAGTATGCGTCGGGATCGTTATCCGCATAGTCAAAGCCGAAGGGAACCTTCTCGTTTACGTACACGTCGTCTACAGTAAGACCTGCATAACGCTCGGAAGCTGCAGTATCACCTATGACAGCCGCCACGTCATCGTATGTGAGGCCAAGCTTTTCAGAGGTGAAGTTATCAACGGAGAATGCGGTGTGATTGGAGTCGAGACCCGTATCAAGAACCGCAACTACCATTCCTGAGCCGTCATAAGGAGCAGAGGAAGAGTCGAAAATACCTGTATCAAATACGTTTACCTCATTTTCAACAAGCTCGGTTTCCGCAGGCATATATTCTTCACCGACAATGATGTTCATGCCTTCGCCCAGAGACTGACAGGCAGCGCTGAAATCTCTTGCCTTGATAACAAGCTCAAAGCCGCTGAGGATAGACGAATATTCTTCACCCATTGTATATGCAACACCGCTTTCGTTAAGCTTTTCGAGAAGCTGTGCTCTTTCAGCGGATATTCTTTCCTTCAGTTCAGCAGCATCGTCGCTGTACGTTGCATACTCACCGAAGCTCTGAGTCTTATCCGTGTCATTGTAGGAGTCCATGAGGCTGACCTCATCAACAGTTACGATGACAGAAATATCCTGACTTTCGTCAACGCTGTCGGGAAGACGGTACATTACTTCGGGATCAAGATAATCCTCGTAATTCACCGTCAGACCGTCGAGCCTTTGGATAATACTTTCTTCGGGTTCTGACGCCTTTACCTGCTGAGGAATTGCGACAGAACCTGCGATTATTGCTGCTGCCATAAACGCTGATACTGCACCCCTCATTCTTCTTGCAAACTTTGTTCTCTTCATAAACCTAAATCTTTTCCTTTTCAAAGATATTTTATTTCTTAAAAGAATTATAACTATATTATAGTCGAAAGCAGACATAGTCAATCTATAATACATCATATGCCTTTTTTTTTCAAGACTTTTTCGCCATATTTTTTAATATTTTTATTTTTTTAACATTTACTTTTTTCATTAGGCATGTTATACTATATTGCGTAACACATCTTCAAAAGGAGGCAACCCTGTGCCCAAAAACAACAACATTTTATTACATCGGATATTCGGAATTATTCTTTCCGTTTCGATAATTGCAGCAGGAATCTGTCTTATCTGTGCCTGTCTTTCGATCTATTACGATGGAAACGGCTATTCTCACGAAGCTGTTAAGAATGCCTTTTCGCCCATTGCCGTTCCTGTTTTTATTTGTCTCGGACTTATGGCGGCAAGCTTCATTTTTTCATTTTTTATTCCTCTTGAGGAAACGAAAAACAAAACGAAGGCTTATCATTATACACTTGCTCTCATCCGTTCAAAAAGAGACGAAAAAAACGGAGAGGCTTCCGTTATTTCAGCCATTGAGCATCAAAGAAAGCAGCGTTTTACCGTAAAGCTTGTCCAGATCATAGTGTTTCTTATTTGCTGTGCCGTTTTCCTTATATATGCACTTAACCCTGCGAACTATCACGACTCGGATATAAACGGCTCCGTTATACGAGGAATGTACGTGATGCTTCCCTGTCTTGCAGTTTCCTTCCTTCTCGGACTTTTTGGAATTCTTTTTTGTGAAAAGAGCATGAAAAAGGAGATTGAGCTTATCAAAAAGCTTCCCGTTTCCAAAGTCTCTGAAGAAAACAGCACAAAGCACAGTTCAAAAACAGCTTCTTTAATAATTAAGCTTGTCATTATCCTTGCCGGTGCTGCTCTTTTGGTTTACGGAGCCTTCGCCGGCGGTACGGCTGACGTTCTTACGAAGGCTGTAAATATCTGCACCGAATGTATCGGTCTCGGTTAAGGGAGGTGAATGAATGAAAAACTTCTCACAAAAGCTCAGAAATCTTATTCCCACGAAAAGAAAGCTGATGCAGCTTTATTTTGCTCTGCTTTTCAATGCAAACGTCAAGGGCTTTTCTTCGGGGAATATATATCAAGGGAACACAAAAAAGGTATGCGTTCCCGGAATAAACTGTTATTCATGTCCGGGTGCGGTGGGTGCTTGTCCTATCGGTTCTCTTCAGGGCTCCTTCAGCGCAGGTAAAAGCACTCTGTTCTACGTCGGCGGAATACTGCTTCTCTACTGTATTCTTTTCGGAAGAATGATCTGCGGTTGGCTTTGTCCCTTCGGACTCATCCAGGAGCTTTTTTACAAAATCAAAACTCCTAAGCTGAGAAAAAATGCCGTAACGAGAATTCTGTCATTCTTTAAATACATAGTTCTCGTATTCTTTGTATTCATCGTACCTATAACTTATGCATTCAGACACACACCGCTTCCGGCCTTCTGCAAGTACATCTGCCCCGCAGGAACGCTTGAGGGCGGCATAGGACTTCTTTCAAACAAAGTAAACGAAAGCTATTTTTCAATGCTGGGTCCTTTGTTCACATGGAAATTCCTGCTTCTTGTAAGCATTTGTGTTGCCTGTGTCTTCATCTTCCGTATGTTCTGCCGTTTCATTTGTCCTCTCGGTGCACTTTACGGTCTGTTCAACAAAATATCCGTTTTCGGAATAAAGCTTGACAAGCACGAATGTGTAAACTGCGGACTTTGTATCAGCAAATGTAAAATGGACATTAAAAACGTCGGTGATGCGGAATGCATCAGCTGCGGCGAATGCATCGACGTTTGTCCCGCAAATGCTATACGCTGGAAATGCACCTCCGCAAAGAAAAATAGCCTGCCCGAAGATGCTTCGAAAGGACACACGGGCAAAAAGCTTGTAACCCGCATAATTTCATGCACCGTACTTCTCGGTATCCTTGTAGGGTCTCTTATCTATTATTGGAATGACGCAGGCAAGATACTTCCTCCTTCGGGAAATCAGATCGGAGATCTTTGCTACGGAGCACCGCTTCAGATAATTACATCTGACGGAATATCCGAAAACACGGTTGACCCCGCCGCCGAAGGCAAAATAACCATAATCAATTTCTGGGGTACGTGGTGTACTCCCTGCGTAAACGAGCTTCCCTATTTTGACAGGATAGCAAGTGATTACGCAGAAGACGTTTCCGTTATTGCCGTACACACAAATATGGTTTCAGATACTGCTCCGGAATATATTGCTCTTAAATATCCCGAAAGTAAAATTACTTTTGCCTGCGACCTCGATGCAGAAGATTATTACACAATGCTCGGCGGAAGAGGTACTTATCCCTACACGGTCGTTCTTGACGAAGACGGTGTTATCACCAAGATATTCTTTGAAGCCCTCGAATACGAGGATCTGCAAGCGGCTGTAGAGGAAAATCTTTCAAAATAACAACAAGAATTAATGGTCGTCTCAGTTTTGCAAGTTTATGTTGCGTTTCTTGCAAAGCTGAGGCGATTATTTATTTACAACACATAAAACTGTCAGTTTCCTTCATTTTAATCATATATAGCACACTTTTGCCTTTTAGCACTTTGCCACGATAAAATTTACGAAGGCGTTTTTATAAAATTGTTCATAAATTCATCTGCTCTTCTTAGGTTTATATAACTGATCATGACATGAAACAACAAAGCTGTCATAAGAATACTAATGCTTTTTCAGCTCCCGTCAGCAACAAATTCAAGAAGAAAAAATCCCCAAAGTACCCGTTTGTCTGCATTGACATAAACCTCGGGATATGTTATTATATAGTGAATAATAATGCGTTATTTTCGCATTTTCACTCTAAATACATCACTACACAGCATTGATCATACGCTGTGATGATCCGAGGAGATCTTATGGACAAGCTGACATACCAAACCTTTGTTGATATACTTGAAGCAGAGCTAATTCCCGCCATGGGCTGTACCGAGCCTATAGCTATTGCTCTTACGGCGGCGAAGGCCAAGGAACATATGAATTATCCCATAACCTCTGTTTCCGTATGTGTAAGCGGAAATATTATCAAAAACGTCAAAAGCGTTATGGTTCCCAACACCTGCGGTCTCAGAGGAATTGAAGCCGCAACAGCAGCGGGAATTGTTGCCGGTGACCCTTCACGTGAGCTTGAAGTCCTCAAGGGAATTAGTGAAGATAAACAAAAAGAAATAGCTGAATTTGTAGAAAACACCGAAATTTCGGTAAGTGAAGCCATAAGTGACTACATACTTGACATCGGTATAACACTCCACGGAGACGGTCATTCCGTATATGCAAGAACAGCACAGCACCATACGGGACTTTGTCTTATCGAGGTTGACGGCAAGGCTGTTTACGAAAAAGAGATAGAGCAGTCAGTAGGTGACATTGACCGTTCCTGCATGAGCATCGAAAAAATTCTTGAATTTGCAGACACGGCTGATCTTGATGACGTTAGAGACATTCTCAAACGTCAGATACTCTGTAATACGGCAATTGCTGAGGAAGGTCTCAAAGGGACTTACGGTGCCGCTATAGGCAGAACACTTCTGATGTCCTACGGAAACACCGTTCACAACAGAGCAAAAGCATGGGCGGCAGCAGGCTCAGATGCAAGAATGAACGGCTGTGAGCTTCCCGTTGTCATAAATTCCGGAAGCGGAAATCAGGGTATGACCGCTTCTCTGCCCGTAATCGTTTATGCCGACGATATGTGTGCTTCCGAGGATATGCTTTACCGTGCACTTCTTGTTTCAAATCTCACGACCATACATCTGAAAACGGGGATAGGCTGTCTTTCCGCTTACTGCGGTGCCATAAGTGCAGGATGCGGTGCGGCGGCGGGTATTATGTATCTTTACGGCGGCAGACTAAATGAAATATCACACACCATCGTAAATGCACTCGCAATAAATTCAGGAGTTGTATGTGACGGTGCAAAAGCAAGCTGTGCGGCAAAAATAGCCTCCGCTGTCGAGTCGGGACTTCTCGGAATGCAGATGTATATGCACGGCAAGGAGTTTTACAAGGGCGACGGTATAGTTGCCGCCGACGTTGAAGAAACCATTGAAAACGTGGGAAATCTCGCTCAGAACGGTATGGCTGAAACAGACCGTGAGCTTATAAGAATAATGCTTAAAAATTAAAATGCAGCACCTCCGGCGAAATGCCGGAGGTGTCTTGCTTATATTAAAAAAGTGTGTTATACTTACAATCAGAACAGATAAAGGTGAAAGATTATGATTTTTTATACAGAAAGGCTCATTCTTCGCCGCTATACAGAAAAGGATGCAGAAAGCCTTTATAAATACGCAAGTGACGAAAGCATCGGCACAGCTGCAGGCTGGCCGCCTCACAAAAGTATTGAAGAGAGTCTTCACGTCATAAAAACCGTATTTTCCGAAAAAGATACGTATGCAATCTGCTTTAAAGAAGATGACAGGGTTATCGGCTCTATAGGCATCAAAACGGGAAACAATACCGATTTGACAGAAAGAGACGATGAATGTGAAATCGGTTATTGGCTCGGAGCTCCCTTTCAAAATCAAGGAATAATGACCGAAGCTGCTTTAGAAATTCTTCGTTATGCTTTTTCAACACTCCGTATGAAAACAGTATGGGCAGGTCACTATGACGGCAATTTAAAGTCAAGACGGGTCATGGAGAAATGCGGCATGAAGTACCATCACACGACTGACGAGGTTCCTGTTCCCTTACTTTCGGAGACAAGAAAGGGGCACGTATTTTTCATAACAAAAGAAATGTGGGAGAATAACAGCTCAAAAAAAACATCAACTGAAAAAGAAGGAGATATATCATGCTGACAGCAGGACAAAAAGCACCCGATTTTACCCTCAGCGACAAGAACGGAAATCCCGTTTCCCTTTCCGATTTCAAAGGCAGGAAGGTCGTTATATATTTTTATCCCAGAGACAACACTCCCGGCTGTACGAGACAGGCTTGTGCCTTTGCCGCCGCTTATGACGGATTTCGCCAAAAGAACATTGAAGTCATAGGCATCAGCAAGGACAGCATCGCTTCTCACGTTAAATTTGCCGAAAAGCACTCTCTGCCCTTTATACTGCTTTCCGACCCTGAGCTTGAGGCTATCAAGGCTTACGGTGTATGGCAGGAAAAGAAGCTGTACGGCAAGGTGAGTATGGGTGTTGTAAGAACTACTTTCATTATTGATGAAAACGGTATCGTTGAAAAAATCATGCCTAAAGTAAAGCCCGACACCAATGCGGCTGAAATTCTTGCGGAGCTTTGATATGGTAAAAGAGCTTATACACGATCCCATATTTTTGGGACAAAAATCGCTTCCCGCAACCGAGAGTGATCTTGATACGGCAAAAGATCTGCTTGACACACTCACCTTTCACAGAGAAGGCTGTGTCGGCATGGCGGCCAACATGATAGGAGTCAAAAAACGCATTATTTGTTTTGTTTGCGGCAATGAGTACGTTACGATGCTCAACCCCGAAATAATCAAAAAAAGCGGTCCTTATCAGACTGAGGAAGGCTGTCTTTCACTTCTCGGAGGTCCGAGAAAATGCACAAGGTACAAAAATATAAAGGTTCAGTACCAGACCACAGAATTAAAAACGAGAATTAAAGCCTACGAAGGCTTTACCGCACAGATAATTCAGCATGAGATAGACCATTGTGACGGTATCCTGATATAAAACACAATCCATTCCGGAGGAATTATGCTTAGCTTTCTTACAACAAAAAAAGATATACGTTCATTTGCAATAACACCCGAAAATCTTACGGGTGAAAAGGGCAAGGGCGGAATGGCAACGGAAGGCAGCGCTTCCTATGCCGCAAGAGATCTGGGACAGGGCTGGAAAGTAAATCCTTATTTAGTTCTGAAGCCCGATGAAACCGCAATTCTTGCCGATGTTAAAGGTCAGGGTGCAATAAAACACATATGGATAACCGAGGTTCTTCCCGCAGGAAGACAGCTTATTCTCAGAATATACTTTGACGGCCAAAAAAACCCCTCCGTCGAAGCACCTCTTTCCGATTTCTTCGCACACGCTGACTCATGCGATTTCCGTCAGCTTTCAAGTCTTGCCGTTTGCGTAAACCCCGCAAAAGGAATGAACTGTTATTTTGAAATGCCTTACTTTAAATCCTTCCGCATCGAAGTGGAAAACATAGGTCTTAACGTATGCAATCTTTATTATCAAATAGACTGCGAAGAAAAAAAGCTTTCCGAAGACTCCCTATATTTCCATGCTCAGTTCAGACGTGTCAACCCTCTCCCTTATAAAGAAGATTACGTAATTCTCGACAACATTAAGGGAAACGGCCATTACGTCGGCACCTATCTCCATTGGGGCGTTAAATCTAACGGATGGTGGGGCGAAGGCGAGGTCAAATTCTTTATTGACGGAGACACCGATTTCCCGACTATTTGCGGCACCGGCACAGAAGACTACTTTTGCGGCTCATGTAATTTCGACGTAGACGGCTACAGAGAATTTTCCACAGCATATTGCGGAATGCACAAGGTAGGAAGAACGGACAGCACATATACCCCTCAAAAGTATTTTGATATGTACCGTTGGCACATCACCGACCCCGTATATTTCAAAGAGGATCTGAAGGTGACCGTACAGGCTCTCGGTTGGAGACGTGACGGCCGCTACCTTCCCCTGCAGGATGATATTTCCTCAGTTGCTTATTGGTATTCCGATAATCTCGATGACAATTATCCCGAATTTCCCGACAAAGATGCTCTTGAAATGAATTAATAACTATGAGGATGTAAAAGACTAATGGCTTTTGCATCCTTTTTTGCTTTCAATAAAATGTTCATTGTGTAAAAAATATATTGATTAAATGTGTATTTTGTTGTATAATAATACCAACAAATCAAAAATTTGAGATTTTTATCAAATTTTGCACAAATGTCCCTTTTATTGTACACTACATGTGATAATATTATTTTGTACAAAATAAAAAAGGCTTCGATATGAAGCCTTTAAACGCACACACTGTGCAGTCGGACGAACCGACGAGTTGAATAAATTTTTATTTGAACTCGTAGTGTAAATCGATAGGGGACTATCGACAATGTTATGATAACACAAAAAGAATGAGGTGTCAAGATGAATAATGCAAAAAATCAATTTTTCATTGGATTGGATGTCGGAACAGACTCTGTCGGCTATGCCGTCACAGACAAAAATTATAACTTGTTAAAATTCAAAGGCGAGCCTATG
>JAZSLF010000064.1:0-28238 GCA_045535205.1 Eubacteriales bacterium
AGCAGCACCGTCAACGTCGTTTTCAAAAGAGGAGATCACCTGTGTTCCCACCTTGCAAAGCAGTTCGTCGTTTTTGAGCTGTTTTGCTTCGGGATAGAAATCGATCTTTTCAGCGGCAATTTTTTTGCCTTCTTCAGCGTCCATTACGCCGAAAACGTCATTTGCTTCAATGATCTTTGCAAGGTATTCTTTTCCGAGAATATCCTCAAGTGAAAGTTTAGGGGAAACAAACATTTTCCGTTACCTCCGTTGTATATAGAAACTAAAATATTTTGCATATTATCACATCATAATAGTAACAGAAACACACTCTTTTGTCAAATAAAAAATGTCCGTTTTTGAAAAAATCGTCAAAAGCGGTCATTTTGCACATAAAACGGGCTGTTTTATTGTGTATTAAATAGAATTTCCGGCATTAATCGGTAAGAGAAAGCTGTGAGTCACTTGCGGCGGAGCTTCTGTAGGGAATGCCGAGATGCTCGTAGGCAAGTCTCGTAACGCATCTTCCTCTCGGAGTTCTTGAGAGAAAGCCTATCTGCATAAGATAAGGCTCGTATACGTCTTCAATGGTTATGGCTTCTTCTCCGACAGTAGCCGCAAGGGTCTCAAGACCGACGGGGCCTCCGTCATAGAACTTTATGATAGTCTCAAGCATTCTTCTGTCTGTGTTGTCAAGACCGAGCTCGTCAACGTCAAGAAGTGAAAGTGCTTCTCTTGCAGTTTCAAGATCGATCTCGCCGTTGCCCTTGACCTGAGCAAAGTCACGTACTCTCTTTAAAAATCTGTTGGCAATTCTGGGTGTTCCTCTTGAACGGGAGGCAATTTCAAGAGCACCGTCCTCGGTGATGGGAACGCCGAGAATGCCTGCACTTCTCGTAACTATTTGGGCAAGCTCATTGGGAGTGTACAATTCAAGCTTTAAAAGAACGCCGTAGCGGTCTCTGAGAGGGGTGGTAGGCTGACCCGCCCTCGTCGTCGCACCGATAAGTGTAAATCTGGGAAGGGGAAGATGAATGCTTCTTGCCGCAGGGCCTTTTCCGATGATGATGTCAAGCTTGAAATCCTCCATGGCGGGATAGAGTATTTCTTCGATGTTTCTTGAAAGACGGTGTATCTCGTCAATGAAAAGAACATCGCCTTCGGCAAGGTTTGTGAGGAGTGCCGCAAGGTCTCCCTGCTTTTCAATTGCAGGGCCTGACGTTACTCTGAAATTTACGCCCAGCTCGTTTGCGATAATTCCGGAAAGCGTGGTTTTACCAAGTCCGGGAGGGCCGTACAGAAGCACATGGTCAAGACAGTCGCCCCGAAGCTTTACCGCTTCAATATATATCTTCAGTATTTCCTTGTTTTTCTCCTGCCCTATGTATTCGTCAAGAGCATGAGGACGCAGAGACAGCTCGGTGTCGGTATCTTCGGGAGTATATTCCGTATCCACCATTCTGCCGTCGTATTCAAAATCGTTTTCTTCGTAGTATTCCATACCATTTACCTTTCAGAATAGTCGCCCTCAGTTCATAAGATAAGCGAGAGCCTGTCTGATTATCGTTTCAACGTCTGCACTCTGGTCCGTGTTTTTCAGAGCCTTCATGGCTTCGGCAGATGTGTAGCCGAGAACGAGGAGTGCGTCCTTCGCATCGGAGAGCTTTGATGCAGAGACGGGTGACGCACCTCTGCCCGATACCACCTGAGTTGCCGCAGTATCGGATACGGGAAATTCCTTCTTGAATTTGTCTTTAAGCTCAAGTACAACTCTTGCGGCAGTCTTTGCACCGACGCCCTGTGCCCTTGCTATAGCCTTCGAGTCCTCTGTGGAAACTGCCAGAGCAAGTGCATCGGATGAGAGAACGGAAAGAATTGCACAGGCGGCCTTGGGGCCTACCCCCGAAACCGTTATGAGAAGCTTGAACATTTCAAGCTCCTTCGTATCGTAAAAGCCGTAAAGCTCTACGGCATCTTCTCTGACCTGCATATGAGTGAAAATTCTCACGCTTGCTCTGTCTGCTGAGGACAGCTTTGTTAACGTATTGGCGGTGACAGTCACCTTGTAGCCAACTCCCGCACAGTCTATAACTGCGGTATAGGAGAGAGCATCAAGAATGATAAGCTCGCCTGTAAGACAGTATATCATGGATATTCCTTTCTTGTCGTATAATGGAGTTATTATGCCGCCTTTTTCTTATTTTTAAGAAGTATTTCTGCAGCACCGATGAGAACGGCGGCACTTATGCCGAAGACGGAAATAAGTGTTCCGTATTTAACGCAGTCGGGCTTATATTCAAGCACAAGGCTGTGCTCACCCTCGGAAAGCTCAAAGGTGATAAGAGCCTCAGCTCCCTCCGTTATTTCAACCTCGTTACCGTCGCAGTACACCTTCCAGCCTTCGTCATAGGGAATGGAGGTGAATATCTGCTCATTTCCTTCCTTTACGTTTATCGTGCCCGAAAGCATCGTGTCCGTGTGTTCGGTCACCTCAAAGGGAGACTGTGAAAGCTTTTCCATGGCATAGACAAATCTGTCAGCGTTTGTCTGCCAGAAATAGTATCCTCTGTCATAAATGTAAAGAGTGCTCTTTTTAAGCTCAAGTCTTACGGTTACGGTCTCGCCCGCTTCGTAAGTGCCGAGATCTATTATTCTGTAGGTCTCGTTACCGAAATAGGTTCCCGACTGGTCACCGTTGATAAAGAGAGTCGCTTCTCTTATATATTCGCTGGGAAAATAACAGTAGAGAGGTCCGTCATAGACCGCCGTCACAAAATAGGTGACTGACGAAGCGGACTCAGCATCTATGGGCTCATATTTGATGTGATCTGAGGTATAGACCTCGGAAAGATTGTTTGTTGTGCAGGTGTCGTATGCTATGCCCGTGAATACACCCTCGGCATTTTCTTCGCCGAGCATCTGATTTACAAGATGGTTCATCTTTGAAGGAGGAGAGGGGTACATTCCGTCATCTCCTATCGAAGCGTTCAGATACAAAGGAGATACACCGTAGGCTATAGACAGAGCATAAGGATTTTCGTAGTAAACATAGTTGAGCTCCCCGTATTCCTTTACGGGAGTGTAGAGATCAAGAGGATCCTTGTCAAGCTCCGAAACAACGTATTTAACGCCGAGCAGAGAGTCTGAAACGGGAGTCCTGCCGAGATATTTTGACCAATGGGATTTTGAAGAAAAGCCCATTCTGTTCAGAAATTCTATGGTTTTTGCATTGAGAGTCGAGGTGGAGTTTGAAAGACCGTTTATACCGAGAGCAAGATTGTCGTTGGTCTTTCTGTGGAAGGTCTTTTCCGTTCTGTAGAAGGAGGAGTCGCTTTCCTTTATGTCGTTTGTGACGGTGCTGACCTCGTCTATGAAGGTGCGGTAGCCGACTCTGCCCGAATACTTGACGTCGTTGTCGAGGGCAAAAAGATTAAGAAGTCCGGATGCAAACAGCTCAAAGCAAACGATAAGAGTCAAAGCGGTGACCGCTGTTGAATGGGTCAGCTCCTTGGGTGAGGATACAGCCTTCAGTACAGCTGTAAAGAGAAGCACCGCAATTATCGTTACCCAAACGGAAGTAAGGTCGGGCAAATTCTCGTATTCAAGCTTCTGAAATATTATGATAATTCCGATAACGGCGAGAGCCGAGGCGGAAAAATACGTGAATTTTATTTCTCTGATGTTTTCAAATACCCTGAAGGACATCAGAACAAGGAAAAAGCAGAGCATAAAGGCATATCTGTAATTGAGCCAGTTGGGCTTCTGCATACCGTGCCATATGAGGTCAAGAGTGGAAGCATTCATGCTGAAAATGAAGAACACAAGAAGAACTCCCGAGGCTATCTTTTCACGGAGCTTTATATTTTTACAGAAGAAATATGCCGGAGCAAGAAGGAGAGTGAGCGTTCCCGTATAAAGAAAGGGAAGCCCCTCGGGACGAACTGTGTCATAGGAGTCGAAGAATAATTTGGTCAGCATATCCGCAAAATCGAACTTCTGAGTCAGCTCCCATTTGGGATCTGAAAAATCCGTTTTGCCGAAGGTGAGAGAATAATAGGTCGGAAGGATTATCACCGCACAGATGCATACCGCAAGAATACCGCCGACGGCAAATCTGCCGAAGCACTTGAAGAAGTGTGCCTTCGTTCTTTCGGGATCTATCTCGTCTCTCGTCTTTGAAAAATAGTAAACGAAGAAATATACAGCGGAGAATATACACATCATGTAGCCGATGTAGAAGTTGCTGAAAACGGCTATTGTCAGGGGGATAACAAAACGGAAGATGCCGCCGCCTTTCGCAATATGCTCAATGCCGAGCATTATGAAGGGCAGAAGGATAAGATTGTCAGTCCACATTGTGTTGTGCTGCATTACCACCGCATAGGAGCAAAGTGCGTACATCGATGAAAAGAGAACTGCCGAAACAGGAGCTCTGTTTCTTGTTTTGTGTACGTAGTATCCGAAGGAGAGACCGCACAGACCGCACTTGAGAACGAACATAAAGTACAGTGCTTCGGTCATGTATTCCTTAGGGAACAAGGCAACTATCACGGAAAGAGGGCTTGAAAGATAATAGGCGAAAATGCCCATAAATTCGCCGCCCAGAGCTCTTTTGAAGGAGTAGAGAAGACTTCCTCCCCCGGTGATTATGTCACGCAGAGCTTCAAAATAATAAACGTACTGACCGTTGAGGTCAAGGACCAATACGGAGTTTGTACCGAAGGGATAAACACCCATAAAAGCATATATAAGTGCCATTATGAAGGCGGGCACAAGGAAGCAGAAAAACAGATATTTTTTACCGTAAAGCTTTTTTGCAAGCTTTGGGAAAAGGACTTTTTTCTCTGTTTTTATCGGAACAGAGTCATTTTCCTCGGTGACGGCATCATCAAAAGTGTCCGTGTCAGGATCGGTAAAGGAGTCAAATTGGTCTTCGTCGGAGAAGTCTTCAAATCCGTCTTCAAACTCATCAAAGTAATCTTCTTCAAAGAGATCTTTATCCGAATTATTGTTCATTTCCGTTCTCCTTTATCACCTTTTTTACAGAACGCTCAAGCTTTTCACGTGGCAGAGTCATGTCTCTGCCGCAGCCCAGACATTCAATTCTTACGTCGGAGCCGCTTCTGAGCACACGAAACTGCTTTTCACCGCACGGATGCGGCTTTCTCAGCTCAAGAATGTCACCTGCCTGAAATCTTATAATACTCACAGCGGACTCCTTTAAAAAACAAAATTTACCGAAACTATTCCATGCAATATTTCAGCTATTATACAATTGTACCATGAAAACAGGTCTTTGTAAACAATTTTGACGAAAATTTGTTCGTCTCTTTTTTACAAAATGCCGATATTCAAAGGTTGACTTGAGTGGTTAATCGTGCTATAATATATTATTATAAAATTTAAAATGGGGGATTATGTCTTGAGAATACTTGGTATAGACCCTGGAATAGCTATAGTCGGCTGGGGAATACTTGATTACAACAAATTCAAATTCACTCCCGTAGCATATGATTCCATAATGACAAAGGCGGGTCTGCCCGTAGAGGAAAGACTTTCTTTGATATACACACAGCTCTCCGAAATAATGGAGAAATATAAGCCGGAGGCTATGGCTGTTGAGGAGCTTTTCTGGAACACCAATCAGAAGACGGGTATCGTGGTTGCAGAAGCGAGAGGGGTCATTCTTCTTTGTGCAAGACAGCACGGGATACCGATATTTGAATATACTCCCCTGCAGGTAAAACAAGCTGTAGTAGGCTACGGCAGGGCAGAGAAGAAGCAGGTCATAACGATGGTCACGGCTCTTTTGGGACTTGAAAAGCCGCCGAAGCCCGACGATACGGCAGACGCATTGGGACTTGCCATGTGCCATGCCCACGTGGGTGCCTCCGTGCTCAGCAAATATTATAAGATGTGACGTACAAAACGAAAGGAAGCGTTTTTATGTGGACAAGCGATAAATGGATAGATTACGAGCTCCTTGATGCCGAAGGCGGAGAGAGACTTGAAAGATGGGGAGAGTATATCCTCATAAGACCCGACCCTCAGATAATATGGACGGGCGAGAGAAAGAATACTCTCTGGAGAAAGGCAGACGGTGTTTATAAGCGTTCAAAAAGCGGCGGCGGAAAATGGGTGGTAAATAAGATGCCTGAAAGCTGGAGCATAAATTACGGAGAGCTGACCTTCAAGCTTCGCCCCATGGGCTTCAAGCACACGGGACTTTTTCCCGAACAGGCTGTAAACTGGGACTGGTTTTCCGCACTCATAAGAGAGCGTGTAAAGGAAGACTCTTCGGTAAAGCCGAAGGTGCTCAATCTCTTTGCATATACCGGCGGAGCTACGGCGGCAGCGGCGGCGGCAGGTGCTGCGGTATGTCACGTTGATGCCTCCAAGGGAATGGTCGGTGCGGCTAAAGAAAACCTTGCCCTGTCGGGACTCGGAGAGGCGCCTGTCAGATATATAGTTGACGATTGCAAGAAGTTTGTTGAAAGAGAGATACGCCGTGGAAACAAGTACGACGGTATCATCATGGACCCGCCCTCCTACGGCAGAGGGCCCGGCGGCGAGGTTTGGAAGCTGGAGGACTGTGCTTTTGAGCTTATTTCTCTTGCGGCATCGCTCCTTACGGATGAGCCTCTTTTCTTCCTGATAAATTCCTATACCACAGGGCTTTCTCCTGCAACAATGGGATATATGCTGATGAAAGCGCTCCCCGAAAAAACTGCGAAGGCGGGCACACTTGAAACAGGTGAGCTGGGGCTTCGTGTGAGGGATAGCGGGCTTTCGCTTCCCGCAGGTGCAAGTGCAAGATTTTTCATAAAAAAATAATAAACCCTTTAGGGTATTGATCTGTTACTTAATTTTAAAAAGCATATTTTGGAGAAAATGAATAAGATAATCAAGGCAGAAAAACTGTGCTTTTCCTACGAGGGAGACACTCACTTGGAAAAAGTGGAAGCACTTAAAGATATAAGCTTTGAAATAGAAGAAGGGTCATTTGTCGCCATACTCGGCAGGAACGGAAGCGGCAAATCCACTCTTGCAAAGCTATTGTGTATGATAAATTCCGCAGACAGCGGCACGCTGGTCATCGACGGAATTGACGTAAGCTCCGAGGAGACTGACGAGGAGGATATATACAGAGTAAGACGAAACGTTGGTATGGTTTTTCAGAATCCCGACAATCAGATAGTTGCGACTATCGTTGAGGAGGACGTAGCCTTCGGTCCCGAAAACCTCGGTCTTCCCTGTGAAAAAATAAGACACCGTGTAAACGAAGCACTTGAGACCGTGGGTATGACGAAATACGCAAGGCATTCTGCAGCCCGTCTTTCAGGCGGTCAGAAGCAGCGTATTGCGATCGCAGGCGTAATTGCCATGAGACGTAAGTGTATAATCTTCGACGAGAGCACAGCCATGCTTGACCCGTTGGGAAGACAGGAGGTCATGGACAGCATCGTCAGACTCAATAAAGAAGAAGGTATAACTGTCATTATGATAACTCATTATATGAACGAAGCCTCCCTTGCCGACAGAGTTATCGTTATGGAGGATGGCAGAATAATAATGGATGATGCTCCCGAAAGGGTGTTTGTTAGAGCTAAAGAGCTTTGGGATGCGGGACTTGACGTTCCCCAGACCACAGAGCTTCTCTGGAGACTCAGAGCCGAGGGACTCGATGTGCCCCTTGACGCATTTGAGCCTGAGGAGTGTGCACGGGTTATCCGTGATGCTCTTGAAAAGAGGGGGTGTCTGCGATGAACAAAGACTTTGTACCCGACAGAGAAAAATATATCGCTCAGTTCAGAAACGTGTCCTTTGTCTATAATAAAGGCGTAGCTTATGAGACCCATGCTCTGAGCGACGTGGGTCTCGATATAGAAAGAAACTGTATCACAGGTATAATCGGTGCTACGGGAAGCGGAAAATCCACTCTTGTGCAGATGCTAAACGGTCTTCTGAAACCTGCTTCGGGGCAGGTGTACATTGACGGAGTCAACATCTGGGATAAAAAAGTGAAGATGCGTGACATTCGCTTCAAAGTGGGACTTGTAATGCAGTATCCGGAATATCAGCTTTTTGACGAGACCGTTGCCGACGATATTGCCTTCGGACCTAAAAACATGGGTATAACGGGAGATGAGCTCACAAAGAGAGTCATCGCTGCGGCAGGCTTTTCGGGACTTGACACAGCTCTGCTTTCAAAATCTCCCTTCGATCTTTCGGGAGGGCAGAAAAGACGTGCCGCACTTGCGGGGGTCATGGCGATGGAGCCTGAGCTCCTGGTTCTTGATGAGCCTGCGGCAGGACTTGATCCTGCGGGAAGACGCAGTATTCTGGGCAGAATAAGAGAGTATCAGAGAGAAAAGAAAACGTCTGTGCTTATCGTAAGTCACAGCATGGAGGACATGGCACGTTACTGTGACAGACTCATCGTTATGGAGCATGGCAGAGTCGCTCTCAGCGATACTACCGAAAAGGTCTTTTCCGACCATGAAAGGCTTCGCAGGGTAGGTCTTGATATTCCCGAAATAACGAAGGTCGCCGAGGCTCTTAAAGAGTTGGGCATTGAAATAGGCGACGACATTTATACAGTAAAATATGCGGCAGGTCTTATCGCCGAAAAATATCTTGGAAAATAAAGGCTGTGATGCATAAAGTGCACACAGAAGCTTGGAAATATGAATTTTGATATAGCATTCGGTCAGTACTGCGAGGGCAAAAGCCCCCTGCATAAGCTTGACCCGAGAGCAAAGATAATAATGTCACTTCTGTTTATAGTTGACATATTTCTTGCTGAAAACATTTGGGCATTTGCCCTTCTTACAGCTGTTACGGCAGGGCTTGTTCTGCTCTCACAGATACCTTTGAAGGTGATTTTAGGCGGTCTGAAGCCGGTCATCGTCATAATGGTATTTACGGCTGTGATAAATATATTCTGGTATACCGGAGAAACGCTGCTCGTCAGCTTCTGGGTAATAAACATCTACCTTGAGGGCATAATCAATGCATTTCTTATCGTGCTGAGAGTAGTTCTTCTGCTTATGGGTACCTGCGTGATACTCACCTATACCACAACTCCCCTGGCACTTACGGACGGACTTGAACAGCTTCTCGCACCTCTTGCAAAGCTGAAAGTACCGGTTCATGAGTTTTCTCTCATGATGACCATAGCACTCAGATTTATCCCCACTCTTATCGAGGAGACCAATAAGATAATGAATGCTCAGAAGGCGAGAGGTGCCGATTTTTCAGAAGGCTCTCTTGTAAAAAGGGCAAAAGCACTCATTCCCATTTTAGTTCCGCTGTTTGCTTCCGCATTCAGACGTGCAGACGAGCTTGCGGTCGCCATGGAGTGCCGCTGCTACAGAGGCGGAGACGGCAGAACGAGAATGAACGTTCTTAAAGCGACGGCTGTTGACGTGCTCTGGATAATTGCTCTTGTTATTCTCGGTGTCGGAGTCTTTCTCGTAAACAAATATACAAACGGTTTTTCCATCGGTTTTTAAGGAGTCGGAGCGTTGAAAAAAATACTGCTTAAAATAATGTATGACGGTACGGATTTCCACGGCTTTCAGGCACAGCCGGGGCTTCGCACCGTACAGGGTGAGCTGACGGAAAAATTCTCAAAGCTTTTCGGCTGTCCCGTTGCGGTAACGGGTTGCAGCCGTACCGACAGCGGAGTTCATGCACTCGGCTTCTGCGTTACCGCAGAAGCACTTGAAGGGGAAATAACTATACCTCTGTCAAAAATATGCTGTGCGGCCGCAGGCATAATGCCTCCCGATATTACGGTTGCAGGTGCTGTCGAGGTCGCAGGTGATTTTCACCCACGGTATTCTGTAGTCAAAAAGGAATACATATATAGAATATGTGACGGCCCGGTCATGTCCCCTTTTATGAGGGGGTATGCCCTTGAATATAAAAAAAGAATTTCCGAGAATGCGGCAGACCGTATGAAAAAAGCGTCTCAGTATTTTAAAGGAACTCACGATTTCACTTCATTTATGGCACAAGGCTCAAAGATAACCGATGCCGTTCGCACCGTGTTCGATGCGGACGTGTACCGTGATACAGACGGCTCTCTTGTGTTCTCGGTCAGTGCAGACGGCTTCCTTTACAATATGGTGAGAATAATGACGGGAACTCTGTTGGCGGTTGCAGAGGATAAGCTCGAACCGTCAGACGTGGCAGAAATAATAAATAAAAAAGACAGACAGGCGGCAGGGCAGACGGTCGCTCCCTGCGGTCTTTATCTCAAAGAGGTGACCTATCCCTCTACAATACGCTGGGAATAGGCGAAAAAACTCTGATAGATCAGTTAGGACAAAAGAGAGTTGTCCAAAATTCAGGAAAGGAGCACTCGTATGGGAAGTATAAAGCAAAAGGAAAAATCTTCCGAAAGAACGAACAGTACGGCTGACGAAAAACGTGCCCCTGCAGTTGAAAAGATAAGAATTGACAAAGGTAATAAGGAATACAACAGCTATTACCTTAAAATATCAAGAGGATATAAGGCGGCAAAGTTTATAACCCTTGCACTTTTTCTTGCGTATCTCATATTCATGATGTGTACGTACCGTTCTGCAATAACCTACGATAATCTTATGTATCTCGTAAGGGATTTTGAGACGGATATAGACGTGTCATCGAGAGGCTTTGAGGGAATAGTATATCCCGCAGGCGAAAAGATGAGCTTTTCCATATATAAGGACAGACTTGCGAGGGCAACCGTTTCCGATTTTACCCTTTATAATACTACAGGCTCCGTGGAGCTTGATTATGATCATTCCATGGAAAACCCCGCCGTAGAAACAGGGGACAAATATGCCCTTGTGTACGATATAGGCGGTACGTCCTATTCTCTTTACAATACCATCGCAAGAGTCAGCACCAAGCATACGGAGTATGCAATTCAGGGTGCAGACATATGCGACAGCGGGGCGTTTGCACTTATCACACGTTCAAAAGAAAACAGATACGTAGTTACGGTATATGACTCTGCCTTTAAAGAGCTGACGAGAGTTTATAAGGATAAATACGTGACTGACGTTTCCGTAAACGATAAGGGAGACAGATACGCTATCGTTTCCTGTGATGTCGATGGAAACGACCTTCTTACAGAGATAATGTGTGCAGAGGTACGGGCCGAAACAGGCAACAGCTTTACGCTGGAGGGACTTTTGCCCCTTTCGGCAGAATGGTTCGGCGACGGCTCTTTCGTTGTCGTCTGCGACGGTGCGGCTGTGTTTGTAAGCGAGGACGGAGTTTTGAAAAAACGTGTTGACTTCGGGGATATGAAAATAGTAACGTCTTACGTAACAAAAAACAGACTTCTAATTACCGGTTCGGAAAATTCTCTCGGAAGCAGCTCAAAGGGTATGGTATTTGATACTGAAGGCAATATAATAATGAGCTTTGGCTGTGACGGAAAAATAAGCAGTGCCGTTCTTTCCGATAATTATGCGTTTTATCTGTCGGGAGAAAAGATATTTAAAACCGATATGAACGGTGAGACCGTATCAGCTGAAAGCCCCGCATATGCGAAGACGCTTGTTCCCTGCTTCGATAACGTGGCGGTATGCACCGACACGGGCGTTGTGATGGGGTTTGATAAAGCCGTTTCCTCCGGGAATGACAGCGGTACGTCAGCGGAAGCTGAGAGTGAACAGACTGAGCAGAGCGAGGAGACCTTTGACGTTACTATGGATACTGTGGAGAGCTGACCTGAAGGGATTTATTTCAAAAACAGAATTGTGTTTAGGAGATACAAATGAGCATTGTTATAGACCTGATACTTATCATAATCGGTGTGTCGGCAGTTGTTACGGGATACAGAAACGGCCTTGTAAAAACCGTTCTTTCCTTTGCCAGAAGTATAGTGACCCTTATTGTAGCCTATGCCTTCACACCCTATCTTGCACCTGTTTTTTACGATAGCTTTATTCTCGGTAAGATCGCAAGCGGAATAGAGAAAACGATAGGCTCTCTTTCTCTGAACGATGGGGAATATGACTTTGCAAAGCTCCTTGAGGACGGCCCCAAGGTGCTCTCACAGATGCTTGAAAAATACGGTGTTGAATTTGACTCGCTCACCGAATTTATTTCCGATATGAGCGAAAGCGGAGAGGGTGCGGTCAGAAAAATATCCGAATTTATATCAGCGCCGACGGCAACGGTAATATCAAATGCACTTGCATTTATAATCATATTTGCGGCAACCTACGTGTTGCTTCTCATTGTGGGTAAAATTATAGAAGCGATCTTCAAGGCTCCCATACTGAAGACTGCGGATAAGATAGGCGGTCTTGTGCTCGGCGCTGTCAACGCCCTTTTCGTGCTGTGGGTACTCAGCCTTGTTCTGTCATTTGCCGTAACAGCACTCGGCTCATTGGCTCCCGATTGGTTCGGTGCGGCCGTGGTGGAAAACTCTTTTATTCTCCGCTTCTTTTCAAACGTAAATCCCCTTCGGATAATTTCGGAAGTGGTGGAATTTAAAGGACAGTAAGCATTTGCCCGTCTTTTCGGGTCGGGCGTTTATATAATCAGGCGGCATAGGTGCCGTATAACAGGAGGATCTTATATTATGACTATGTGTTCAAGATGTCACAAGAGAGTGGCAGTTGTCTTTATGACCAAAATAGAAAACGGAGAGACGAAGCAGGAGGGCATTTGTCTTAAATGTGCCCGTGAGCTCGGCATCAAGCCCGTCAACGATATGATAAGTAAAATGGGACTCACCGACGAGGACATCGACAGAATGAGCTCCGAAATTGAAAACTTCATGGAGGACGGCGGCGAGGATATGTTAGGGCAGATAATGGGCTCTATGGGCGGCGAAAACCTTCCCTCCGAAACGTCTGACGATGAAGCCGATTCCCGTGCTCCCGCCATGGATTTTTCAAAGCTGATGGGCGGCGGCTCTGCTGACGAGGGCAAAAAGAGTAAAAAGAAGAAGAAGGAAACGAAATTTCTCACGACCTACTGCACAAATATGACAGAACGTGCCGCCATGGGTAAAATGGATAACGTGGTCGGACGTGACAGAGAGCTTGCAAGAGTAATACAGATACTCTGCCGCAGACAGAAGAACAATCCCTGCCTTATCGGTGAGCCCGGTGTAGGTAAAACTGCGATCGCAGAAGCTCTTGCACAGAAGATAGTAAAGGGTGAAGTGCCTTACGCACTCAAGAATAAGGACGTATATCTGGTTGACCTTACAGCACTTGTTGCGGGAACACAGTTCAGAGGACAGTTTGAGTCCCGTGTTCTCGGCCTCTTAGGCGAGGTAAAGGCACTCGGTAACGTAATTCTCGTTATCGACGAGGTCCATAATATAGTGGGAGCAGGCGATGCGGAGGGAAGCATGAACGCCGCAAATATCCTCAAGCCTGCACTTTCAAGAGGTGAAATTCAGGTCATCGGTGCCACCACTCTTACAGAATACAGAAAGTATATTGAAAAGGATACGGCACTTGAAAGACGCTTCCAGCCTGTTACCGTAGACGAGCCGAGCATGGAGGATACCGAAAGTATTCTGAGGGGCATCAAGCATTATTACGAGGAATATCACTCCATAACCATCCCCAACACAGTTTTGTCCTATGCTGTGTCTCTCAGCGAAAGATATATTACGGACAGATACCTTCCCGATAAGGCGATAGACCTTATTGACGAAGCAGCTTCTCACATTTCTCTTTCTTCCCCTGAGATAAATGAAAAAAGAGAGTGTCTTGATACCATAAAGGTGCTTGACAACGAGAGGGGAAGACTTGAGGCTGAGGCGGAAAAGGGTGAAAACAGCGAGGACACCTACAGAAGACTTGCAGAGGTAAAGAGCGAAAGCCTGTCACTCAGAGCAAGAGTTGAGGAGCTTGCTCCTCTTTGCGACAAGGTGGAAATGAAGGTCTCCGACCTTGCAGACGTCATTGAAATATGGACAGGTATTCCCGCTTCCACAATAAATGAAGACGAGTTTTCACGGCTTGAAGGTCTTGCAGACAGAATTAAAGAGAGAATAGTCGGACAGGATAAGGCTGTCGATGCGGTGGTAAGAGCCGTAAAGAGAGGAAGAACGGGCATATCTCCCAAGCGTAAGCCCGTGTCGTTCATCTTTGCAGGACCTACGGGTGTCGGTAAAACAGAGCTTGTAAAGGTTCTGGCGGCAGATCTTTTCTCATCTCCCGAAACTCTCATAAGACTTGATATGAGTGAGTTCATGGATAAGTTCTCCGTATCGAGAATTATAGGAGCACCTCCCGGATACGTCGGCTATGACGATGCGGGACAGCTTACCGAAAAGATAAGAAGAAAACCCTATTCCGTAGTGCTTTTCGATGAAATAGAAAAAGCTCACCCCGACGTTATGAACATTCTTCTCCAGATACTTGATGACGGAAGAATAACAGATGCTCACGGCAAGCAGGTAAGCTTTGAAAACACCGTTATCGTAATGACCACCAACGCAGGCTCAATGGACGGTTCTCTGCTTTCGGGCTTTACAGATAAGCCTGAGCTCATGTCTGAGGAAAAGACTCACAAAGCACTTTCAACCTTCCTTCGCCCCGAATTTATCAACAGAGTCGATGAGGTCATCACCTTCAGAAGTCTCGGCGAAGCTGACTTCTCAAATATTGCCCGTATCATGATATCCGACCTTGAAAAAGTAATGAAGGAAAAGGAAATAGAGCTTACGGTAAGCGAAGCGGCAGTTGATTATGTCGCAAAGAAATCCTTCTCCGTCAAGTACGGTGCAAGAAATATGAGACGGTTTATCGAAACTGAGGTTCAGGATAAGATAGCAGAGGAAATAATCAGAACGAGAGGACAGCTGAAGGCGGTCAGCATAGATGCAGACGAAAACGGTATTTTCGTCACCTCCATCTGATAATTAAAAGCACTCATAAAGCTGTTGAAAAGCAAAGCAGGAGATATGTATGAAAATAAATACAAACTGGCATTCGTGGAGTGAGGACTTTCTTTGCCGAAGTCTTGATACAGATGCGGTAAGAGGACTTTCTCGAAAAGCGGCGGCAAAGAGAACGGCAAAAAACGGGCCCAACAGAATATGGGTCGTGAAGAAAGCATCGGTATCTGAATTTGCCGTTCAGATGCTCCTTGACCTTGCCACCATCCTTCTCGTAATATTTGCGGTTATCGCCGCAATATTTGACAGAACGGGCGAAACTCTCGCCATATGCTCAGTCATAGTTGCAGGCGGAGCACTCAGAATTTTCACCTATATCAAGGCAAGACGTGTTTTTGAGGAAAAGGCGAGGGGAGTCATTCCGAGAATAAGAGTGATACGTGACGGTGAAGTCAAGATAATGACGGCTGAAAAGCTGGTGGAGGGAGACGTTATCTTCCTTGAAGCAGGAGATACCGTACCTGCTGATGCCAGAATTATATACAGTGCCGATCTTTTGGTATACGAGAACAAAATGACCGAGAATAAAAGCGTGGTCGTTAAAAATGCAAACGTTATAAATGAGGAAGGCTTCGAGGACGTTCCCATTGAAAGACGTGATAATATGCTTTATGCCGGCAGTACGGTCGTTTCCGGCGAAGCACGTGCCGTAGTAGTTGCAACGGGCAAGAATACCCTTGCCTGTTCAAAATTCGGTTCCCTTATCATTCCCACAGGTGAAAAGATAAAGGTTATTGAAAAGCTTATACGGTGGTGCCGCTTCGGAAGTCTTGCGATGATAGTCGCCGTTGCGGTAATTACAGTTGCGGCAGTATTTATAAAGAACATTTCGGTAGTTGATATATTTCTTTCGACGCTCAGCCTTGCCGTAGCCTCCATGAGTGAGTTTTTCACCGTACTCGGATATATAGTTATAGCCATATCCGTGTGGAAAGCCGACAGTGAGGAAGCGGGCAGAGCAAAGATAAAGGATGCCGCCTCCGTTGAGGTAATGAACGAAACGGATACAATAGTTCTTGAAAGTCCCGAAATGATAAAGGCGGGAGATATAACTCTCACCTCTTATTTTCAGAGCGACAGACTTGTTAACGTGGACGAGCCTGTGGAGGGATACTCCCCTGCAGCACTTCTGAAGCTTGCCTATCTCACGACGGGAACTTTGCCTCAGGGCACCCTTGCCGCAGGGCACTTTGAAGCAGACCGTGAGAGTATATCGGTCGATTATTCGGGCATACATAAGGTATATGAGGAGCACTTCAGATTTACCGGCGAAAGCCGTGTTATTGAAAACATCATTATTGCGGGACATGAGCCTGCAGGCAGTCTTGAGTCGGGCGGGCTTGATACCGTTCTGATATGTAACGGCGGCAATTTTGAAGCCGTTGCAAGCGGACCTGTTGAGGAGATTCTTTCCTGCTGTACTCATATAAGGAAGAAAGGCGAGCTTTATCCTATATCCAGAGAAGACGTTACAAGAATACTAACAGAATCTGAAAAGCTCCGTAAAAGAGGGGTGTTCACCGTCGGAATTGCTTCGAGAAATTCACCCTACAGCAATATGAACAGAGTGTCGGCACTTCAGATGTGCATGGCATTTGAGGGATTTCTCTCCCTTTCCGACCGTGTTCACGGCGATGCCCTTGACGTTATAAGAAAATGCCGTGAGGGTGATACAGCCATCGTATGCTTCACAGAAGGCTCTCATGAGGACAGAGCTTTCCTTGAAACTGTCGGAATACTCGGTGAAAAGGACAGATATATTACGCTTGAGGAAGCTGCAGCTTCCGAAAAAATAGTGCTTGAAAAGGGGCAGTTTGCCGTAATTTCAACAGGAGTTGCGGGAGCACACAAGAGAAGACGTGAGTTTCTCAGAAAGCTGAAGGCGGGAGGCTCAAAGCTTGCTTATATAAGCAAAGAGCCACGGGATATGTGGTCTATGAAGGAGGCTGACGTTTCCTTTGCCGTTCCCGAAGCCGCAACGGTCAAAAAGACCATTCCTCAGTCCATAAGAGCTGCCGCACACGTCGTAGTTACCCCGTCGGGCAACGGAGGCGGTGTATTTGAAGCATTCCGTGTTCTTGAATTTGCGAAAAGTGCAATGCTCAATCTCAGACGCTGTGCCGATTATCTGATAGCTTCGCAGACGGCGAGACTGTTATACGTTATCGTTTCAGCCGCTGCTCCGTTTTCGGTTGCAGACCCCGTTCACCTTTTGTTCTGGGGGCTTATCGTAGATTTCGCAATAGTTATCGTAACAGCCTTCAGAGATCCGCCTTGGAATATGATAAGTGTAGGTGCAGAAAAGAGAAGGCTTCATCGGGGCTTTTCGGAATTTCTTTATCCCATGCTTGTAGGAGTGCTCTGGTCGGTACTTCTTCTTGCGATGCCCACGGTTTTTCTTATCACGGGTAACGTGTACGGAACAGAGCCTTCAGGTGCACTTCTTTCAAATATGGTATTCGTTTCAGCCATGCTTTCCGCCCCTGTTGTGGGAACTGAGCTTATGACAAACGGAAGCATTTTCAAAAAATCAAAGCGACGCAGCAACGCCATTCCCCTTATGCATATAGTGATGCTTGTGCTTTCGCTTTTCCTTGCGTTCTGGGAAAAGCTTTCTGCGGTAACCTGTGTGGAGACCATGAGCATGAGAGAATATTTCACCTGTTTTATCACGGGTATCGTAATGCTTGCCGTGTTTGAGCTCAGAAAGCTTCTGAAAAAAAGAAAAAGACCGCTTGAAGCGGCAAATCAATCAAATTAAAAAAAGCAGAGCGAATGCTCACAGCTTAAAATAATAACCCGCAGAGACGGAAAAGGAGATTTTAAAAATGTCAGAATGTACACACGACTGTTCAAGCTGTTCTCAGGACTGTTCTTCGAGAAACAGCGGCCCTGTGCATGAAGCACCCCATAAGGACAGTAAGATCAAAAAAGTAATAGGCGTAGTCAGCGGTAAGGGCGGTGTAGGTAAATCCATCGTAACTTCAATGCTGGCTGTAGCCATGATGAAAAAAGGACACAAGGCTGCAATTCTTGATGCCGACATCACAGGCCCTTCAATTCCCAAGGCGTTCGGTGTTTCGGGACAGATATACGAGGAAAGAGGCGGACTTATGCCCCTTCAGAGCAAGGGTGGAATTAAGATCATGTCCCTCAACCTTCTTCTTGAAGACGAGACAGCTCCTGTAGTATGGAGAGGTCCCGTTATCGCAGGTGCCGTAAAGCAGTTCTGGACAGATGTTGTCTGGGATGACGTAGACTATATGTTTGTGGACATGCCCCCCGGAACAGGCGATGTTCCGCTCACCGTTTTTCAGTCAATTCCCCTTGACGGAATTGTCATAGTAACAACTCCTCAGGAGCTTGTATCCATGATAGTTGAAAAGGCAGTTAAAATGGCAGAGCTTATGAGTATTCCTGTTCTCGGTCTTGTTGAGAATATGTCCTACGTTGTATGTTCCGACTGCGGAAAGAGAATAAATGTTTTCGGTGAAAGCCACTCCGAAAAGATCGCACGTGAATACACAATGCCCCTTCTTGCACAGCTTCCTATGGATCCCTCCCTTGCGGCACTTGTTGACGCAGGTAAGATCGAAGAAGCAGATGCAAAATATCTTGAAGCATTAACGGAGAAATTCTCAATATAAATAATAAGAAAGCCGCATCATTCGATGCGGTTTTCTTGTTTAAAAGTTTTTGCCGCACTTTTTTCAAAAAGTGCGAAAAACCCTTAAAGCGAAAAACTTTCAATCAGAGAACAGTCTTCTGATCGACTCTTGGTTTGATTTTTTAATAATTCTCCGCTTTTATCTGGAAATATGCTTTCTTGTGAGAGCAAACAGGACATATTTCGGGAGCACCCTTGCCGATAACGATGTGACCGCAGTTGCGGCATTGCCATATCATGTCCCCGTCTCTTGAGAAAACGAGACCGTTTTCAACGTTGGAAAGAAGCTTTAGAAATCTTTCTTCGTGTGTTTTTTCAATGGCGGCAACCGCCTTGAACAGATAAGCTATCTTGTCAAAGCCCTCCTCCCTTGCCTCCGCCTCCATTTTGGCATACATATCGGACCATTCAAAATGCTCACCCTCTGCGGCTGTATTAAGATTTGCGTTTGTTGCGGTATCAGCTCCGTTTAAAAGGTTGTACCATATCTCTGCGTGCTCCTTTTCGTTGGCGGCGGTCTCCTCAAATATTTCGGCTATCTGCTCATATCCGTCTTTTCGTGCCTTGGCGGCAAAATACGTGTATTTGTTTCTCGCCTGTGATTCTCCCGCAAATGCCGTTATAAGATTTTGTTCTGTTTTTGAGCCTTTAAGTTCCATTTTTTAACTCCTTTCTTTTTTATAATTATTGACCTGTTTTTCACAGCTAATTCACATTAAAAGATTTTTGCGTAAATAAGTGGGGTCAGTCATTTGTAAAATATATAATAATTAATGAAATAAACATTGTAATTATATGTGAAATGTGTTAAAATAATACGATGAAATTAATCGGTTTTACCGAGTACGAGGATTTAAATATGGCAAACGAAAAAAATATTGAAATGTCTCCTGCGATGGCGGAGATAAGAGAGAGTATATTAAGGCTTATTTCAGAAGCGGAAAAAGCGGTCATCGGCAAGCATAACGAGATAATAATGCTTGTGTCTGCCATGCTTGCAGGCGGGCATGTGCTTATCGAAGACGTTCCCGGTGTGGGTAAAACGACTCTTGCGGCGGCAATCGCAAGGGCGGCAGGACTTGATTTCAGACGTGCCCAGTTTACCCCCGATGTAATGGCATCCGATATTACAGGCTTCAGTATTTACAATCGTTCAAAGGAATGCTTTGAATTCCGTGAAGGCCTTGTAATGTGCAATATCTTTCTTGCGGATGAAATAAACAGAGCGTCACCTAAAACACAGTCGGCTCTCCTTGAGGCGATGGAAGAAGGCAAGGTCACCGTTGACGGTAAGACCTATGAGATCCCCTCACCCTTCACGGTAATTGCAACACAGAACCCTGCGGGCTACGTGGGTACGTACCCCCTGCCCGAAGCACAGATGGACCGTTTTGCAATACGTCTTTCAATGGGTTACCCCAGCGAAGACGAGGAGCTTTCCATCATTCTTGACAGAAAGAGCGAAAATCCCCTTAACAAATTAAGTGCCGTAATTGATAAAAACGGCCTTGCAAAAGCAAAGACGGCAGTTTCAGAGGTAACGATGTCGGGTGAGAGCTCAAGATATAACGTAAAGCTGGTGGGTGCGACAAGAAACAGCGAGCTTATCTCCCTCGGTGCAAGTCCCAGAGCAACCCTTGCACTCATGAAGGTATCAAAGGCATTTGCATTCCTCAGAGGCAGAGACTACGTGATTCCCGAGGACGTTGCTGCGGTTTACAGAGCCGTCGTTGCTCACAGAATAGTTCTCGGTCAGGAAGCGAGACTTTCAAGACTCAGTATAGACGACGTGCTTGACAGAGTGATGAGAGAGGTTGATGTTCCCTATAATACCTCAAGAAGATAATATCAGGGGTTTCTGAAATTACATAACAAGGAACTTGAAATGAGAAAAGAAAGAAGAAAGAGCTTTCGCATACTTCCGGGGGCATTTGTGTATCTTTGCCTTCTGATCTTTGCGATATTGTTCACTCAGTTTCTGAGAAGCCCTGTTTCAAATACTTTCTTTTGGTTCGTGTGCTTTTTGCCCATTGTGTCGCTGATACACACCTTGCTCGGCAAGGCAGCCCTTCAGGTGTTCGTTGAGTGTGACACAACGAGAGTTGAAAAGAATTCAAAGGTGGAATACGAAATGAGGATAATCAACAATTCACCTCTGCCGTACCCCTTTCTTGAAACGATGATAAGCGAGCCCCGCTCTGACGGTGTTTGCTGTAACAAAAAGAAGTTTATTCTGTCCCTTGTGTCCTTCGGGGGCTACGTGATAAAAAACGCAGTTACCTTCAGATACAGAGGACTTTATGAAATAGGCGTTGAAAGTATATACATAAGCGATCTGTTCAGAATGTTCGCAGTAAGACTTGACGTGTACAACTATGCCGCAGTAACGGTATATCCACGCAAGATGACCTTTGAGAAGCTGCCTTCTTCATCTGTTACTGACAGAGCCTCGTCAGTTGTCAGCAGATCCTTTACAGGTGATAAGACAGAGCTTTCGGATATAAGAGATTATATGGCGGGAGATCCCGTTAAGAATATACATTGGAAGCTGTCCTCAAAGGCAGGGGACATAAAGCTCCGTGAATACGGTGCGGTCGAAGACCGCCACGTTTACGTTTTCTGCGACCTTGCAGCAGCGACTCACGCTCCCGAAAAAACTGCATCACAGATATACGATACACTTAAAAAGACTATCGCCGCAAACAAGGACAGAAAGACTGTTCGCTTGAAGGCGGCTCTCGGGCGTGAGGATGCACAGACGGCATCGCAGATAAAAAACGAAGCTACCGACAAGAAGGCCGAAAACGTTTTTGCCCGTATGGGAAAAGGCATCAGAGGTAAGGTCGGTGACAGTAAGTACCGCCGTAATGTCAGAAGCGGTATGAGTGAGGAGCAGGCGGGGAACGTCAGAATGATAGACGAGCTTATCAGCTCCACCTCAAGAAACGTGCTCGAAAGAGAGCATCGAAAAAAAGAAAAAGAAAAAAGACTTGAAGCGGCAAAGGAAGCCGCAAGGCTTGAGAGAACGGAAAGTCTTCAGGCAGAGCTTGAAAAGGCCTCTGAGATGACCGAGCTTGAAAAGATAATAAATGCGGCTAAAGTAAAGGAGCTTGAAAAGGATACCGATGTTACAGCCTTCGGAGGAAAGGTCAAAAAAGAATATCTTTCCGATTATGATGAATACTGTGCTGATGCCGTGGTGGAAATGTCAATTGCCGCAGCCCTTTCCGAGATAAGAAAAGGAAACAAATGTACTCTTGTGTGGTTTGACAGACGTGAGGACAGCGGCGTATGCTCCGCCACAGTTACCTCGGCTGCGGAATTTGAAAGCGTTTACTTAAAGCTTTCAACTGCGGCAACGGTAGACAGCGAGGCGAGAGCATCACTTCTTACCGCAGCCGTAACGGAGGCCTCAAGCGTAACTCTTAAAATAGTTACCTCCAATATAGACCCTGTAAACCTTGCAGAGCTGTCGGAAATACCCGCCTGCTTCGGCGGTGCGGGAACAGGCTGTTTTGCAGAGGTCATTATGTTTTCGCCTTCCCACCGCTTTGAAGATCCCCTCGAAAGACGGGCGTATACCGCAGAAGCCGCCTTCAGACTTCTTAAAAGCGGCATGACAGCGGGAGAAATGACAGAAGGAACGGACGGACTCGGAAATGCCGTCTTTGTTCCTGCGTGACCGGAGGTGAAGAAATGAATAAAAGATCCGGTAAAAACAGCATATTCAACAGAATAAAGAACGGTTTTTCAAAACTTTTCGGACAGCTCGGCTTTAATAGATCAAAGAAGAACGAGGAGCAGGACAGCATCTACTGTTCACCTGTGACAAGCATGGGCACAGCCTCCGAGCTTGTGGGACTTGTTTGCCGTTCACTCGTCGCCTTTGCAAGTATATTCGGGATCATCTTTCTTATCCTTGAAGCTACGGGCGTCTACCGTAAAAATGCAGATTTCAGAGAGTTTTCGCTTCCCCTGTACGTGATGCTCCTGTTTTCGCTTGTGTCGGCTCTGTTGTGGGCGGCGGCATCCTATAACCGTATAACAGCGGCGGCTGTCCCCGTTGGAACAGCTGTGCTTGTTGTTGTGTGGTCGCTTATTGCCTCATCAGGCTCTCCGTTTTTGTATATTGAAAATTCCCTTCGCAGACTTTATAACGACGTTATCTACGGTATATCTCTCAAGGGATATACGGCACTTTCGGATTTGATGCTGAATACAAAGTACAGCTTCCAAAAGGACGGACTTCTCACAATGGGTTGCTTCCTTTTTGCACTCGTTATCGGTGCGGTCATGTACTTTGCGGTGCTCAGAAAAGCGAGAGGATGGCTTTTCATCCTTGTGAACGCTCTTTTTGCACTCCCCATGTTTCTCGGAAATCTGCCCGGCTCAAACCTCGGCTTTGCCATGATGGCAGGAGCCTTCGGCGGTTTTCTTGCAATACTCGGTGCTGAAAAAAGATACAGCGGTATCTATGAAAAACGCCGTGATAAGCAGCAAAAGAGAAACGAAAGAAAAACGGACAGAAAAAACCATAAGAATGAAAGACGGCTTGAACGTCTGAAGGTAAAGGAAGCGGCAGAGAAAATATACGATACTGCGATGGAAGCCGAGATGGGCTCGGCTGCGGCCGCAGCTGCAAAACGCTCCGTATATATTAAAGTCAGGGAAAGCCGTTTCCTTGAAAGAAAAAAGAACAATCTTCTGAAAAAGGAAGCAAAAAAAGAAAAGAAGCTTCAAAGAAAAGAAGAAAAGAAGAATAAAAAAAGTGCGGCATTAAAACAAAAACAGCTTCTGAAAGCAGAAAAGAATTTGCCGAAGGCAGAGAGAGAGGCCGCAAGAAAAACAAGGCTTGAAAAAGAAAAAGCACAAAAGGCACAGCTTTCTGCTGAAAAAGCAAAGAAACGTGCAGAAAAGAGAGCTGAAAAAAAGCTTGAAGAAATTACCTTCAGAAAAAAGAGAGCCGCAGGCGGATATGCCGGTGCAGTCTCTCTTGCTGTTGCACTTCTTGCCATCTGGCTTCCCGCCTTGCTCGTTACGAAGGCTTTTCCCATAATCGAAGCACTTGATGACGAGATAAGCTACGTCAGAGCCTTTACGGATGATCTTCTCATGGGCGACAACGTGGACCTCACAAGCAAATGGCTCTACGGAGAATATGAAAAGTTCGGCTATGAGGAGCTTACATTTGCCCCCAGAGAATACGAAGGCGTTCAGATATTCAAGGTTGAGTCTGTAAGAAAAGATCCCATTTATCTGAGAAGCCGTGTGGCAGACAAATTTGACTTTGAAAACGGTGAATGGACCTATGCAGACAGCGAAAAGGTCATCGACTATAAAAACAAGTTCGGTGGCGGCTTTTCACCCGACAGTATAATGACCCGTTCCTACGGATACCTGTATCCCGCTTCGTCGGAGATACCTGCCCGTATGAACTATACGAATTATAATCTTTACGGCTTTACCGTACAGCATATACACCTGTACAGAGTAAACGGCGAAAGCAGACTTCTGTTTACCCCCAGTATCATGAACACAAATCAGGGCATCCTTGAGAGAGCTTCTGAGGAAAAGGGTAAATACAGATACGTCTCCTACTACGAGGGTGTTTATACATCAGGCTTTTACGGTACGGGAACAGAGGGCTACAGCACCGTTTCATATGTGTTCAATATGAAAAGAAACGATATGGGTGAGGTGCTTCAATCACAGGCACAGACTCTTGATATAGCAAAGGAGTTTGCCGACAGAGTCAATGCAGGCACAAACAAAGAAACCCTTCTTCTTGAATACAACGAAGCCGTAAAGGGCCAATATCTTGAAAGCACCCTCGGCGAAAGACTTCTCAGCGAAATGAGCAAGGAGGAGATAGAGGACTTCAAGACGTATATGAATATCGAAGAAAGATATTCAGATTTTGTGTATAACAACTATCTTCCCGAAACAGACCCCGAAAAGATAGAAGAACGCTTTGAAGCCTCAGAGGAAATAAAGGCTCTTGCAAGTGAGATAGAAAAAACGGCAAAGGGCGGCGAGGATGCACTCAGACACAATAAAGTGCTTGCGGTTATAAGCTACCTCTGTTCAGAGGATTTTTCCTACGAGCCTGCTCCCGAAATTTCCGAAGAAACTGAAAGAAGCGTTCTTGAAGCCTTCCTTTTCGACACTAAGGAAGGGTACTGCTCCCATTATGCGACGGCGGCGGCAGTTCTTCTTCGTGAAATGGGTGTTCCGGCAAGATACGTCGAGGGATATATAGCAAACGAATGGTATGACAACTACGGCACACAGCAAGCTGCAAAGTACCGCTGTGATGTTCGTGACGAGCATTCACACACGTGGGTGGAAGTCTATTATGACAATATAGGCTGGATACCCTATGAGGTCACAAAGACCTTCGCTGTTGAAATGTTCGGTGAGACGGACAGCGGTGTTGTAATTGACCCCATTGTTGAGGACACTCCCAAGGAAGAACCAAAGAACGAAACGGATGAAATTCCCGACGTTATAACCGTAGTTCCCGAAGAAACGGTAAATCCTCTGGAACAGTTCAAATGGCTGATCATAGGCGTCGGAATATTCCTTGTTCTCTATGCTGTTGTACATCTTATTGTAAGGTACATAAAAAAGAGAGCACAAAAGGAGATAGACAAGCGATACAGAATGGTGGATAAAGCCAAAAACGAAGAAGTGTTCCGTGACAAGAGTGTTGACAAGAGAGAGCTGACAAGATACCTCAATGACTGTATTTTTGAAATATTCTCAGCCGTCGGCATCGGTCCCAAGCAGGGTGAGCTTCTTATGGAATTTGGTGAAAGGCTTAAAAAGGAATACGGAAATCTCTCAACGGAGGATCCCGTTTTCGTAATGTCATGTATCAGCAAGGAGGAGTTCGGACACGGACTTAACTATACAGAGCTCTGTTCCGTCGCAGAATATCTCAGCGACGTAATGGTCTCCGTATATTCGGGACTTACCCTTGCACAGAAGATCGATCTGCGTTATTTCAAACGCATTATTTAAGTGTTTTTATTACAACCGCTGTATTCTGAAATGACAGCGGAGACTGAAAGGTGACTTGTGATGAAGGAAAGTGCGGAAAATCAATTTAATATCGGCACAGTATCTGCCGCTGACCTTGCATATCTCGGAGATGCCGTTCTTGAGGTCCTTGTGCGTGAGCACCTCGTTAAAAAAGGACATTCCAAAAAGGAGCATCTGTCTGAGAAAGCACTAAGCTTCGTCACAGCCACGGCTCAGTCGAAGGCATTTGAAAAAATTGAAGCTTCTCTAACCGATGAGGAGCTTGATGTGTACAAGAGAGGCCGCAACAACTATCATACTGGTAACGTACCGAAAAGTGCCACTCCTCTTGAATACAGACGGGCAACGGGCTTTGAAGCCCTGCTCGGTTACCTTGACCTGACAGGACAAAAGGAAAGACTTGAAAGGCTTTTTAAGGAAGCCTACAGCATTGAAGAATGAATATGTACGGAACAAAGTTCCGTTTAAGGCATAAAGAAAGGAAAGAATAATGACAAACATAGCTATTTTAGGTTTTGGAGTTGTAGGAAGCGGTATTGCTAAGGTTATAGAGAAAAACGAAGCACAGCTCAGCAGACTCACCAAAGATACGATAAACGTTAAATACATCCTTGATAAAAGAGAATTTCCCGATTCTCCCTATAAAAACAAGGTTGTAAAGGATATTTCCGTCATCGTTTCCGACCCTGAGGTCTCCATCGTTTGCGAAGCCATGGGCGGTGTTCACCCCGCTTATGAATTTACAATGGCGGCATTCACAGCCGGAAAGAGCGTTATCACCTCCAACAAGGAGCTTGTTGCCACCTGCGGTGTCGAGCTGATGCACGCTTCAAGAAAACACGGAGTAAACTACCTTTTTGAAGCAAGTGTAGGCGGCGGTATTCCCGAGATCCGTTCCATGAGAACAAGTCTCGCCGTTGACCGTATGGAAAAGATAGACGGTATTATGAACGGCACCACAAACTACATCCTCACAAGAATGAAAAACGACGGCGTTTCCTTTGAAGAAGCTCTGAAGGAAGCTCAGAGTCTCGGTTATGCGGAAGCAAATCCCACAGCAGACGTTGACGGCTTCGACGCTCAGAGAAAAATAATGATACTCTCCGCAATTGCCACCGACAAGCTTGCCGATGCAGATGAGGTATATACCGAAACCATGACAAAGCTCACCGGTCTTGATATGGATGCGGCAGCCCGCTTCGGTGCTTCCGTAAAGCTCGTCGGAAGCTACAGAGATCTTGGAGGTAAAATGAGCCTTTACGTATGTCCCCGCTTCGTGCCCTTCGACAATCCTCTCTCACATATTGAGGACGTGTTCAACGGCATAAAGGTAACAGCGGCCATGACAGGCGACGTAATGTACTACGGCAGAGGTGCAGGCAGCTATCCCACAGCGGCGGCAATGGTCTCCGATGTTGCATCTGTTATGATAGGTAACGCACAGAATGAGCTCTGCATGAGATGGCGTCACACCGATGACACATACGTAGTTCCCTTTGAAGAAAACAGCTTTTCTTACTACGTAAGAATTAAAACGGACTCGCCTTCTACAGCACTTGAAAACGCAAAGCTTGTTTTAGGCGACGTTACAGAGCTTGCAGGAGCACCCAACGGCTACGCAGAGCTTATCACAGGCTCTATCAGCGAAAAAGAAATGAGGGCCGCCCTCGCCGAAGGAACACTCGGTGAAGTTGACTCCCTTATAAGAATACTTGATTAGTATTTCAGGGGGAACTTTGAAAAGTTCCCCCAAACCCCTTCAAACTTATAAACGAGGCGGTATCAGCACAGATAATTCTGTGAGCTGATACCGCCTTGATATTTATATTATTTTTGAGTAAGAAGTCGCTTTAAAGCAAGCATATCTCTTGAATTGATTACATTGTCTCCGGTAATATCGGCATTTTGCTGTTTTACATTTACTTTGCGGGAAATTCTGAAATAATACCCGCAATATATTTTCTGATAAGTAGAACGTCGGCAAGCACAACTCTGCCGTTACCGTCAACGTCGCAGGCAGAAATATTCAGAGAGTCTTCATTTTCAATACCCGCAAGATATTTTCTTACCTTGAGAACGTCAGAAAGTGTAACTCTGCCGTTACCGTCTGCATCACCGAGGGTAATTGCATTGAGACCGTACTCATATACTTTGGTTGCGTTATTCAGAGGAGAATTGTATGATTTGATCGAGATATTATTCCAATTTTCTTCGGTGCTTTCATAATAAACCGTGCTAAGAGCACTGCATTTATCAAATGCAGAGTTTCCGATACTTGTAATACTACTTGGAATTGTAACACTTGCAAGAGCAGAACACCCATCAAATGCACACCAGCCTATTTTTGTAACTTTATCAGGTATGATAATGTTTGTAAGCGAACTGCAACCGTAGAACGCATAGTTATTGAGAGTCGTTATGTTTTTACTGAGAGTAACACTTTTAAGGGATGTGCAGTTTCGGAAAGCAGAATTGCCAAGAGTCGTTACGCTGTCAGGTATGGTGACATTTGTAAAGGAAGAACAACCGTAGAAAGCGGATTCGCCGATGGTAGTAACACTATTCGGAATGGTAATGTTTGAAAGAGAAGAACAACCGTAGAATGCATAATTTCCA
>JAZSLF010000012.1:0-2768 GCA_045535205.1 Eubacteriales bacterium
GCAGTACCCCGGAAGAAACGTTTTCTTCGAAATCATTGTTAAATCCCTTATGATTTCATCCTCAATCGCAGGTATTATCCAGTTCATCGTACTCAGTAAGGCACACCTTGTTGATACATATTGGGCGCTCGTAGTTCCTGCATGGGGTTCAACACTCGGACTTTACCTCATGAAGCAGTTTATGGAATCCAACATAACTGATGCGGTACTTGAATCCGCACGTCTTGACGGTGCATCCGAGCTACGCACGTTCTGGTCAATTGCGATGCCTATGGTTAAGCCCGCATGGCTTACACTTATCATCTATTCATTCCAGGGACTCTGGAATACAGGTGACTCACAGTTCATTCAGAGCGAACAGCTTAAAACACTTAAATGTGCTATCAACCAGAGTCTTACGGCGGGTGTTGTAAGAACCGGTGCGACAGCAGCTTCAACCGTTATTCTTATGATCGTACCTATCCTTGTATTCGTAATCTCACAGAGTAAGATCATCGAAACAATGGGCTCCAGCGGTATGAAAGACTAAGAAAGGAGGAGAATATGAAAAAATCACTGAGAATAATTACCATGCTGGTACTTGCGGTAATGCTTTTCACAACCTGTGTTTCAGCCTCCTCCGCTTATGCCACATACACCTACTCATCAGACGGATTTGTGCTTGAATCTCCCGATGCGTATTCTGTTGACACAATAGTAGATAGCGCATACATGGGTGTAAATATCGCTTCCCCCGAAGATCTTGAAGTAGGTCCCGACGGCAACATCTACATTGCCGATGCAGCAGGTCAGCAGATCGTAGTTCTGGACTCTTACTATAAGTACAAGTTCAGTATTACAAACTTCGTAAACGAACAGGGTGTAAGAGATAACTTCCTCAACCCCAGAGGTGTGTTTGTAAACAACGAATACATCTATGTTTGTGATACGGATAATAGCAGAATCGTTATCTTTACACTTAACGGCGTCTTCATTAAAACAGTAGGTCAGCCTGAATCAAACCTTTTTGAAGAAGATGCGATCTACAAGCCCGTAGCAATTGCGGTTGATACATACGGAAGACTCTTCATCGTATCCTCCACAACCTATCAGGGTATCATCGTAATGAGTGATGACGGTGACTTTTACGGATTTATCGGTGCACAGAAGGTTTCCGTAAGTGCAATCGATGCTCTCTGGAAGAAATTCCGTTCCTCATCTCAGGAAGCGGAAGAAGACGTATACGTATCAAAGGAATATAACAACATCACAATTGATGCTGAAAACTTCATTTACGTTACAACATCAACAATTGACGAATCCGTACAGCAGGCAAGCATCGGAAGTAAGGACGGAGCATATGCTCCCGTTAAGAAGTTCAATGCTTCCGGTACAGACGTACTGAGAAGAAACGGCTTCTTCGCTCCTTCAGGTGAAGTTCACGTATCCACCTCCAAGACAGCTGAGATCTCCGGCGCTTCCACCATCGTTGATGCTGCTATCGGTCCCGAAGGAACATGGACCATCGCTGACCAGAAGCGTTCAAAGGTGTTCACATACGATGCAGAAGGTAACCTCCTCTTTGCATTCGGTGACCTGGGCAGCCTTAAAGGCAACATCGGCGTTCTTAACGCAGTAACATATCAGGGCGACAATATGCTTCTCCTTGACAAAACAGCTGCAACCATCACAGTATTCAGAAGAACAGAATACGGTGACATTCTTCTCAATGCCATTAAAAATCAGAATGCCCGTCTTTATGATACGGCAGTTGATGACTGGCAGGAAATTCTGAAGAGAAATAATAACTTCGACGTAGCTTATATCGGTATCGGTAAAGCTCTTGCACGTGACGGCTATTATGACGAAGCGATGGACTATTTCAGATACTCCCATGAAAAAGAAGGCAGATACGCTGAAGCCTTCAAGGAGATCAGAAAGGAATGGGCATCCAAATACTTCGTTGTAATTCCTATCGTAGTTGTAGTAGTTCTTCTTGGTCTTTCATGGCTTCTCGGCTATGCAGGAAAGGTCAACAAGAAAGCTTCACTCAAGGTAGGTACAAAGACGATAAAGGAAGAACTCCTTTACGCCTTCCACATTATGACACATCCCTTCGACGGCTTCTGGGATCTGAAGCATGAAAAACGAGGCAGCATCAGAAGTGCCTTCATAATTCTTCTTCTTACTATTATTGCGTTCTTCTACCAGACTATCGGTACAGGCTACGTAATGAGCCAGAAGGACCCCGACGAATTCGGAAGCATCTATACGGCAATTCTTTCCGTAGCAGTACCCGTAATTCTTTGGGTAATTGCAAACTGGTGTCTTACAACGTTGTTCGACGGTGAAGGTAACCTTTCCGACATCTTCACGGCAACCTGTTATGCACTTGCACCTCTCCCCCTGTTTATTGTTCCCTCTGTTATCCTCTCCAACTTCCTCGTGCCCGAAGAAGCAGGTATCATCTCCCTCATTTCTTCTATCGGTTGGATCTGGGCAGGACTTCTCGTATTCACGGGAACGATGACAACACACGGTTACTCAGTAGGTAAAAACTTCATTATTACACTGTTTACTATTCTCGGTATGGCAGCGATTATGTTCCTTGCGATCCTCTTCTCAACACTTATGGTGAAGATCGTGAGCCTGTTCTCTAACATCTGGGTAGAAATCAGTTACCGCTTGTAAAAAAGGAAAAGGAGGAAAATTCTATGAGTTTTAAAAGAATATTGTCAGTCTTCCTTGCCCTTATGTTTACATTCGGCATGATAGGCGAAGCCGTATCG
>JAZSLF010000100.1:0-8324 GCA_045535205.1 Eubacteriales bacterium
CAAGCGGTCCCCCTTCTCCGCTGGAGAAGGCTTTAAAGCCCCCGTTCAAAAGCTTTTGAGCAAGGGGTCCTCAAGTTGCCTTCGGCGACTTGGGGTTCTCTTGAGGGGGTTAAGGGGGAACTTTTCTCGAAAAGTTCCCCCTTAACAATCTTACTGTTCAAACAAATAATTTACGTCGCCGCTCATGAGAGCTACAATTCCTCTAAAGATGACCTCAGGGCGTTCTTCAAAGTTTTCGAGCATACGGTCAAGCTGATAGCGGCTGTCTGCACGTATGGTAAGCTTCATGGCTTCCCCTTCCTTATCGGAAATGGAGCATGTCACAAGAAAGCCTTCACCGTCAGGCTCGTAGCTTTTATCGAACTTTGCACCTCTCTTTTTAAGAGACAAATGTCTAAGTGCACTTCTATAGCTTCTTTCACGGACAGATGCCATTATGCTGTCACCGAGGCCTACGGCAACCGTATGTCCTCTGTCTGTTACTTCATAGAGCTTTCTCGGTTTCTTTGCTTCGTCTTCTTCGGTAAGCTGAATTGCATATTCTTCTTCAACACCGTCAAAAGGAAGTACGTTCGGGTCATTTGGAAGCTGTGGCTTTACGGGAGCATCACCGTCGGGATATATCTCACGGATAAGGTCAGCTTCAACAAGAGCGAAAAAGCATTCGGCAAAATCAAAAAAGCTTACCACGCTGTCCTGCATAACTATTGAACCGATAGTCGCATAGTCAAGCGGATATCCTATCTTATCAAGCAAGTAAAGTATAAATATTTTAATTTCGTCAGCATCCGTAAGAAGTGTTCTCACTATGATATTCTCCTTTCACATTTTTTGTTATTCCAAGCTTACCGCTTTATATTAGTCAAACGCATAATAACCACTATGCTTTTGCCTTAAATACCTGTAAAGCTCCCTTTTAGAGAGTTTTAACGGAAGGCAAGCCTTCCGTTAAAATTACACATTATTTTTTTGTATCAAATCAGAATTTATCAGTCAACCTGATTGAGATAATCGTCTTCGTTGCCGGAGCTTTCATCTTCAAGCTTGTAGGACATATAGTCCTTCATAAGCATACGCTTGAAGTCACGTCCGAAATAAGTTGCATCCATGTCGCTGAGAACGTCTGAGAAGAGGAATGCATCCTGTTCAAAGAAGATAGGCATGATTACTGCGTCTTCAAGGAGCATATCTTCTGCCTGATGGAGAAGAGTTGTCTTTTCAGCCTTATCGGAAGATGCGTAAATTGTTTCAAAGAGGTTGTTGTATTCTTCGTTTTCATATCCGTTTACGTGACCGTACATGGGATATGTTTCGGAATCCATTTCAACACCGTTTCCGGAGAATGCTGTTGCAAAAGGAGCAAGTGCACCGTATGCTTCGGAAGTAAGCATCTGTGCGTCAACTGCAATAACATCGAAGTCGCCCTTGCTGTATGCAGCTGCAAAATCGTCAACAACGATGGTACTGTCGTTGGAGTCGTAAGAATAGCTGAGAACTCTGATCTTTACGGTAAAGCCGAGCTGTGCCCATGTATCTCTTACGTATTCAGCTACAGCGTAGTCTACTTCATCGTCTCTTATGGAAATAGTGAACGTACCGCCGGAAACGCCTGCACTCTTGAGAAGTGCCTTTGCACCTTCAAGGTCAGCAGTCGTGCTGATTGCAGCACCGTCAGCGTCAGCAACTTCACGGAAGGAAGTTCCCGCTTTTTCATCGTTTACACCGTAGGGGATAAAGCCTGTTGCAGCCTTTGCATAATAAACGAGATTTGCGATCTGTTCTCTGTCAATTGCCATGGAGAGCGCTTTTCTAACGTCAGCATTTGCAAAAAGCTCGTTCTTGAGGTTGAAATAATAAGTATGTGTTGCCGCAATATCGGTTGCATTCGCATAGGATGCGTATTCTTCTCTTGATTCAAGAGGAATTTCACCGAGATAGAACAGTTCGCCGCAAAGGAGAGCGTCAAGCTGGTCTGCAAGTGTTCCTATGTTGTAATGAGTGATAATTCTGTAAGGAATTACGTACTTATCAAGTGCGTCGTTTTCTTCTGTGTTACGGTAGTAGTATGCACTTCTTTCAAGACGCATGGTTTCGCCGTAAACAAGCTCCTTAACGTCGAAGGGACCGTTTGTGATCATCGTGGATGACTTCTTTGCCCAGTTGGGATTTTCGGAAACGATGTCTTCACGGAGAGGAACAAGTGCGGGAGATGCAACCGTTCTGAAAAATTCGTCAAGGTCGATCTTCTTTTCAAATTCGATCTCAAGAACGTAGGTTTCAATAGCGGAAACACCGAAGTCATCGATAGACATATCGCCCATCTTAACGTCTCTTGCGTTCTTTATGTCATACAGCATAGATGCTGCTTCACACTTGAATTCAGGTTCAAGTATTCTCTTCCATGCAAATACGATGTCATTTGCCTGTACGGGACGAGAGTCACTCCACTTAGTATCTCTGAGTGTGATCTGGATCTTGAAGCCTTCTTCATCGTCCTGAGAGATCTCGTAGCTCTTCATGAGAGCCTTTTCCCAGTTACCCTCAGAATCAAGTCTTGTAAGACCTTCAAAGACCAAAGACAATATCTTGGCACAAGAAGCATCGGTAAATCCGTATGCGGGGTCATAGTTGTAAATTTCATTGGTAAGGTATACATCAATTACTGCACCCTTGTCTTCATCTTCAAGTGTTGTGCATGAAGTGAAAGTGCAGGCAAGCATAATCATGCAGAGAACCAGCGCCAAAATTCTTTTCATAGTTAGGGTATTCCTCCTTGTTTACGCCAAAGCATAATACTACAGCGTATTCATAATCCACTTTATTATATCACCTTTTAAATAATAAATCAATTGATAACTTTCACCTATTTTTGCGTTTTTTCACTTTCGTCTATATGCACAAATTCCCAAACGTATTATTATTAAAAATGCACAACCTTTTCACCTCTTTTTTACTGTTCGCAAAAATCTACGGCTGTTTTCACTTCATTTAACAAAATCAGCAGAGTATATTTTGAGGTCATCTGCAAATTACTAAATAACAATTGATATTGCGGGAGGCATAAATGAACAAAAAAAGCTTCAAAAACGGATACATCAGAACTGACCTTGCCTGTGAAAGCGGCCGCATTTCTCCGGACAAATATAAAAGTGCAGTTTATTCAAAAGAGGAAAAATACGGTATCGTTACCGAAAAGCTTTTCGTTCCCGACAAGGAAGCAGAAAAAGAAACGGGCAAAAGGATCGGAAATTACACTACGGTCTATTCTCCGGCTCTGAAGCTTTACTATCTTAAAGACGAAAATGCAAAAGCCGTACTTACAGACGAAATAAAAAGCATGGCGGAAAATATGCTTGGCAAAAAGATAACCCCCTCTCATAAATTTCTTGTCGCCGGTCTCGGAAACAGGTTTATAACACCTGATTCATTGGGAACACGGTGTGCCGACAAGATCCACGCAACACGCCATGCAAAAGACAGCTTACCTGTGCTCTCATCACTGGGATGCTGTGAGGTATCCGTTATTCAGCCGGGAGTCATGGGACAGACGGGCATTGAATCCTTTGAAATGATAAAAGGAGCTGTCGGAAAGGTATGTCCCGATCTTGTCATTGTAATCGATGCTCTTGCCGCAAGAAGCACCTCAAGGCTTGCAACAACGGTTCAGCTTTCCGATTGCGGTATTGCCCCCGGAGGAGGAATAGGCAACAAAAGAAAGGCTATTGACCGCAAAAGCGTAGGCTGTCCCGTTCTTGCCATCGGTGTGCCCACCATCGTCGACTCGTCCACACTCATCTGCGATGCTCTTGAAAACGCCGGAATTTACGATATAAAGCCCGAGCTAAAAAAGATCCTTGATAATTCAAGAAGCTTCTTCGTATCTCTCAATGATTCGGATGCCATAATAGAATATCTCTCCGACGTTATCTCCTGTTCGCTCAACACGGTCTTAGGTACTTCCGAGCTGTAAGGCTGACGTATATTTTTTATGCCGTTGCATATAAATTAACCGAGAAGAGTCCCTCGGCTCACAAAAAAGAAAAGGAGTTAAAATATTATGGACGGTTTTGCATACAACGAAAGTGAATTAAAGCACGAAAAGGAGTTCTTTTCCGACACAAAGGATGAGTTTTCCGAAAACAGCGAAGAATTAGCGGAAGAAGCCGCTTGCGACGGAGAAAGCTGTGAGCTTCCTTGTGAAATACCCATTTCTTCCATAACCTTTGATGAAGAAAGCGAAGAAGCCCAAGACAACTCGGTGCACGTAAATACCGGACGTATTCTCGGATTTGTTTTCTGTTTTGTCTCCCTTTCCTTTTATATTTTCTTCGGGGTACAAGCCACAAAAGCACTTCCCTTTGAAAAAATCCCTCAGCTGCTGCAGAATGAGGTTTTTTCCTATCTGTTTCTTTCAGAGGACACTTTGCAAAGTGTTTCCGATGATACGGCAGAGGCAGAACAGAGTATAAATATCACAGACCAAAATCAAAATGAAAGCGATAATAAAATATATCCGATCAAAAAGACAAATCTTGCGGTAAGTGCAAAAAACGCATTTTCCATTAACAATCAGACGGGCTATTCGCCTCGTCCGTCAGAGCTTATAAGAACGGGAACTTCCCTTCTTCACACCTCTCAGATATATGAAGAATACGGAAATGATGCACCTGTCGTGCTTATCATTCACACCCACGGAACAGAAGCATATTCGGAAAACTGCGAAAGCTATGATCTTAATGAGCCGTTCAGAAGCAACGACATCTCAAAGAACGTGGTATCGGTGGGTAAAGTAATGGCGGAGGTCTTCCGAGAAGCAGGGATAAACGTTATTCATGACACGGAAATGTATGATCTCAAATCATACAAGGACTCTTACACCAGAAGCAGAGCTGCAATTGCCGAGCATCTTGAAAAAAATCCTTCGATTACATATGTCTTTGATGTACACAGAGATGCGATAATACAAAGCGACATGACAGCCCTTTGCCCCGTAGGTTCATATGAAGGAGACGAAACCGCACAGATAATGATCGTAGCGGGGACAGACCAGGACGGTGCTGAGCACGAAGATTGGGAGAAAAATCTGACCCTTGCACTTCAGATACAAAGTGTTCTGACAAGCACGTCCGACGAGCTTGCCCGAAGTATAAATCTTCGTACATCTGCCTTTAATCAAGGACTGTCAGACGGTTCTCTCCTTCTTGAAATAGGCTCATGTGCCAACACGCTGACACAGGCTAAAAGGTGTGCCGTTCTGTCAGCCCTTTCGATATCGGAGGTTATAAACGGAAAAGAAGGTGAGCTTTCGGCTTCTGAGCTTCTAAAAAAGTACGCTTCCGAATAGCATTTCAAATCTATGCCAAGCCTTGCATAACAAATATCGAGTTTATATTGCTTTTACCGTAACAATATGGTAAACTAATTATTATAGTAGCAATTCTCAATTTGAAAGGACGTGCGGCATGGAAAAGAAAGTTATTATCGGAATTGATATAGGGGGCAGTACGACTAAGATAGTCGGCTTTGACCTGACTGACGGTGCTCAAACACTGATAACCCCTTTATTTGTACGGGCTACCGACCCTATCACATCAGTTTACGGAGCTTTCGGACGATTCACCTCTGAGAATTCTCTTGAGCTTACCGATATTTCTAAGGTCATGATAACGGGAGCCGGCTCATCCTTCCTAAAGAAATCTCTTTACGGTCTTCCCTGCGAGATCATATCGGAATTTCACTGTATCGGTCTCGGAGGACTTTATCTCAGCGGTTTTGAAAGATCCATTATTACAAGTATGGGAACAGGTACTGCTGTCGTTTATGCAGAAAAAGGCAAGGAGCCTGTATACATGGGCGGAACAGGCATCGGCGGCGGCACTCTCATGGGACTTTCAAGACAGATGCTCGGCATGGACAATGTTGAACATATTGCCGATCTTGCCAAAGACGGTGATCTTGACAAAATCGATCTGAAGATCAAGGATATTACAAGTCACGACATTGTTGGCGGTTTTTCAGATGTTATGACCGCTTCCAACTTCGGTAACATCAGCGATATGGCCACCAAGAGCGATATTGCTCTGGGTATTCTGAATATGGTGTTTGAAACAGTCGGAATGATAAGCATATTCGCAGCAAGAAGCTACGGTCTCAAAGACATAGTTATTACGGGAAATCTTACGGGAGTAGAAAAAGCCAAGCCTTCCTTTGAGCTTTTCAACAGAATGTTCGATATGAACTTTGTAATTCCGGAGCATTCTCAGTTCGGTACAGTTATCGGAGCTGCCCTTGCGGGTATTGAAAAATAAAATTCCAAGCAAATATATGACCCCCTCAGAGAGAGCTCTGAGGGGGTTGTTGTATAGATCAGGTCCTGACGGAAATATTCCACAGATCAGCGTACATACCGCCTTTTTCAAGAAGCTGTGTATGGCTTCCTCTTTCCTCTATACCCTTATCGGTTATAACAAGGATCTCATCGGCATTCTTTACTGTTGTAAGCCTGTGAGCCACAACAATGGTAGTTCTTCCCTTGCACAGCTCCTCAAGGCTGTTCTGAATAAGCACCTCCGTTGCGTTATCAAGAGCACTTGTAGCTTCGTCAAGAATAAGGATAGGAGGATTTTTAAGAAAGACTCTCGCAATCGAAACACGCTGCTTCTGTCCTCCCGAAAGCTTTATACCACGTTCACCGACAAGGGTGTCGTAGCCATCGGGCAAGGTCATGATATAATCGTGGATGTTGGCAAGCTTTGCCGCCTTTACGACGTCCTCTTTTGATGCATCGTTTGAACCGTAGGCTATATTTTCGTATATGGTCGAGTCAAACAAAAATACGTCTTGTGATACTATTCCTATCTTTTGTCTGAGTGATCTTCTTGTAACGGTGGTAATATCTTTACCGTCAAGAGTTATCACACCGCTTCCGACCTCATAAAATCTCGGTATCAGATTACACACCGTTGTCTTACCGCCACCTGACGGGCCGACAAGTGCAAGTGTTTTTCCTTTTTCCAGAACGAAGGTGAGACCGTCAAGAACTACGTTGGCTTCATCGTAAGAAAAGAAAACGTTTTTAAACTCTATACGGCCTTCAACATCGCAAAGCTCCACAGCGTTCTCGCTGTCCTCTTCTGCAGGCGTATCCATTATCTCAACAAATCTTTTGAAGCCTGTCATGCCGTCCTGAAACATTTCCATAAAGCTTATAAGTCTTTTTATGGGATTTGTAAAAATGGTGATGTACAAAACAAATGCAGTAAAGTCCGCCAGAGTTATCTTTTCATACATGAAAAACAGACCGCCTGCCACATATATCGCAAGCATTAAAAAGTCCGTTATAAAATTATTTCCTATATGAAATTCAGCCATAGCCTTATAGGCTTTTTTTCTTGCCTCGACGAAGCCTTTGTTTCCCACGTCAAAATTCTTCTTTTCGTATTCCTCGTTAGTATATGCCTTTGATACTCTTATACCGGAAATGCTGTTCTCAAGGTTGGCATTTATCTCTGCTACTTTTGTTCTGCTTTCGCTGAACGCATCGCTCATCTTCTTTCTTTTGGAAGCAGAAAAAATTATCATAACAGGTATTCCCGCAAAAATAATAAGGGTAAGGGGAAGGTAAATATTTGCCATTATGATAAATGAGCCGACAAGCATTATAAGAGATAAGAACAGATCCTCAGGCCCATGGTGTGCAAGCTCAGATACTTCCATAAGGTCATTGACAATACGGGACATGAGAGTTCCTGTTTTTGACTCATCAAAAAATTTCATGGGAAGTGTTTGCAAGCGAGTGAATATATCACGTCTCATATCAGCCTGCATTCCTACACCTACAAGATGTCCGTAGTAATCGACAAAATACGTGAAAGCCATTTTGAGAAGGTATATTCCAAGCATAATAACAGCCCATAAAATAAGACTTTTCAGCATCTTTCCGGGTATAAACTCATTTATCATCCGTCTGGTAATTACAGGATATACAAGGTCACAGGCTGCAAGAAGTAATGCTGCCAGCAGATCGAGAAAAAATACTAACTTGTGCGGCTTGTAATAACCGATAAATCTTTTTATCATAAATATCACCTTATTTGAAATTATCTTTTATAAGTTTATCATAATCCCATGTTTTTTTCAATGGTTTATTTTATAAACTTTTTTACACGAATAAAAAAGACGGAACGCCGAGAGCCCCGGACTCTCCGCCGGATAAGGCTATTGAGACCTACGCAAGAAAAAATCCCCTCCCTTCGTATGAAGCGAGGGGAAAATGGCTATTTAAAATTATTTTGTACCAAATTCAAGACCGATGCTGTCAGCAT
>JAZSLF010000063.1:0-12029 GCA_045535205.1 Eubacteriales bacterium
TGTTTTATACAAGCTTTTCTTCTCACATCTGCGGTATACCAAGTTTGTCTTCGGTCTGAGGGAACTTTCTGCAGAAAGTTCCCCCTTTGATCCTACCTTTTAGCAATTCTCTTTACAGCTTTAACGATTTCTACTATGGGAATGATGCAGAAGCCTATGCCTACTGCGATAAGGTACTGAGGAATACTTATTGCGGTGAAGCCGAAAGCGGCGGCAATAAAGGGAACCTCGCAGACGAGGGCGGTGCTGACAACTGCAAGGAGGGCAGCGCCCCAGAGGACCTTATTCTGTCCCTTGACTGCAAAGATACTCTTAGTACGTGAGCGCATATTGAAGGAATGGAAGATTTCCGCCATAGACAAGGTGATAAATGCCATTGTTGTCGCAAGGTCGGAATTTTGGAATGCAAATCTGCCGAGCTCGATACGAACACCGATAAAATAGGAAGCGAGAACGAGGAGTGCAACGGAAAGTCCTTGATAAACAACATCGAAGGCAACACCGTCGGAGAAAACTCCTTCTTTGGCACTTCGGGGAGCACGCTTCATAATATCGGGCTCAGCCTTTTCCATGCCTAAAGCAAGGGCGGGGAGGCTGTCTGTAATAAGATTTATCCAAAGAAGGTGAACGGGCTTGAGAATTACAAAGCCGCAGAGGGTTGCAATAAAGATAGCAATGACTTCGGAAACATTTGAGCCGAGAAGGAACTGAATTGCTTTCTTGATGTTGTCGTAAATACGTCTGCCTTCTTCAACGGCACCTACGATGGTCGCAAAGTTGTCGTCCGCAAGAACCATGTCGGCAACGTTTTTTGTAACGTCGGTACCCGTAATGCCCATGCCCACGCCGATGTCGGAGGATTTGATGGAGGGAGCATCGTTTACACCGTCGCCTGTCATGGCGGTGATAAAGCCCGCCTTTTTCCAAGCGTTTACGATTCTTGTCTTGTGTTCGGGCTGAACTCTTGCGTAAACGGAAATATTTCTGAAGTGCTTTTCAAATTCTTCGTCGCTCATTTCGGAAAGCTCGGCACCTGTTATTGCCTGCCTTCCTCCGTCAAGAATACCGAGCTCCTTAGCGATGGCAACGGCTGTATCCACGTGGTCACCTGTTATCATGATGGGAGTGATACCGGCAGAGCGGCATTCAACGATCGCCGTCTTTACTTCGGGACGAACGGGGTCTATCATGGCAGAAAGACCTGCAAAGCACATTTCCTTTTCAAGTGCCTCGCTTGTGTAATCGGAGGGCTCGCTGTCACGGTGAACGAGAGCGACGGCAAGAACACGAAGCGCTCTGTCAGCCATGCCCTTATTTACAGAAAGAAGCTTCTTTTTATACTCGTCTGTCATGGGAACAGCTTTTCCGTTTTCAAGGCGGTAAGCACATCTGTCGATAACAACGTCGGGTGCGCCTTTGGTATACTGGATAAAGCCCTTGTCTGTACGGCAGACACAGGTCATCATTTTACGGTCGGAGTCGAAGGGAACCTCGCCCACTCTGACAAAAGACTCCTTCAGATCATTTTTATTTATACCGAGCTTTTTCGCCCATTCGATAAGAGCCGCTTCCGTGGGCTCACCCGTAACTGTTCCGTCGCTGTTCAGCTCAGCATCGGAGGATAGTGACATAGCACAGGCGATAAGTCTTTCGTCTTCTCCGAAGAAATCAACTACGGTCATTTTGTTCTGAGTGAGAGTACCCGTTTTGTCAGAGCAGATTATCTGTGCACAGCCGAGAGTTTCAACAGCCGTAAGACGTCTGACGATGGCACTTCTCTTTGACATATTGGAAACACCGATGGAGAGAACGACGGTAACAACTGCCGCCAGACCTTCGGGAATTGCCGCAACCGCAAGAGAAACGGCAACCATAAAGGAGTCGAGAGCACCCTCAAGAGTAAAGCCTCCCGCCTTTATTATCTGAACGCCGAAGATAACGACACAGATGCCGAGAACTACCCAAGTCAGAGTTTTAGAAAGAGCAGACAGCTTCATCTGTAAAGGAGTTTTACCTTCTTCTGTCTTGGAGATCGCATCTGCAATTTTGCCCATTTCCGTATCCATACCGCAGGCGGTAACAACAGCCGTACCTCTGCCGTAAACGACGGTGGAGCCCATATATACCATGTTGGCTCTGTCACCGAGAGGAATGTCGGAGGAGTCTTTAAGATAGATGGCATCTATCATCTTGTTTACGGGAACTGACTCACCCGTCAGAGCAGATTCTTCAATTTTGAGCCCCGCACTTTCAATAAGTCTTGCATCGGCGGGAACGGCATCACCTGCTTCAAGGAGAATAACGTCGCCCACAACAAGCTCCTCACTTTTGACGGAGACTATTTTGCCGTCTCTTATGACCTTCGAGGTCGCCGCCGCCATTTCCTGCAGAGCTTCAATGGCTTTTTCCGCCTTGCTCTCCTGATAAACGCCTAAAATTGCATTGAAAAGCACAACGGCAAGAATGATAATAACGTCTGTAAAGCTTTCGCCCTCAATAAAGGCGATAACACCGCTGACGGCTGCCGCCGCAAGCAGAATGATTATCATGGGGTCTGCAAGCTGTTTGAGAAAGCGAACAAAAAGGGACTCCTTTTTCGCTTCGACAAGCTTATTCTTTCCGTTTCTCTCAAGCCTTTCGGCAGCTTCATTTGATGAAAGGCCGTCTTTTGAGCTTTTTGTTTCAAGGAGAGCTTTTTCTGCACTTTCCGTATAAAATTTCATTTGCGGCATTTCCTTTCTGTTTTTGTCGGTAAACTAATTATACTTTATATAAAATATTTTTATTCAATATATTTTGGGGAACCTTTCGGTTCCCCGTAAATTCAATGTTCAAACTGGTGAAGCACTACAGAGTAACGTGATTCCCATGCTTCCTCAAGAAGTGCCGCACGGTCTATCTTTTCTTCCTGAGCGACAACCTTTTCTATCATGGGCTTCGTTCTGGGATGACGGGGTGTGAACACCGTACAGCAATCCTCATAGGGAAGAATTGACGTTTCAAAAGTGCCTATTTTACGGGAGATCGCAACTATTTCATCCTTGTCCATGCCGATACAGGGACGAAATACGGGAATATCTGCTACTGCATCCGTAACGCAGAGAGCCTGGAGAGTCTGACTTGCCACCTGACCGAGACTTTCGCCCGTGATAATGGCGGGAATATCGTATTCCTTGGCAAGACGGACGGCAAGCTCCATCATGAAACGGCGGAGAAGAAGTGTGAAATAGTCCTCGTCGCAGTTGTCACGGAGCATTTCCTGAATGTGAGTGAGGGAGATAACGTGAACTCTGATACGTCCCGTGTACTCGGTAAGCTCTTTTGCAAGCTCAAGGACTTTTTCACGGGCACGCTCGCTTGTGTAGGGGAAGCTTTCAAAGTGGAGAGCGTCGATGTACATACCTCTCTTTGCCATCATGTAGCCTGCGACGGGAGAGTCGATACCGCCCGAAAGGAGAAGCAGCCCCCGTCCCGCACTTCCGAGAGGATTACCGCCCGCACCTTTTTCCTGTCCTGCATGAATATAAGCTTCCTTTTCTCTTACTTCAACACGGACCTCGACCTCGGGGTTGTGAAGATCGACCTTTATGTTTTTATGCATGACCGAGAGGATAGCACCGCCTGCCTCAGCCGCAATTTCGGGAGAGGACAGGGGGAATTTTTTATCACTTCTCTTTGCTACACAGCGGAAGCTTTTTACACCGCGAAGCTTTTCGGGAATATATTCCTTAGTTACACGGAGAATATCCTCCATATTCTTTTCTGCACAAGCCGCAACCGTTACGCCTGCAAATCCGAAGACCTTTTTTGCCTGATTATACATTTCCTCAAAATCGGAATCGGGCATATCGGGATCAAGGGGCTCAACGTAAACCGTACTCTGTGCATAGTAGATCTTGAACTCTCCTACCTGTGCGGCACGACGGCGAAGCTCCTTGAGAAGCATTGACTCAAAACGGGATTTGTTTGCACCCTTTAAAACTATTTCGCCGTATTTACAAAGAATTACTTTTTTCATGATTTATATTCCTTTGGTTTGTTCTTTAATGAAACTCTTTTTTCAGCTGTCTTGAAAACAGACTCATAAGCTCCGTGTGCATATCTGCACCGTTATATAAAATGTTGTAGACCACCGTACAAATGGGGAGCTCCGTATTATATTTTTCTTTAAGCACCATAAGTGCCTTTACGGTATAATAGCCTTCCGCAAGAGCCTCAAATCTTTCGCCTTTCGCAAACATCTCGCCGAATGCTCTGTTGTGGCTGTGCTTTGAAAACAGAGTCGCCTCGTAGTCGCCGAGAAGGCAAAGTCCGTAAGCAGACTGCTCACTACCGCCCATTGCCGCCATAAGCCTTGCAATTTCCCTGGTTCCTCTTGACATGAGTGCACCCTTGAGAGAGGTCATACCCACTCCGTCAAGCATACCTGCCGCAATACCGAGTACGTTCTTTGCGGCACCGCCTACCTCGCTTCCGATAAGGTCTTCACCGTAATAGAAGCGGATAAGGTTACTTGAAAAGCTTTCAACAAACAATTCCTTGAGAGAATTGTCATCGCTGTCAATTACCATACAGTTGGGAATACCTCTGTAGAAATCCTGAACGTGACCGGGGCCGAGCCATACGGCTACTCTGTTGGTGGGGTCGGTATTCTCTCTCACCACCTCGGACAGACGTTTGCCCGTTGAGATCTCTATTCCCTTCATGCACAGACAGAAGTTTTTGTTTTTGAGATCAAGTTCAGACAGCTCACCCATAAGGGCACGAAGTCCCTGAGAGCCGATACTGATAATGATGGTTTCGGCTTCTCCGATAACTGATTTATCACATGAGAGCTTTGTCGTGTCCGAAAGAGTCAGAAGATCATTCTTTCTTTCTTTTAAAAATCTTATCATTTCGGGAGCGTTTTCAAGACCGTAAATAGTTACGTCATGACCTATCCTGTCAAGATAGTATGCGATAAATGAACCCCAACGGCCGCAGCCGATAACGGTAATTTTCATGTTTCTCACCTCGTATAAAGTATTGAAACTGTTCAGTCAAATGTTTTTCGCAAAAAATATTAAATTATCCGATACATTTTTGGGCAGCCGCAAGAATACCCAGCTTTCCCGACTGGAAGGTAAGACCGCCCTGAAGGAATGCTATATAAGGGGGTCTGATGGGGCCGTCTGCAGAAAGCTCAATTGATGCTCCGCCGACGAATGCGCCTGCTGCCATAACGACGGGATCGTTGTAGCCGGGCATATCCCAAGCTTCAGGAGAAACGAAGGCGTCAATGGGAGATGCACTCTGGATACCCTGACAGAATTTTACAAGAGCATCTCCGCTTCCGAGCTCAATGGTCTGGATAATGTCGCTTCTCATTTCAAACGGAGAGGGCGATACCTTATAACCGAGCTTTTCAAAGATATATGCGGCAAAATGAGCCGTTTTAAGTGCTTCCGCAACTGTGTGAGGAGCGTAGAAAAGACCCTTGAGCATATTTCTGTTCTGTCCGAGAGAGGCGCCCATTTCAATGCCGACACCGGGGCACGTAAGTCTGTAGCCCGCCAGCTCAACGGCACGTTTCGTTCCCACTATATAACCGCCCACGTCGGCCATGCCGCCGCCGGGATTTTTGATGAGTGAGCCGATTATCATATCAACGCCGTTCTTTACGGGCTCTCTGTCTTCGGTAAATTCGCCGTAGCAGTTGTCAACGACAACGAAAACATTTTCTCCCGCTGTCTTCTTTACGAGAGCTGCCGCTTTTTCTATTTCATCAACTGTGAGGGTTCTTCTTGCAAGGTAACCCTTTGAACGCTGAATAAATGCAACCTTCAAGGTGTCCTTGTGCTCAGCTACAGCCTTTTCAATTGCGTCATAGTCAAGACCGCCGTCAAGAAGCTCTACCTGTGCATATTTTACCCCGTAATCCGCAAGGGAGCCGTTACCCGCTTCACCTTCAAGCCCGATGACCTCACGGAGAGTGTCATAGGGAGAAGCGGTAAGGGACAGCATCGTGTCGCCGGGACGGAGAAGTCCGAAAAGACCGACCGTGAGAGCGTGTGTTCCGCAAAGTATGGAGGGTCTCATAAATCCTGCCTCAGCACCGAAAATTCTCGTTGCGATAAGGTCGATGGCATCTCTGCCCGCATCCCCGTAGCCGTAACCTGTGGAAGCGGCAAACATGGACTCGGAAACTCTTTCTTCTCTGAACACGTCAAGCACCTTTTCCGTATTGCGAAGTGAAATATCATCGATCTTTTTAAATACCTCTGCAAGCTCTTTTTCCGCCTCCACGCCTAAAGCACGGAGTTTTTCTGAAATCACCATATTATAAACCTCAATAGATATATGTATATAAAATAATATTTTTTCATAGTAGAGTATACTACAAAAAACGCAAATTGTAAAGGATATAATTACCTTACATAATGACATTGTTGCAGAAAAAACTATTTACAGTAAGTTTTGGAGGTGTTTTTCATGAAAAATGAAAAAGATATTATGGCAGGCTACCCCCTTGAGCTCGTTATGAAGCTTCAGGTAAGATGCGATGCCCTCAAAGAATATTCAAAGCTCTCTGACGAAGAAAAAAAGCGTGCCGAAGAGGCCGCTAAAAATTCAAAAAGCAGAGAGGAAACAGACCGTATCATCAATATGATAGCCGAAGGCAACTGGAAGTGAGGAAAAATGCGGGGGAACTTTGAAAAGTTCCCCCACGCCCCCCTCAAACTTTAAAGCATCTTTTTGGCGGTTTAGGGATTTTCAAAAGAAATATAATAAACAGAACTGCGGTATGTAAACTACAAAATAATGTAGTCTGCATACCGCAGTTAATCATATAAAATCTCTGTAAGTTTGCCCTATGACCCCTTTCAAGCGAACCCCAAATCACCAAAGGCAATTTGAGGCCCCCTTGTTCAAAGGTCTTTGAAGGGGTTATAGGGGGAACTTTCTGCAGAAAGTTCCCCCTAATACTCTCCCTCACTCACAGCAAGGGTCGGGCTTTTTCACTTTCTTTTCGGGAGTGTTGTCGGGTTCAGTTGTGTTACCGAGACCGGAGGCCTCGCTGAAAAGAACGTCTCTTGAGATCGCATTTACCACGTCGGTGGGGATAACGATCTTTGCGGCTCTGCCGTCTGAAAGCTTGATGAGTGCTTCATAACGCTTCAGCTCAAGAACTGCAGAGTCGGCAGCTGCTTTTTTGAGAAGCTCGATACCCTGTGCTTCCGCCTGCTTTGCGAGGAAAACAGCCTTAGCTTCACCCTCGGCTTTTGCGATACGTGCATCACGTTCGCCTTCTGCCGCCAGGATCATAGCCTGCTTGTCGCCCTCTGCTCTCGTAATGGCAGCCGCCTTGTGACCTTCAGCCTGAAGAAGCGTTTCACGTCTGTCACGTTCAGCCTTCATCTGCTTTTCCATGGCGTTCTGAATTTCCTGAGGAGGAATGATATTTTTCAGCTCAACTCTGGAGACCTTGATACCCCATTGGTCCGTAGCTTCGTCAAGAATGGCGGTCATTTTTTCGTTGATGGTGTCACGGGAGGTAAGAGTTCCGTCAAGCTCAAGCTCACCAACAAGGTTACGAAGAGTTGTAGCCGTGAGGTTTTCAAGAGCACCGATGGGATTTACCGCACCGTAAGTATAAAGCTTTGCATCATAAACTCTGAAATATACAACGGTGTCTATCTGCATTGTAACGTTATCTTTTGTAATAACGGGCTGAGGAGGTGAGTCAAGGACCTGCTCCTTGAGAGTGATCTTTTTTGAGATCTTTTCGATAAAGGGGATCTTAACGTGAAGACCTGCGCCCCACGTTGTTTTATATTTACCGAGAAGCTCAATTACATATTCGTTTGCCTGAGGTACTACCACGATATTGCATATTACAAGTATCAAAAGCAGTACGGCGGGTATAAGAAAATATCCCATATCTTTCTCCTTTTTAATCGCAGCTTATCTGCGTATTTGTTATATTAATGATTGTGCGGAATAATTTTCGCAAAAAAACTTCAAAGCTCAGACCGCTCCGCTTTCAAAAGCCGCAAGCATTATTTCGGCACTCTTTGTATTTGTTGCGAGGGGGATGGACTGAACGTCGCAAAGACGGAGAAGTGCTGAAACGTCGGGCTCGTGAGGCTGTGAGGTGAGAGGGTCACGAAGGAATATAACGAGGTCAAGAAGACCGTCTGCTATCATGGAGCCAATCTGCTGGTCACCGCCTAAAGGTCCGCTTTTCATTCTTTTTATGACAAGCCCTGTTTCGCCCATAATGAGCGTGCCTGTCGTACCTGTTGCAAACAGCTCATGGTTTGCAAGAAACTCCTTGTGCTCTCTTGCAAGAGCTATGATCTCATCCTTTTTCTTATCGTGTGCAATAAGTGCAATTTTCATACTTTATCTCCTTTAGGTAATAATTTTTCAGGTTTTATGTATTTTTCAAATATAAAAGCAATACCGACAGTCAAAATGAATGATACTGCTGCGAATATATAGGAATTTATGTTTGGAACAAAGTGGGACAGAAGAAGCATCGGAAGCCGTTGGAAAATGTATATACCAAAGACAGCCTTCTCCAGCGGAGAAGGGGGACCGCTTGCGGTGGATGAGGAGAACAAAGTTAATGAGTTTTTCTCACTTCAATATCACTTTCCTTAAAATCCAAATGTTTTAATATGTCTTTGCAAACTGTGTGAAAATTTTTATCAACGTCACTATTTTTATATCTCAAAACTTTTATTCCGAGATTGTTCAACTCACGGTCTCTTTTTTTATCCGCTTCATAGTTTTCGGCAAAACCGTGTTGAGAGCCGTCTACTTCTATTACAATTCTTTTGGTTGCTATGAAAAAGTCAACAATGTAATTTCCGATGATCTTTTGTCTGTTTACAGTCAACGGCAATAGCTTTAAAAAATCATACCAAAGATGTTTTTCTTCGGGGGTCATGTTTTTTCGTAGGTTTTGGGCGTACGGAACAAGATTTTTATTGTATTTATAAATCATAATCTTTTTTAAAAATTTGTTCTCCTCATCCACCGCAAGCGGTCCCCCTTCTCCGCCGGAGAAGGCTTTCAAACAGTACAGCAATACCTACTGTCAAAACGAAAGATATTACTGCAAATACGTAACGGTTAATGCTCGGTATATAGTGGACTAAAAGCAGCATTGGAAGTCTTTGAAATATGTAAATGCCGAAAACGTGTTTTCCGAAAAACGAAAGAATTTTGTTTCTCGGAGAAAATCTTCTTGTGATGACCGCAAGACAGAGAGCAAAAAACAGACTTTTGAATATGAGTGCTGCTGTTGAAACAAAAGAGCTTTCTGCAACCTTGAATATATACCAGAACAGAAGAAAAGCTCCGCCGCAAGCTGCGAGAGACAGCAGCCAAGCAGAAAATTTCTTGGTCAGAGAGTCAAATTTGTCCTTGAAAACAGCAAAGAACATACCAAGAGGGAACGCAAGCACCGTATCATACCACACTACTTCTTTTCCCGCAAGCACCATTAAAAATATATAACCCACCGTGAGCAGAGCCGAAAGGGAGGCTGACAGATACTTGTTTTTGAAAAAAGAAATGGCAAAAAAAGATATGACGTACAGAACAAAGGTGGCAAACATGAACCAGTTGCTGTTGCCCACGCTTTCCCAGCCTATAAGTCCGTAAAAAATGTCACGGACACCGTAACTCTTTCCCGTAATAAATCCTGCGGCTATATAAATAATTACGGCAAAAACAAATTTTAAGTAAAGCGGCAAAAGTCTGTTTTTGGGAAGCTTTTTTCCGTAATCCTTTTTGGTCATGGCAGATACCATTATGCCGTACCCCGAATAAAAGAAGAAAGGCACTACCATAAGCTGATTTACCGCAGAGCAGGTCTTGAGCATAAGCATATCCGAAAGTCCCGTACCGTAGGTGACGTACCCTGTTGAATGGGAGAGAAAAACTATCAGCACGAAAAGACCCTTTACAGCCAAAGTTCCATTTGGTGAAATATAGTCGTCAAGGGGCTCTCTTATGCCGATTTTAAGACCAACAAAACACAAAGCTGCCAAAGCAAGAATTACAAATGACAAAAGCTCTCCCCCCTTTTTAAGTTTATTTAATGAAGATTTCTGCCGTTTTGGCAAAAATCAACCGCTTCTCTTATCTCTTATCTTTTATCTATTATCTTGTTTGAAGCTCCGCTTCAAACCAGCCTTCTTCCCATAAGAACGCCCATGACGGATGCCATCATAAGCCCTCTCGTCCAACCGCTTGAGTCACCGAGACAGAAAAGGCCCTTTATATTTGTATTAAAATCCTTATCCATCTTTACTCTGTTACTGTAGAACTTGAGCTCAGGTGAATAAAGAAGTGTTTCGATAGATGCAAAGCCGGGAACGACGTGGTCTACCGCCTTGATGAAGTTGATAATGTTCATCATGGCACGGTAGGGCATTGCGGCTGTGATGTCACCTGCCACCGCATCGGGCAGAGTAGGACGGACATTTGACTGAGCAAGCTCCTTTTCCCATGTTCTTTTACCGTCAAGAATATCCCCGAAGCGCTGTACCATAATATGACCTGCACCAAGCATATTGGTCAGCTCACCCACCTTGCGTGCATATTCAATGGGCTGATTGAAGGGAGACGTAAAATTGTGCGAAACAAGAATTGCAAGATTGGTGTTTGAGCTTTTCAGCTCCTTGTATGAATGACCGTTTACGACGGCGAGGTCGTTGTCATAATTCTCCTGTGCTACGAAGCCGCCGGGGTTCTGACAGAAGGTCCTTACCTTATTTTTAAAAGGCTGAGGGTATCCCACAAGCTTTGACTCGTAAAGAACCTCGTTTACCTTTTCGATAATCTCGTTTCTCACCTCGACACGAACGCCGATGTCAACAGTTCCGGGAGCATGGGCAATATTGTGCTCAGCACATATTTTTTCAAGCCAGTCAGCACCTCGTCTTCCCGTTGCAACAACGGTTACATCGGATCTTATCTCAAATTCCTCTGTTTTGCTTCTGACAGTCGCACCGCAGCAATCAGTACCGTCAAGAATAATGTCAACGCATTCATGGCCGAACAGGATCTCAACACCGCTTTCCATAAGATACTTCTCAATGGCATAGTATATCTCCTGCGCCTTTTCGGTTCCAAGATGTCTTATGGGACAGTCAACGAGCTTGAGCCCTGCCTGAATTGCCCTCTTTCTTATTTCCTTTACCTCAGCGGAATTGTTTATGCCCTCAATATGAGTGTCGGCACCGAAATCAAGATAAATCGTATCTGTATAATTGATAGTTTCCTGAGCCAGCGTTTCACCGATGAGAGAAGGAAGGTCGCCGCCCACCTCGTAGCTGAGAGACAGCTTACCGTCGGAGAAAGCACCTGCACCCGAAAAGCCCGTCGTGATATGACAGTAGGGCTTGCAGCTTACACATTCCTTCGTTTTTATCTTGGGACAGCGTCTGTTTTCAATGGCTGCACCTTTTTCTATGATGATAATTCTCTTTTCAGAGCCTTTTTTCAGCATTTCAAGAGCTGTGAAAATGCCTGCAGGGCCCGCTCCGATTATGAGAACGTCACAATTTTTCATAGTGTGTTACTCCCTTCGAGACAGTTTTCCGACCTTTCGGAAAACAATTCTTTACTATGATATTTTACCTATTATTCCTTACCCTTGTCAAGTATTTTGCTCTTAAATAATATTCTCTTTCACCAAAATAAATAAGCTGCAAATTCAAAATTAGTAAATTTTTCATGAATTTTTCAAAAAAAGCAAAAAGATATAGCTTTTTAAATAAAACTATGATATAATAAGCGTTGCGGTGTTACGGGACAGTTATAAATCCGTTTGTTTTTACCCGAAACACTTGCCCCACAAAGTTTGAAAATTTAATTTTATATTTGGAGGTTCCAAAAACATGGCAAAGAAATTTGTTTACCTGTTTACCGAAGGCGATGCTTCCATGCGTGAACTCCTCGGCGGTAAGGGTGCCAACCTTGCGGAAATGACCAAGATCGGTCTTCCCGTTCCCCAGGGCTTCACAGTAACA
>JAZSLF010000015.1:0-13806 GCA_045535205.1 Eubacteriales bacterium
AAAGAAAATCCGCTTCCGGTGTAACACAATGGAATGGCACAGACTAAAACAATGAAATCAAGTACGCCTAAAACGCTCATTCTTGCCATCACCACACTTTTCAAAGAAAACCGGGTAGACATTTCAAATTCACTCATTCCATACATCGTAGTGCGGGTGCTTTCCGCTACTGCCAAAAGCCCTAAAATCGGCACAAACGCAGACACGATCCATAATGTATTCTCGCTGATATAATTAGCCCCGATCACCGCAGGCAGCAGCAACAGAACAGAAAACACCAATGTCATTTTCCTCATGTATGATGCCTGTACTAATATAAAGCGAAACATACTAATTCTTGACCCAGGTAATGTTCTTAAAAATCGTATCTTTTCCTGCCGGTTTGGTTGTGGGGCTTCAAATGCCTTTTGAATGTTCCGTTTTAATTTATTATCCATTTGAAAATCCCTCCTTCAATAATTCCTCTTTCAACCATTTCAAAGATTTAGATAATTTCCGATAAACAGCAAAGCGGGATAACCCAGTGATTTTGCAAATCGCTGTAATAGATATTTCGTTTACATACCGCAAAAAAATCAATTCTTGTTCATCTTCCGGTAATTTTGACATTATCATTCTTAATGTTAAATTACTTATCAGGTCTTCGGTTGGGTCATCTATAACTTCTTCTGTTATTTCCTCTAAGCTTTCAGTCGTCCGCCTACGAAAGTGGTCTATACACAAATTCTTTGCAATTGTGTATAAGTACGGCAGCGCTTTGTCACTGCCAAGATTTAATCCTTGCTTGTAAAAACGAAGAAAGGTTTCTTGGGTAATTTCCTGTGCTATTTGATCATCATACATCTTGAAATAGCAATATCGGTATATTTTGTCATATTGTTCTTCAATATCCATATTAAACTGAACCTCCCTTCATAATGTTTAACGGATCAGGGGCATGAAATGTGCGGCTATTTCTAAAAAATATTTATAGGTTGAGAAAATACTTAACAAGATCACAAAGCGGCGACCGGTGCTTTGCCAGATTGCCGCTGCTTGATGACCTGCAACTATATTTCTCGATGAAACTACACCATTAAGGTAATTTACTTCCTCCGAACTTAACTTGATAGCCACTTGCAACCATTCCTTTTTATAATTTTCACACTGTGTGTTGCAAAAGTGTTGCAAAGGCATTTTCACTAAAACATAAAATGCCCGAAAGCCCTTTGTTTCAAAGGGTTTTCGGGCACTTGTAAGTTGTTAAAGTATGGGTTCATAAGGAACCCAGTCGCAAAACATAGTCGTCTCACTCGTTTGGAGCACTTCGTGATACTTTTGCTTTAAGATTTTTGCTGTTGCTTTTTCTTCAGCGTTGTTACCGAAGAAACAAGCATACGTCTAAGTTCTATGCAATCTTTTTGGATTTTTTCAAAATCTTCTTTTGAAAGGCTGTTAACTTCAAAAAGCAGTTCAAGCCAATATTCGCTTTCATTACATTCTTTCAGTGCGATTTCAAATTTGGAAATGAAGTCTTTTGTTCCTTGACCGTATTGAGCTTCGTGAATGTTTGCACCAACGGATGTTCCGGAACGGAGCAATTGATTGCTTAACGCTGATTCTACACCGTTTTGCTTTAATTTACGGCAAAGAAAAACGATGCTTTTTGCAAAATCTTTGGATTTTGTCCTTAATACGCTGTCGGCCATATCGCACTCTTTCATTTTTGTTTTTTAGTTTAGAGTTATAAGTTTGGCTTTGCCAAACGTTATGAGCTTGCTTTGCAAGCGTTATGATATGATCGCCGATGAAGTATCAAACGTTGCCGCAAGGCAACTCATAACTGTGCGAAGCACATCATAACTGATAACTCGCCGCAGGCGATCATAGTTGAGTTTTGCTATGCAAAACTCACTCCCACTCTATTGTTCCGATAGGTTTCGGTGTAAGGTCGTAGAGGACACGGTTGATGCCTTCTACTTCGTTTGTGATACGGTTTGTGATATGGTGGAGAACTGCATAGGGAATTTCTTCGATCGTTGCGCTCATAGCATCGGAGGTGTTTACGGCACGGATGATTGCGGGCCAGCCTTCGTAACGGCTTTCTTCCTTAACGCCTACACTCTTGATGTCGGGGATAACCACGAAATACTGCCATACCTTTTCTGCAAGACCGTTTTTGTCAAATTCTTCACGGAGAATTGCATCTGCTTCACGGAGTGCGTGGAGTCTGTCTCTTGTGATGGCACCGAGGCAGCGAACGCCGAGACCGGGGCCGGGGAAGGGCTGACGGTATACCATTGCGTGAGGAAGACCGAGAGCTTCGCCTACTACACGGACTTCGTCTTTGAAGAGAAGCTTGATAGGTTCTACAAGTTCAAACTGGAGGTCATCGGGAAGGCCGCCTACGTTGTGGTGGGACTTAACAGCCTTCTTGCCTTCAGCCTGCTTTATGCTTTCGAGGATGTCAGGATAGATAGTACCTTGTGCAAGGTAGTCGATGTCGTTAAGCTTTCTTGCTTCGTCTGCAAATACGTTTATGAATTCTGCACCGATGATCTTTCTTTTTGTTTCGGGATCGCTTACGTTTGCAAGGAGATCGAGGAAACGGTCAGTTGCATCGACGTAAATGAGGTTGGCATCAAGCTCACCTTCAAAAAGCTTGATTACGTTTTCACTCTCGTCCTTACGCATAAGGCCGTGGTTTACGTGAACGCATACGAGCTGTTTGCCGATAGCTTTGATAAGAAGGGCGGCAACAACTGAGGAGTCTACACCGCCTGAGAGGGCGAGAAGAACTTTTTTGTCACCGACTTGCTTCTGAATTTCCGCTATTTGTTCTGCGATAAAAGCATCTGCAAGAGCTTTGGTGGTAATTCTTTCCATTGTTTCGGGGCGTACGTTGTTTTGCATTATTTCATCCTCCGAGTTGATTTGAAATGGTATAAATATATTATGGTATTATATTATCACACATGAAGAACGGTGTCAAGAAAATTCATATCTGCATATTGTAGTTTTTTTTTGCTTTTTTCTTGATTAGTTTGTTCATTTTTGTTAGAATTAAATCAATATTCATGCAAGGATAGATGTTAATGAAAAAAGATTTACTTTGTAAGCTGAGAGACGGAGACAAGCTTTTGTTGAGTGAACAGCTTATGCTGATAATAAAGCTCAGTCTTCCTGCTATAATGGCACAGCTTTCGTCTATTATAATGCAATATATCGATGCTTCTATGGTGGGGCGTCTCGGTGCCGGCGGCTCTGCATCCATTGGGCTCGTTACGTCGTGTACATGGATGTTCGGAGGACTTTGCTCTGCCGCAGTTATAGGCTTTTCCGTTCAGGTGGCACAGCAGGTGGGTGCGGGAGACTTCAGGGCGGCAAGGAGTATTATGAAGCACGGCTTTTTGGTTGCTGTCGGCTTCAGCGTTGTACTCGGTATTATAGGGGCACTTCTCAGCTTTAGGCTTCCGTCTTTGCTGGGTGCTGATGAGACTATAGCTTCCGATGCAACCAAATATTTTCTCGTATACTCTCTGTCACTTCCTTTTTATCAGCTCAGACAGGTCTCAAGCAGTATGCTTCAGGCAAGCGGAAACATGAAGATTCCCGGTATGCTTCACATTGTTATGTGCTTTCTTGATGTAATATTTAACTTTTTGCTTATTTTTGAGCCTGTTACTGTCGGAAAGATTACTTTCGGATGTGCAGGCTTGGGTGTGACGGGAGCTGCTCTCGGTACAGCCCTTTCCCATGTTGTGATTGGGATAATTATGTGCTTCTATTTGCTTTGCCGTTCTGATATATTGAAAATAAGACGGGGCGAGAGCTTCCGATTCAGCGGTAAATGCTTGAAGACGGGACTCAGAATTGCTCTGCCTGTCGGATTTGAGGAGTTTGTTACAGGCGGTGCTTACGTGGTATCTTCTGCAATCGTTGCACCTCTCGGAACAATAGCTATTGCGGCAAACTCCTTTGCTCTTACTGCGGAAAGCCTTTGCTATATGCCGGGATACGGGATAGGTGCGGCGGCAACGACCATCATCGGTCAGAGTATAGGAGCAGGCAGACGGGATCTCACCGTTAAGCTGGGCTGGCTTACTACACTTTTCGGTATGCTGATAATGACGGTGACAGGTGTATTACTTTACTTTACGGCACCCTTTATGATGTCGCTTTTGAGTAAGGATGCACAGGTTGTGGCACTCGGTGTTAAGGTTCTTCGTATCGAAGCCTTTGCGGAACCGCTTTTTGCGGCATCTATCATTGGACTCGGTGTTTTCAGAGGTACGGGTGATACTTTGATTCCCAGTATTTTTAATTTTATCAGCATGTGGGCAGTAAGACTTACACTTTCGGCTTTTCTTGCATCGAGATACGGTCTTGTGGGTGTGTGGATCGCCATGTGCTTTGAGCTTTGCTTTAGGGGAATACTGTTCCTTATCAGACTGTCGGGTAAAAAGTGGCATGAACGGAAAGAAACCTGAATATACGGAATATGCCCCAAGCGTTTTTGGTGACGCTTGGGGCATACTTGTTGGTCAAGTGGTCCTCAAGTATTCCGCAAGGAATGCTTGGGATTCTCTTTTTTACTTTTTGATTTGCTTGCTTTTTGTGTTTTTGTCGCTGCTTCTGATGTTGAGAACAGCAAATCCAATGATTGTAATACCGATAAAGGCTACAGCAGCCCAGATGCTTTTTGATTGAATATTCATTTCGGTGCTGTCAGCTTCGGAGTTATTGAGCCTTTGTATAAGCTCATCTTCTGAAAGGTTTTTGTTTACTGCTGATATTCTTGTTATTTCAAAAGAGGATGCAGTACCGGGCTCCAAAGAGATCGCAATGTATTCGGCGGCAAATTCTTCGTCAAGTATGCCTGTATCACAGCGGATAACAGAAGGGTCTTCACTTGAAAGCTCGGCAGAGTATTCGTAACGGATGTTTCCTTTACCTATTATTACTTTGACCGGAATTTCATCCTTTGATGACGTGATGTTTATGGAAACGTCAAGTGCCGTTGCGTTGTTCAGAAGCTTTGGCGTGTCGAAGTAGCAGAGAACAGTACCTGATGCATTGGAGGAGGGGTCTATCAGGCATTTGAGAACACGGCACGTATCGACACCTTCAAATGCCGCCATTGATGCTGATGCCTCGGTGGAAATGGAGGATACTGCACCGCCGCCGATAAATCCGCTTGTGCTGAAGGATCTTGTGAAATCCCATAGAAGAACGTTGCCTGAGGAGGCGGGTCTTTTCAGTTCAATGCTTTCATGCTCTGTAACTTTTCTGAAATTGTTTTCGCCGAAATTGTTTTTTTCAATAATATTAAAGAGAACGGCAGGGTCAACCGATTGTCTGGTTATAGAAATAATGACGGCACCTGTTCCGAGAGCTATTGCATTGGAGCTTATGCTTTCTGCAAGCGTTTCTATCTCCTCGCCCGTTATAAGCTTTTCGGGCTGCCAGAAGACCATGTGTCCCGAGGGGGAGGCTCCGCTGCCCTGAGTCAAGGCTGCGGATAACTTATATACTGTATTCATCGCAATTTCGGGTGAGCTTTCGCATTCATAAAGGCAGTACCATTTGAAAGAACCGCAGTCTGCGATAAAACGGGAAATGATCTCGGAAATGATAAGCGGTGATACTGAATTTTCTCCTATTCCCGAAAGAGCATCGTAAACATATTCGGCACCGTCGCCGTCACCTCCGTATACGTAGCCGTCACCGAAGGGAACGATCATTTCCGTTTCCGTTGCATTGGCTCTTGCCACTATAGCGGTGAGACGGAGAAGCTCGGCATAGTTTTGTGCTTTCGTTATAAGGGAAGATGCACTGTAGCTGTACAGCTCACAATCGATTCGTGAGCCTAAAATGATACCCGATATTTCGTTGTAGCGTGAGGTCAGAAAATCTATCATGGTCAGATATGAAAGACATTCCTCATAGCTGCTGCAGTCGGGCATTGAATAGATGCAGGGAGAGTCGGCATAACGCTTGCTTTTCAGAATTCTCAGATATACGTTTACTCCGCTTCCGTTTAAGAAATTGATTTTTGAATCAAGCTCGGTAATATAGCTGTCCGACAGATAACAGAAGCTTGTTCCGTATGAATGAACTCTGCCACCCTTTCCGTCTGTGCTCTGAAGCTTTGTAAGATCTATGTCAACTACAGCGTGGGAGGAGTTTGTTCTGAATGCGGCTGAGGAGTCGTCGCTCTGAATACCGAGAACGGAGTTACCCATGGTAAAATTAGAAGGCGGGGTTGCCGGATAAACGGCAGAGGAAACGGTTTCTTCCGTATCACCGTTTAAAATAGTGATATAATATCTGTAAAACTGAGGATTGTATTTTAGCTCTTGTATACTGCAGGATATTTCAAATACGGTCGTAATATCGACCGATGAAAGCAGTATCGGAGCCGCACTCTCTCCCTCCCAAAGCTGATTTACAGCGTAAACGTTCAGCTTTGCACCTAAATTGTTTACTACCGAGCTTGAACGGAGTGTTCCGCTTAATCTTACTTTTGCACCTGCTTCAAGAACCGTACAGGAAGCAATACTGCAAGGATAATCGGTTTTGTTTTCAATGACCTCGTCAAAGAAGCTCATAACTGCACCGTGTACGGTCAGAGCTTCGCCTTCTGCTGTGTTTATACCGGAAAAGGTCAGCCTGAATGTGTCTGTTCCTTTATAGGTAGGAAAAAGGAAGGGATAAGAGTTCTTCCCCTCGCTCAGAGTAAGGGTTGAAATGTCTGTATATTCTTTGGAAAGCCCGTCCCATACGGAGAGCGTAAGAGTTCCGCTTAAAGCACCCGAAACGGTTACCATGGAGCAAGCTGTCAAGGCTGTTTTCGGAACGGTCGAAAAACGGGCTGTTACGTCTGCCGTTGAGTCCTCAAGCTTAGGTTCAATTCTGTCTTCAAAGAAGCTGACGCCGTATTTCGAGGTTATTCTGTCAGAGGAAAAAAGTGTAAGATAAGAATATGAATAAAGAGAATCGGCATACAGGGTCGATATTGTGACCTTGTTTGTTCCGTCGGGACAGTCAAGAGTAAAGCTGATCTTGTCAATAGATCCTCTTTCTTCAAAATTCTCAATAGGGAAGTAAACGTCCAAAAGCTTACCGACAGGAAGCATTCTCGTCAAAGCCTGAGTGGCTTTTCCCGAATGAACAGTCATTGTAAATGTTATATCCTCGTTGTTTTCGGAGGCAACGTAGAACTGGAAATATATTTCATTGTAAGCTGTAAGATCGAGCTTTGTTTGGTATTCTCTGTAGACAGTAGCTGACCAAAGAGCATCTTCTTCTGTTTTTTCGACCGTCTGACTGCTTTTGCCGTTGAGCTCCGATTTTGTTACGGAGAAGCTGTTACTGTCACATTCATATGCGGCATCTCCGAAATTATCAACAAGCTTTTTGCCGGCGGAATCGGATTTTGTATCCGTTTCCCTAAAATAAATGTTGTAATAGGGGCTGTCGGGTGCTGCTGAAATGACATCGGGAGTAAAACAAAGGGCGGAAAGCGTTATTAACACAGACAGAATTAATGCAAAAGCTTTTTTCACGGTATTTCCTCCCTTTTCGTAATTTTATTATATTGTATCACAAATATTGCCGTATGTACAGAACTAAAGGTTGATTTTTTTTATTGTTAGTTATATAATTAAGAAAATACGATGCAAATTGTGTTAATCGCATATCGACAAGGAAGTAAACATGGAAGCAACATACAGATTATTTGATGATGATAGCTATATAAAAGAATTTGATGCTGTCGTGCTTGAATGCACAGAGGATAATGGAGAATACTGTGTCGTTCTTGACAAAACCGCTTTTTTTCCCGAAGGCGGCGGTCAAGGTGCTGATACGGGCACTCTCGGAGACACAGCTGTTTTTGACGTTCAGGAAAAGGACGAGGTCATCTATCACTATACAAAGGATGCTGTAGAGCTCGGAAAAGTTCACGGAACGGTAGATTTTGAGGAAAGATTTCGCAAAATGCAAAACCACACGGGAGAGCATATTCTTTCGGGTATCGTAAACAAGCTTTACGGATATGAAAACGTAGGCTTTCATCTGTCTGAGGAATATGTGAGAGTTGATTTCAGCGGTGTTCTTGAAAGGGAAGACATAAGAAAGGTCGAAATTCTGTGTAATAAGGCAATTGCAGAAGATCATCCCGTAAAGGCATACTATCCCGACCCCGAAACCCTTGAAAAGCTTGAATACAGAAGCAAAATAGACATCTGCGGAAAAGTGCGTATTGCAGAGATAGAAGGTGTTGACGTATGTGCCTGCTGTGCTCCTCACGTTAAAACCACAGCACAGGTCGGTGTTTTAAAAATAACCGATTTCATAAAGTATAAGGGCGGCACCCGATTACAGATGGTATGCGGCAGCGACGCCGTAAAGCTGTTCCTTCTTGAGCACGATATTTTAGGTGAAATAGCGGTTGCTTCCTCTGTTAAAAGAGAAGAGGTCGGCACAGTCTTTAACAGACTTAATTCTGAAATCCTTTCATTGAAGCGAGAGCTTTCCTCCGTAAACAGAGCTTACGCTGAAAAGGTGCTTTCCGAAATAAAGTATACAAGCGGAAATCTTTGTTATTTCTTCGGTGCAGGCTTTGACGTTGGTGCTATGCGAGACTTTGTCAACGGCGGAAAAGAGAAGTGCAAGGGCGTTTTCGCCGCTTTTGCAGGCGATGATAAGAAGGGGTACAGATATATTGCCGCTTCAAATAATCTTAACATGAGGGAAATAGCTCCCCGAATAAACTTTGCCATTGAGGGCAAAGGCGGCGGCTCACCCGAAATGATACAGGGAACGGCAAATGCCGAAAAAGAAGTTATAATTGATTTCTTTGAGAAAATGTAATCAGAAAACAGTATAAACGACGTCGCAGACCGTCGGCAGCTCCTCTTACGGAGTATACTCACGGTCTGTTTTTTAGTCATATTGACATATTGAATAAAATATTGTATAATTTATATGAACAAATCGAATGTTCGCATATAAATGCTTTTACAATTTAACTTTACGGAGGGAAGAACGAATGAAAAAACTTTTTTCTATTGCATTGGTCGTTTTGATGATAATTGCTTGGGTTCCTTCTACAGTTAGTGCAGTTTATTGCGGCTATGCCTGGCAGTGGTGTGATTCGGATGCATTTGGTTACATCGGTGATATCGAATATTCACCGGATGACCTGGTAATGGAATTTGACGCATCCCTTGTGCAAGGGGCCGAAGGTGCACATTTTCAGCTTTGGACGGCATGCGGCGGTCACATGGGTATTGATGCCGATGAGGGGATAGCTTATATTGGTGAGCAGAATACAGCTCCCATTTATTGGGGAGATCGTTCCCCCTATAACTGGCATCACATCACATATACGATCAATAACGGTGCGGCTTCTATTGCCATTGATTATCAAGTGGTTGCTGTCGGCACAGGCGTTAAGGCGTGGGGAAACGACGCGCTCATTCTTTTCGCCAGCAATGGTATTCTTACGATAGATAACCTTTATATTCACACTAATTCAGGTGAAAAAATTCTTTCCCTTGATTTTAGTGACTATGATGAATCAGTGAAACATTTGGGTGAAGGACTCGGTACACGAGTTTTATTAAGATCACATAAACGTGCTCCGTATTCTAAGACTGAATATGTTGACGATAAAATCGTTTCCTGCGGAGAATGTTATTCTTGCGGGGAATTATATACCAGCGAGGAACCGGGTGAAAACGTTCTTCAGATAGGTCTTTCCAGCGGAGTAATAGATAAAAAAGGTCAGATAACATTGGATCTTCTGGTGGGAAACAATCCCGGATTCTGCTCTGCCAAAGTATGTATCATATACCCAGAGTGCTTTAAAATAGCTGATGAGCAAAACATTACGGCACTTTATAAGGACAATGGCAGCGGTGATGTTTTAACCACTTATGAGTCAACAGGTCTTGGCTCAGGGATCAATTTTGACGTTACCGAAGACCCTCAGGTTGAAAATTCCGCTTATCCGGAGTTTGCTCAGATACTTGACAGAAAGGGCATTGATTATTCTGAAGTATACGGCTGCGGAGTGTACGGCTACGGTTATCGGTGGCTCGGTGCCATTTGCATGGAAAACTCTGATCCTGATAATTTTACGGGAAACGATGCTCTTTACAGCTTTACCTTTAATTACGATGCGTCTCTGAATAAAATGAGGTTTGAGCATTTTGAATTCTTCGTTATAGTTGATACTGACAGTACGTATAGATTTGATGGAGCTTCTTTTGATCCGGTTCAGCTCGAAGACGTTCAAGTTATTAACGGATATGCTAACATATGCAGTCACCGTAAATCCGTTAAACAGAACGTAGTTGAAACAGAATGTGAGAAAGACGGTTATTACGAGATTTACTGTCCTGATTGTGATGATATTATTGACGAGGGGGTAATTCTTGCTCCCGGACACAAGGTGGAAAGCTGGATCATCGATAAAGAACCCACTCCCTTTAAAAACGGTACGGAACACGGAGAATGTGCAGAGTGCCATCAGATCATTCAGAATATTCTACCCATGACACAAGAGGATTTCGGCCTGACATCTGACAATAACGGCGGATTTATTACAGGAATACCTACAGGTATATTGACAGAGAGTTTTATTCAGCACTATGAAAATATGGATCTGACGGTTTCTGTTGTGAACAGGGAAGGAAAGGTTCCCGATTTCGTGGGAACAGGCTGTGTGGTCACGTGCGGAGATATGACCTTTACCGTAGTTGTTGAGAGAGACCTCAGCGGTGACGGAGTTATTGATGCAAGAGACAGTCTTCTTATGAAGAGAACGCTTACCTTCTCTCTTAATCCTACAGCGGCACAGAGCATGGCGGCTGACTTTGACGGAAACGGTAAGATAAACGCAAAAGACAACTTCACGTTGAAAAAGATACTTGCAGGTATTGACTGAAATTGAAATACGAAATGCCCCAAGCCGTTAGCGTGATGTCCTTAACGGACAAATCACGCTAAACTATGATTGCCCTTACGGGCAAGTTATGAGTTATGATATGCTTCGCATAGTTATGATTGGCTTCGCCAAGTTTTAACATAGATGGGCAATCATATCATAACATTTGCGTAGCAAATTCATAACGGTGAGCGACAGCGTGCCTTATAACTCTAAACTAAAACGAACAGAAAAAAGAGCAGACGTACAAGATTAAACTTGCGTGTTTGCTCTTTGTTTTTATTTTCCGATAACGGATCAGTATCGGTTGTATAATTAACATATTAATTTTAATCAAGTCTTTTGGGATTTTTTGTCAACCCCAAAATATAATCGGTGGAAACGCCGTAATAAGCAGAAAGCTTTATAAGAATATCGGTAGGAATGTCTCTTTGTCCCAGTTCATAATTGCTGTATACCTGCTGAGAGCAGTTCAGTATGGCAGATAGCTGTTTTTGAGTGAGATCTTTATCTTCTCTCAGGTCTCGTATGCGGCGGTACACCTTTACATCCTCCTTACTGATTATATTATTATGTCATTATTATAGTCTACTGCGAAATGCAGTATTGACATTTACTGCAAATTGCAGTATAATTTATTTGTCATCATGACAAAGCATATAAATATTTTTAGGAGGAGCAATAACATGAAAAAAATCTTATCCCTTTTTCTCGTTCTTTTGATGACGGTTTCATCAGTTATTCCCGCTTTTGCGGTAAGGGAAGAAGATATTCCCGAAGGAAAGTCCAACACGCCTCAGTTCTGGCTTTCTGACGGAACGATTGATGAAAACAATCAGGTAACATTGACATTCAGCGTTAAGAATAACCCGGGTTTCTGGTCTGCAAGAACATATCTTGTATACCCTGAATGTCTCAAGATCGTTGAAGACGATAACTGGACAGGTATCTACGGTGACGGTGAAGTTCTTCCCGACTACATTTCTACAAACCTTCCATACGGTAAGATCTATGACATCGCAGAAGACCCTCAGACAGAAGGTTCTGACTGGACAGGCTTCAGAGAAGTTCTTGATGAGCCCGCAGCCATGCAGGAAGGCTTTGTAGCTAACGAAAACGGCGGAATCGACTATTCTGAAACGTGGGGCGACGGCTATCTCTGGATGGGCGGCCTCTACGCTGAAAACTCTGACTTTGAAAACTGTGTCGGTGACGGTCCCATGTATCAGATGACCTTTACCTATTTCCCTGAGCTTAATACAACAGGTGAAACAGAGCTCAAGATCGATTGCGTATTTGACGTAGTAGGTTCTTTCGCACTTGATGAAGAAACATGGGACTTTATTGAGTTTGACGGCTACGAGGTATACGGTGCAACAGTATATACTGAGTGTCCTCATGACAGCTATGATATAATTGATATTGTTGAGCCTGCTTGTGATATACCGGGTGAGACAGTATATAAGTGTATTGTATGCGGTAAAACGTATAGTGAATCTATAGAGTCTTTTGGTCATTCTTATACAGTAGAAACAGTTGAACCCACCTGTACGGAAATCGGTTATACGTATTATAACTGTTCAGTATGCGGTGATACATATAAAGATTTGGAAGTTGGTCCACTCGGTCATACAAATACGTTCAAGAAAACAGAATTTATTGACGGTTTGTTTGTTTCCATTTATGAATGCAGCGTATGCGGTGAAGAAAATACAGGTGATGTGCCCGGTGAAAACGATATTCAGATCGGTCTGACAAGCGGAATCATAAACAAGGATGAAGAAGTTACTCTTGAGCTCAGAGTGGCAAATAATCCGGGATTTTGGTCATCGAGAGTTTGTATAGTATATCCTGAATGCTTTAAAATAGAAGCTGATGAGAATATTTCAGGTTTATATAAAGAGAACGGAAGCGGTGACATATTAACAGATTATGAGTCAACAGGTCTTGATGCGGGTATTCATTACGATATAGCAGAAGATCCCCAGAGTGAAAATACAAATTATCCTGAGTTTGCACAGCTTCTTGAATACGAAGGTATTGACTATTCAGAACAGTTTGGTGACGGTTACCGTTGGCTCGGTGCCATATATATGGAAAATCCGGAGTTTTCAAATTTTGAAGGAGACGGTGCACTTTTCCGTTTTACCTTCAACTATGATGAAAGCCTTAATACTTCGGGAGACGAAGAATTTGAATTCTTCGTTATAGTTGATGAGAGCAGCACCTATAGATTTGACGAAGAAGCCTTTGATCTTGTTGAGTTTGGCGCTGTTTACTCATACAACGGATATGCAAGCATATGTAAGCACCCTGCTCCCGTTGAGCAGAACAGAATTGAACCCACCTGTGAAACGTCAGGTTATTATGAAATATACTGCCCCTACTGTCAGAGAATACTTGAAACGGTTGAAATGGAAGCACTCGGTCATGACGTGAAGGAATGGACCGTTTACAAGGAAGCAACCTGCTTTGAGGACGGTATGGAATACGGTGAGTGTTCAAGATGTAACGAGACTATAGAAAACGTTCTTGATATGCTTATACATACCGATGACGGCTGGAAGATAACAGCAGAAGCCGGTCCCTTTAATACAGGTATTCAGATCAAAAGCTGTATTTACTGCGGCGGCGAGATGGAAAGAGAAGTTATTCCCATGACAAAGGAAGACTTCGGTCTTAGTGCAGATAACAACGGAGGTTTTATCACCGGAATACCCTGCGGTATATCAGCGAAGCTTTTCATAGAGCATTACAGCAATATGGGGCTTGATATATCCGTTGTAAATACATCGGGTAAAGAACCGAATTTCGTGGGAACAGGCTGTGTGGTCACGTGCGGAGATATGACCTTTACCGTAGTTGTTGAG
>JAZSLF010000057.1:0-11256 GCA_045535205.1 Eubacteriales bacterium
GAGATGCTGCTCTGTAGGACAGATCGGGGACCTCAGTTTCATCATAGCCCATGGGAATATCCACGTTATCCGCTTTATAAAGATAAGGCTCAAAATCGGAGCTGTCAAGATTTCTGCCGAACAAAAATCTGTATCCGATAAATTCTTCAAGAAGAAAATACGTAGCATAAAGAGGACCTCTCATTGAGCCGCAGTAAATACATACGTCGCCGTTGTCCTCAACGCAAACTCTGTAACCCTCTTTGCCGAGAGAATACATATCGCTTTTATCAAATACGTATTTGATCTTGTATGTGCTGACGCTGCTTTCTTTATAGCTGATATTGAGCGTAATGCCGCACGCCTTCTTGATATAATCCTTCAGCGTAGTTGCGGAATACTTCATACACTCGTTGGTACTGTCCGTAACAACGATGGTATAACGGTTTATATTTCTGCCGCCTATTGTGACCGTATCGACCTTATACTTATTATCCGTGTTGTTACCTTCGGGAGTTGCAAGTCCCGTAAGAATTTTTTTAAGGGAAAGCATATCCTGCGAGGTAACCTTGCCGTCACCCGTAAGGTCGGCCGCAGCTGTGTTAAGAAGCTTGAACACGGACGAATCAACTATATATCTCTTAACGAGCAGAACGTCCTTCATGTTGATAACGCCGCTGTCATCGGCATCACCTCTGATGTAGCCGTGTGTTACGGCATTTGCAGGCACCGTGTAACAGAGAGTGCCAAGAAGCATACATACGATAAGAAACAAAGAAATAAGCTTTTTCATTTATTTTCTCCAAAATATAACTATTCAATATAACTATACCATATATATATACTTTTTGCAAGAGCATAACAAAAACTCCGCCTGTTTCCAAGCGGAGTTAAGTTTAAAATTATGAGTTATGAATTATCCCTCAGGCAATAACAGCCGAAAACTGCTTTCCCTTACTGCCAGCTTGCGCCGTTCCACACCCAATATCCTGTGAAATCTGCGAAGATCCATGTCATAGGATTTCTGATATCGTCTCTTGAGGAGGGGAAGTTTTCGCCGTAAGCTTTGTCTGTTCCGTAGGTTGTAAGTCTGATATGATGTGCCTTATCGCTGTCCGAGTTATATTCAACTATCATATCGTAAAGAGCCTGATACTGCTGTGTATAAAGAGCTTTTGCATCAGCATTACCGTTTACGTAGTCTCTTTCATAGGTTGCGGAGAGGCCGAGGAAGTCACAATGGAAGGTGAGAAGTCTCACTCTTTCCTTTTGTGCATATGTCTCTGCCTTATCTCTTGCACTTTCGAGAAGACCGTGGAGGGTATGGTAATTTTCAAGGAAATATTCCTCATTATACATATTCCAGGGTCTGTCGAAGTTGTTAGTCCAGCAACCGTTGATGTCGGAAGCGTAATCGGTCATTTCAAGGAATACTCTTACATCTTCCCAGCCTGCACCGTAGTAAATAAAGAGATACTCGTTAAGAATAGCGTTAAATTCCTCTTCACTCATGAAAGGATTCCACATCATCTTGGATGCAAGATAGCCTCTGAGGTATTCAAAGCTATAGTAAGGATTTGAAGAGCCCTCACAATAGATGCCTTCTGTTCCTGTTGCCGCAAGGAAACGGAAGTCGTTGTAGATATTGAAAATGTTGGGTGCGGGAGCTACGTAGTAGTTAAAGTTTGCACTGTAATACCAAACGTAGATATTATCCGTAAGCTCTGTCCATCTTTCGTAGTAGCCGATGTCGAGAACATTACTCTGAGGCTGAGCGTATCCGTTGAAGTCAACGGAGCTGAGTCTGGGGTTACCGCCGCATTCTGCACAAAGCTCAGTCTGGTCGTAGGGATGGTTGTTACAACCGCCGACGCAGAAGCAAACACATACGTTTTCACGGGGTCTTGTGTACTTGGGAGGATTTCTCGCATCCCAGTATGCGATGGTAAATATCTCAATACCGGGGAATATCGCTTCCATAGCCTCAGCTACTCTGTTCGAAAGACGGAATACCGTTCCCGCAATACTTCCTTCTGCAGCATAGATAGCAGAACAACCTGAACACTTACAGAAGTTCGTGTTATCATTGGGAGAACAAGCGATCTGGGTATAGTGAACACCGAACAGCTGACCCCAACTGTTTCTTTCATTTATAAGATTTACGTTGTACTCAAGAATTTTTTCGTATGTCTCCTCAAGGGTGAGACAGGGCTGGGTCATAGGGTCAATATCAAGCTGTCTCTCATAGGAGTGGCCGTGCATATAAAGAGTACCTACACCGCCGCCGTATTTGAGGTTGGTACAAGCTCTGGAGCCTGCACCGTCAACGGCGTTGTTTCTAAGCATGGGGAAGTTAAAGGAGGTGGATCCGCCCTGAGATGCAGCTCTGTAAGAAAGAATGGGAACCTCTGTTTCATCGTAACCCATAGGAAGATTTACGTTTGTAGCTTCGTAGAGATAGGGCTCAAGATCTGAGTGGTCAAGCTTTGTACCGAAAAGGAAACGGTAACCGATAAATTCTTCAAGAAGGAAGTATGTTGCGTAAAGAGGTCCTCTGACAGAACCGCAATAAATAACTACGTCGCCGCTGTCCTCAACGCACACTCTGTAGCCTTCCTTGCCGAGAGAATAAGCATCGTTTTCATCAAAAAGATATTTGATCTTATATGTATCAACCTCTGCTTCATTGTAGCTGATATTAAGAGAAATACCGCATGCTCTTCTTATATAGTTTTTAAGCTCGGATGCAGAATATTCCATACATTCGTTGGCAGGATCGGTAACGATAACTGTATATCGGTTGATATTCTTACTGTCAATGGTTACAGTATCTATCTTATACAGCTTATCGGAATTGTTTTCTTCAATTTCTTCGATACCTGCTAAGGTCTTACGGAGCTTCAGTACGTCGGCAAGAACTACTCTGCCGTCTCCCGTAATGTCTGCCGCTGTAAGATTGAGTTCCTTATCGGAAATAATTCCGGCAATATACTTTCTGACAAGAAGCACGTCTTTAATTGTAAGAATACTGTTATCGTCAGCGTCGCCCTTCATATAGCCGTAAGTAACAGCTCCGGAAGGGATGACCGATGCTACTGTACCAAGCAGCATACATAACACGAGAATTAAAGATAATACTTTTTTCATAGATTCCTCCTGAATAGCATAATCATACAAAATAATTATACCATACAAAAATGAACAAATCAACACAACAATTATGTTATATTATATTATATTGTCATAATGGTCGACAGCTTTCAACAAAGACATTTGTCTAAGAAAACCCAAAAAACGAGCCACCCTTATGGGTGGCCCGTAAAAATTTTTCCTTAGAATTATTTCTTAGGTGTGTATGTGCCGTTAGCAAGCTTCTTCATGCTGAGTGTATCACGGGAGTTAACCTTACCGTCAAGCTCAATGTCAGCTGCTTCCTTCTGCTGTTCTGTAAGAACTGTTGCAGGATTGTTTACAAACTTCTTGAGAATAGCTGTATCTCTGGAGTTAACCTTTGAGTCGCTGTTGTAAAGGTTACCGAGAATTACATATTCAGTTGTAAGAGCAACATCGCCTTCAGGCATTACGAAGGAGTATGCACGGCCGTTTACTGTATTAGCCTTATTGTATGCACTTCTTGTTACTTCAACGTCTGCACTGTTGTATGTGAAGAAACGTGCAAAGAAGCCGGAAATAGTCTTTGCTGCAAGAGCATCGAGGTTAACTGTTTCGCCTGCTTCGTACTTACCGAGTTCAACACCGTCAACTGTTACTGTGTAGAGTGTAGGACCTACAGGTTCGCCGATTGCATTGAACGCATCGGGAGCACCGATCTGCATATTCTTAACCTTTGCAGCTACTTCAAAGTTACGCATGATGAGGATCTGATCGTTTCCTGCCATATCAAGTGCGGGATCCCATACGCCGAGGATAGCTTCGCCGTCGAGATAAAGGATAGCTGTATCTGTATCTTCGTCGAAGGAGAGAACCATTGTGTGCCAATCTGTACCGAGGTCAAATTTATCTGTTTCAGCAAGGAGGATGCATTCGCCTTCCTTGGGTTCAGCGATAAGACCGCTGGAGCAGTTCGTGTAAATTGCAAACTTACCGCTTGTGGAGCCTGCTGCATCAGGGAAGAAGCCTGCGATATAGTTGATACCGTATGACTTTCCGCTGGGGAAGTATGTTGTACCGCCGAAGTTGTAGTAGAAACCGTCAGCATAGTTTGCGTTAGAGGGCTTAGAATAATCTAATGTGCCGTCTTCTTTTTCGTCATACTCTGTAATATCTTCACCTGTAAGAGCGAAGTCAATACTGTATGCGAATTCCTTGAAGTTCTTGTTTGTTGCGTAGTATGTACCTGTATCGGTTGTTGTGAAATCGAAGTACATTTCGCCGTTTTCATCGTATTCAATAGCATCCTTCTGCATATTTGTTTCGGGATCTATTACGGGGATCTTCATGTCTTCATCCTGGTAGTAGAGGTAGTTAAAACCATCGCTCCAGATAGAGCTTGCTACTGTACCATTGGGATCCCATACGTATGTAGGATCGCTCTTGCCTGCGGGAATAGCTGTTTCGACAACACCGTTACAGCCTGCAACGCAAGTGGAGATTACGAGACCGTCTTCTGTGGATGTGGGAGCTTTTACGAGTTCGTGTGTGTATGTGTGACCTGTAGCATAGCCTCTTTCGTAACCGCAAAGAGTACATGTTTCACAAGCTTCGCAAGTTGCAGCTGCGAAATCGTGTTCGCAACCGATAGTGCCGAGCTCGTCATCTACGAGTATCATAGAGTTGGAACCGCCTGCTGTAGCTGCGTCCTTTTCAAACTGACCTGCGCAGATACCGGAACCCCATGTGAGCCATGAGTTGTAACCCAAACCGCCACGTCCGCCGTTAAGGAGAGCGATTGCAAGACCGTATTCAGCATTCTGGCCCTTTTCGGGATGTGTGCCTGTGAGAACTACGTTTGTAGAGTCGATCTGAATTTCGCCTGCTTCGTTTTCGGAAGTTTCAACTTCAACCTTACTTCCGTTCATGTATGCCCAAGGAATAGCTACTTCGATCTGTGTATTGATAGCTCTCCAGTTAGCTGCTGAGGAAGCACTTGTGAGCCATGCTGCACCGTATGTGTTACCGAAGGGATTTCTTACTACAGTTGCGAGTTCAGGATTATAGTCTGATGAATCTTCATAGTTGCCTCTGTAGAATGAAGCATTCTGTGTCCAGTTGAGAACCTTGATAGGCTCTGCTGTTTCGGAATCGAGAGCATCACCGATAACGGGAGTGTATCTGGGAGACATATCGAAGATTTCAAGGTCGCCGGAGCTCATGTAGCCGATACCGAGGTTCATTACCTTGCCGCCGTATGTTTCACCCCAGCCGCCTCTTTCTGTTGAAGCCCAAGGCCAAGGATTTGTGTATGCATCGTAGCCTGTGCCGCCTACTGCAGAGTTAGGTCCGTCGGGGTCAACTCTGATCTGGAGACAGTCACCGTTCCATACGTCTACGCCGCCGGCATCAAGAAGCTGTCCGTCGGGGTCATCAATGTTTGCTGCAACATAGAGATATTCTTCATCCCATGCCATCCAAAGCTTATAGTGAAGGCCCTTGGATACGTCAAGATAGTTGGAACCGTCTGTACCGTGCCAGTAATATGTGTTTTCACCGGAAACGGATGTATCACCTGTTACTGCTGCATAGTCTGTGGAGAGGTCAAGGATAGGTGTACCCCACTCTTCGAGGTCGATAACGCCGTCGAGAGTAAGTGCAGAATCCTCAGACTTTACTACATCGGGGTTTTCTTCACCGGAAATAGGAAGAGGTTCATCAAAATAATATTCCTGCTTACCCATTTTGCCTGTTACGTCGTTAAAATAAGCTGTACCTGAGAAATAAGGTACGTTGATGCTTACGTTGTTTTCATCGAGTGTTGCCGCGGAAGCTGCAGGAATGCAAGCTGCAAACGCAGAAACAACCATCATTACTGCGATGAAAAGTGAAAGTGCTCTTTTCATAATTAGTTATCCTCCTAAAAAATTATGCTTTTTAAAATATTGCCCTACTGAGCATACAGGACAATACCGTCAATAGAATTATATCATAACAAAATACTTTTTGCAATAGCATTTTTGATTTTATGACCAATTTTACCTGATGTTCACATCTGTTTTTGTATGTTTTTTCAGATTTGTACCGTTATTCTTTTGCCAAACTGTTACACAAGTGAAGCAAGTATATAATTTACAAGTGTCTAAATTACTTTCCGTTCTTGAGAGAATCTCTGATGTCCTTCAAAATGTCAAGCTCAGTTTCTTCGGGCTCTTTTTCTTCTTCAACTACCTCTTCCTTCTTCTCAAACTTGCTCTTTACCGCAAGGAATGAGCGAAGAACGATAAATATAACGAGGGCTACAAGAAGAAAATCAATGATATTCTGTATAAACAGACCGTAATTGATAGCTGATTCAGCAACACCTGCAGCCTCGTCTGCAGGCGTAATGACGTATTTCCAGTCAGAAACGGAAACACCGCCCGTAAGCATGGAAATGCAAGGCATTACGATATCGTTTACAAGACTTGTAACTATCTTGCCGAATGCACCGCCGATGATTACAGCAACAGCCATGTCGATAACGTTGCCCTTTGCTATAAACGCCTTAAAATCTTCAAAAAACTTTTTCATTTTTCCTCCTTTTCGGTTAATACCGAAAAAATAATATTTTTTACACAACAATACTAACACAAAAACACACCGTTGTCAAATATAATAGTTCAAATCTTTTATTCGGAATTTTTTCTTAAAGTATGGAAAAAAGCTTACGGCGGTGTTACAATATACGTAAATAAAACAAACAGTATTCCGGAGAAGCATATGAAAATAGCAGTAATTACAGGTGCGGGAAGCGGCATGGGCAAAGAGCTTGCCGTACAGCTTTCAAAGAAAGAACAGTTCGATGAAATGTGGGTCATAGGCAGACGTGAGGACAAGCTGAAAGCTCTTTCGGCCGAAGTATCCTGTCCCGTCCGTCCAATTCCTTTGGATCTGACAGCTTCCGCCTCGTTTGATATATATAAAGAACTGCTTGAAAAAGAAAAGCCCACCGTTTCGGTGCTTGCAAACTGCAGCGGCTTCGGAAAGTTCGGCACTTACAAGGATATACCGCTTTCCGAGTCCCTCAATATGATAGATCTTAACTGCAAAGCTCTTGTAGCTATGACGGAGCTGACTCTTCCCTACATGAAAAAAGGCTCAAAAATAGCTCAGCTCGACTCTCTTTCCTCATTTCAGCCTGTGCCCTACCTTAACGTATATGCCGCAAGCAAGGCGTTCGTGCTCAGCTATTCAAGAGCACTTAACAAAGAATTAAAAGACAGAGGAATAAAGGTGCTTGCCATATGTCCCGGCTGGGTAAAGACCGATTTCTTTGACAGAGCGACCGTCACAGATAAAAATGCCGTAACCTACTTCAACGTCATGTACGAAGCAAAGGACGTTATAAAAACAGCAATAAAGGATCTTTACAAAGGAAAAAAAGACGTCTCAATACACGGTTTTCAAGTCAAAGCTCAGGTTTTTCTCGTCAAGCTTCTCCCCCACAGCTTTGTTATGAAAACGTGGCTTAAACAACAGAAGCATTAATTCCTGTAATCACAAGACTCCCGACGCACATGGCATCGGGAGTCTTTTCACTATTCTTTTTCGGACAATATCGCCTCGTAGGGTATATCGGTCACACGCTGAGCAATCCTTTCAAAGCCGAAGGTGTCCTCGTTCATAAGACGAAGGGTAGAAAGAAGTCTTCCCTTTCTGTTTTCGGACAAATTGACGTTTCCGAAAGCTTCAATCTCCTTTTCATATTCAAGCTCAGTTGTCTTATTTATCTCACGTTCATTTTCACGATTCATTATTTTATCCGCTTCAAAGCTTCTCATACAATATCCTCCCTTGCAATTGCTTCCTCAAGCTTGACCGTTATCTTATATATCCAATCGCTCACCTTTCCTGCCGGATTATCTCCCAAAAGCTCACCCATTATTCTGTCCCCCGAAAGACTTCCGTCATCAAGGTGCTTGTTGAGTGCCGCTTCCATATTATCAAGTCCGAGTGCCGACAGCTGTGCCCACGAATATTTATCGGAGGCAAACATCTGAAGACATTCCCCGTATACTTCTCTTACGGTTTTACAAGAGCACGACTCAATAAAATCATGAGTCGCCTTGATCTTGTTTTCGGAAAATCCGCTGTACACTCTGTTGAACACCCCGTACCAGACAAGCTTCATTTCTATCTTGGAACGGAGTCCCGCCACAAGATTATATATCAGACGAACGTCTTCTTTATATATTAGCTCATCAAGAGCCGTGAAGGGCTCTCCCGCAAGTGTGAACGGCTTTTCCTCGTTATCAAGCTCCTCTGTCCCCAACCTGTTTGCTTTCTTTTTGGCAATTGTCTTAATATAATTGGAAACAACTATTTTACACCATTTAAGGTATTCCACCGCACCCGTTTTCTCATAGGCGGGATTTAAAAAATACTTTTCAGCGGATTTTTCCCAAAGAATGATGAATACGTCGTGAAACAGGTCCTCATACTCTATCCCGTCAATTTTTGAACCGAAGCTTTTATATGCATTGATTACGATGGCTTTAATCTTTCCCTCATATATCTCATACATAAGCTCTCCGTCAAGCTCACCCTTTGCACGAACGCTTTTTTCAAGTAAAAGGTACCTTTCACGGTATCTTTCATCTGTCATTTTATCACCTCGAATATTTATAATTCTATATTTTATACTGTCTCATATAATATAAACGGAAAAATTTGTTTTTTTCGCATATTATTTTAATTTGTTTTTATAACTTTTTCTTTGACATAAGGCTGTTTTCATGTTAAAATAATATATACCCACATTGAAAGGAACTACAGCTATGAACGCAAAAGACCGTTTCATTGAAATATTTACAAGCAAAATTAAAAGAGAAGGTGCAGATGCTCTCCTCTCTTACCTTACCTCAAAATCCTCCGACTTCTTCAAGGCTCCCGCAAGTGCAAGATACCACAATGCAAAAGAGGGGGGCTTGGTCGAGCACAGCGTCAACGTTTACGACTGCCTTTGCGACTACCTTTCAAGAGACAAAGTCAAAAATGAATACTGTCTTAACTACAGCGAGGAATCTATCGCCATAGTAGCTCTGCTTCACGACCTTTGCAAAATAAACGTTTACAAGCCCGGCTTCAGAAACGTAAAGGACGAGTTCGGCGTTTGGCAGAAGGTCCCCACCTTCGACTACGATGACAAGATGCCCTACGGCCACGGCGAAAAGTCCGTTTACATAATTTCAGGCTACATGAAGCTCACCCGTGAAGAAGCCTTTGCGATCAGATACCACATGGGCTTTTCCGGTGAAGAAGACAACAGAAACGTGGGAAAAGCCTTTGAGCTCTATCCTCTCGCATTCGCTCTCAACACCGCAGATATGGAAGCCTCTTATTTCGTGGAAAAAGAAAGCTGACCAACCTGTCTTTAATTATAACAAAACCGTCAGACGATGTCAATAGACAAACGTCTAATATATTTTATATCTAAGGAGATAAACAATGAAGAAAAAAAGCAACGTCATCTGGCTTCTTATAATTGTTATACTCGGAGCAGCAATCGTTCTCGGACTTATGCTCTATCCTGTTGTTTCAGACAGAATGGCCGATGATACAAATGATACCGAAATTGCAGAAGCTCCCGCATCCGACACAAAGGACAATTCCGACAAAGCTCCCGATTTTACCGCACTTGACAAAGACGGTAACGAGGTTACACTTTCAGAGATCATTTCCGAAAAGAAAAAGCCCGTCATCATGAATTTCTGGGCAACCTGGTGTCCCCCCTGTGTCAGCGAGCTTCCCCACTTCGAAGTGATGTACAAGGAATACGGAGAACAAATTGAATTTCTTATGGTAAATCTCACCGACGGTTACGATGAAACAATTGAAAAAGTAAATGCTTTCACCAAGGATAACTCCTACACCTTCCCCGTTTACTTCGACACGAAGGCCAACGCATCGGTTGCATACAGCATAAGCTCCATTCCGCTTACAGTTCTTGTTGATGCAGAGGGTAATATCGTAGCGTCTCAGGTAGGTGCCATGGACGAAGCGACCCTTAAAGGTTATATTGATATGTTAATTGGTGAATAATATGAAAATAAGCTACAATCCCGACGAAAACATTGTAAAAGTAATAAAAGAAGGTCTTGAAAAGAAAAACGGCTACTGCCCCTGCAAAATGGAAATAAACGAAGACAATAAATGTATGTGCAAGGAATTCCGTGAGCAGATAAAAGATCCCGATTTTGAAGGCTTTTGCCACTGTATGCTGTATTACAAAGCAAAATAGACAATTGCATAAAAAGGAGAATAAAAAATGGAACTCAAACTTACAAAGGACAATTTTGATGCAGAGGTTATAAACTCGGACATTCCCGTACTTGTTGACTTTTTTGCAACCTGGTGCGGTCCCTGTCAGCTGATAGCCCCCATCGTTGAAGAAATAGCCGAAGAATACGAAGGAAAGGTCAAGGTTGGAAAAATAGACGTTGACGAGGAACAAGCTCTTGCCATCAGATACGGTATTCAGAGCATTCCCACTTTGCTCATCTTCAAAAACGGTGAAGTTGCTGAAAAGATAGTGGGACTCAGACCTAAGGAAGCGATTACGAAGCTGTTTTGAGAAATAACGAAAAAATAAAAAGCAAACGACTTTTTTCATCAGAAAATTGCCGTTTGCTTTTTTATTATAACGATGCGTAATGAAAGTAAAGCTGTACTATTCGACAAATTACCATTTATCGAACTGATTATGCCACATTTTCATTAATATGTCAAGTCGAAGCCTTGTATATCATCAATTCCGAAGGAATTATATATAATCAAGCCGAAGGGAAATACACGCTGATGCGTGATGATATACAAAGGCGGGATGCCGTCTTTGATGATATACACCGCACTTCGCACGGTGATGATATACCAAACCCCCAAAACTCATTTTGTTCGTTTCGGGGAACTCCGGCCTGCGGCTTGGATAAAAAAAGAAGTAACTTTTGGTAGACAAAAGTTACTTCTTTTTTGCCAAAGAGCGACCAAAAGGTGCGTAAAGTGAGGTAAGAACGACTAAAAGTACACCATTTGCATTGCTTGTGAAATTAGAATTCACATCCTCACGGTTCAATCTCTTTGAAGCGTGCTTCTGACATAACGTTTATATAATTTTCATCATATTGG
>JAZSLF010000072.1:0-5090 GCA_045535205.1 Eubacteriales bacterium
AATATTCAAAGGAAAATGTTTCCGACATTAAGGGAGTTGTCATAGTAAGCCATGGCTACGGAGGCGGAGGGCACAATACCTATATGCCCTTTATTGACGTATTCACATCGAACGGCTACCTTGTATTTGCCTACGACGCAAGGGCAAACGACAACAGCTCAGGAAAATCGGTAGGCGGGCTTCCGCAGGGAATTTCCGATCTTGACTCTGCCATCCACCATGTCACCTCGCTTGAAGAATACGAAGGACTTCCAATCGTTCTTTTCGGACACAGCTGGGGAGCATACTCTGCGGCAAGTGTTCTCTATATGCATCCCGACATAAAGGCGGCGGCACTCATGGCGGGATTTAACGAATCCGAAGATCTTATCTACCACGAAAGCTCGCAGGCTGTCGGCCCTCTTGCAAAGCTTATGCTTCCTTGCGTTACGCTTTATGAGAGAATAAAGTTCGGCTCTGAGCTTTCAGACGTCACCGCAGTCATGGGACTTGAAAAGACAGATGCCGGAATACTCATCGCTCACAGCAAGGATGACACAACAGTTCCCGCAGAATACGGCTACTATCTGTTCTTTGAGCATTTCGTAAGCGATGACCGCTTTGAATTTGTTCTTTACGAGGACAAGGGACACAACTATATTTTCTACTCGGAAGAAGCGGCAAGGTACAGAGATGCATTAAACGAAGACTATCGTGCCTACGTGGAAGAAAACGGCGGTAAATACAGCGGTGAAATAAAAGCCGAATTTATGGAAAAGCATCTTGACAAAAAGAAGTGCTTTGAGCCGGATATTGAGCTTATGAACCAAATTATAGAAATGTATGACAAATACTGTCTGAGTTAAAAAATGAAAATATTTAAAACCGTAAAAAAAATAATTGCCGCAGTTATTCTTGCAGGAATAATCTGCTCTGCGGCGGTACTTTGCGTAAATGCATACGTAAAAAACAGCACCGAGGGTGCTATAATCACTCCCGAAGAAGCCGCCGCCATCGAAGACGCCGACTGTATTCTCGTTCTCGGCTGTTTCGTAAGAGACGACGGTACTCCCAGCCATATGCTTGAGGACAGAATAAAAAGGGGTGTTGAGCTTTATACACTCGGTGCCTGTGACAAGATCATCATGAGCGGAGACCACGGACAGACGGAATATGACGAGGTCGGAACGATGAAAAGCGAGGCTGTAAAGGCGGGGGTTCCCTCCGAAAACGTTTTTGAGGATCACGCAGGTTTCTCCACCTACGAAAGCCTTTACAGAGCAAAGGCTGTCTTTGAAGCTGACAAGGTGATAATCGTGACGCAGGAATACCATTTGTACAGAGCTCTGCACATAGCAAAAAAGCTGGGCATCGAAGCATACGGAGTCGGCGCCGACTACCGTACATATTCAGGTCAGACCATGCGTGACGTAAGAGAAATACTTGCAAGGGTCAAGGATTTCGGAAAAGCCATAATAAAGCCTGAACCCACCTATCTCGGAGAAGTAATTCCCGTCGGAAGTGCAAATGGAAATCTCACCGAGGGATAACAAAGCTAAAAAAGGGACTGTAAAAAAAGTCCCTTTTTATATTGATATGATGAACAAGAAGATGCTTTACATCAAATATCCGGCAAGAATACCGAGCGCCGCCGAAAGACAGATAATAATTATGGGATGAACCTTTTTAAACGCCATTACAACGGAAATACCGAAAATAACAAGGGAGATATAAAAAGTCAGATCTTTAAAAACGGAAAAAGTAAGCCCTGTCGGGAAGAACACCGTCAGAAGAACGGAAACTATTGCAGAGCCTATAAGACCGACAACCGCAGGCTTGAGCCCTGACATGCAGCCTTTAACTACCTTGCTCTCCTTGAATTTTTCAAAGCACTTCGCAACTATGAGAATAATAATAAAGGAGGGTGCAACTACTCCGAGTGTAGCACAGGCAGAGCCTAAGATGCTGCCGAAAACACCGTAAGAGCCTCCCATTTCAGAGCCGATGTAGGTAGCCATATTAATGGCAAAAGGGCCGGGGGTAGACTCGCTGACAGCGATGAAATCAACAATGGCAGACAGCTCCATCCACCCTTTTTCAAGGACAGCCTCCTGAATGAGAGGAAGCATGGCGTATCCGCCGCCGAAGGTGAACGCACCTATCTTAAAGAAGGTCCAGAACAGTTCAAGAAAGATCATTTGTCTGCCCTCCTTTTAGTGATAAGAGAGGTTACAAGACCGAAAACGGCACAGCCGATAATAACGAAAAGCACGTTAATATCGGTAAAGGCCGTGACAGTAAACGCACCTGCCATAACTATATAGGCATAAAGCCCCTTGGGAGCTTTTTTATACATGGTATAGAGTGCCTTGATAAGCAGAGCAAGAACACCTGCTCTTATACCGTTAAAAGCGTATTTTACCGCAGGGATTTCGTTAAACTGACGAAGCAGATAGGATATGGCAAGGATAATGACAAATGAGGGAAGAACTACTCCGAAGGTTGCAAGTGCCGAGCCCAAAACTCCGCACACTCTGTAGCCTATAAAGGTTGCCGAGTTTATTGCAATAGGTCCGGGAGTTGACTCCGCAATTGCGATTATATCAAGAATATCTTCGTCTGTCACCCATTTTTTATTTTCAACGACCTCTTTCTGAATAAGAGGTATCATGGCGTAACCGCCGCCAAAGGTAAAAGCCCCTATTTTGAAAAATACAACAAAAAGCTGCAGTGCCTTTTTTAATTTATCCATATATTTCTCCCATCTTTATTCTGTTATTTTAGAGAGAGCATCGCCCGAAAGACGAAAATCAAGCCACTCGCTAAGCTCTACGGCACCGAGAGACTTATAGAAATCAATACTGGGAGTATTCCAATCAAGACAACTCCATTCAAGCCTTCCGCAGTCTCTTTCAACAGCAATAGCGGCAAGCTTTTTGAGAAGTGCTTTTCCGTAGCCACGCCCTCTGTATTCGGGCAAAACGTAAAGGTCCTCAAGATGTATACCCGCCTTTCCGAGAAAGGTCGAAAAGGTATGGAAGAAAAGGGCAAATCCCACTTCTTTTCCGTCTTCGCATATAAATATAACTTCCGCGATCTTTTCATCAAAGATACGCTTCTCAATATCCTTTTCTGTTGCAACAACAAGGTCTTCCATTTTTTCGTAAACGGCAAGCTCCTTTATAAAAAACAGCACAAGTGCCGAATCTTCTTTTGAAGCATATCTGATAATAGTTTCAGCCATAATTCACCGCCATAGTCATAATATATGAATTTTACCAAAATTATCCCGTTTTGTCAATGAAAAAGCCCCATGTTAAAATAACACGGGGCAAAAACAAATCATTTTCAGTTTCCGCTGCAAAGACGGTCAGTCATAAACTTGTAGAACATATCCTTGTACTTCCAGTATACAGCACAGTGAACAAGCTTTCCGTTTTCATCGTCGTTGGTATAACCACCGTCATCAATTACAAGCTTGTGATCTTCCATTATCATGTTGTAATCACCGGTAACCGCAAGGTAAATAGCCGCAGTATCATACAGACAAGTTGAGTGTGTCTTGTAGTAGGTGCAGTTATGTATTTCCATCCACGTATCAAAGCAGGACAAAATGGATTTTATAACAGGGTCACTTTCTCTGCGAGCAAGTATCTTCTGATAGTTGTCATCACCAAGCACGATACAAGCAGTAACGTCAAGGGGAACGATGGTAATATCCCAAGAAGCCTCAAGCATCTTTCTTGCCGCAGGAATATCTGCTCTAACGTTGTAGTCGGACTGTCTTTCTATCTTGTCGAGATTGTGACCGCTGTAGATAGAACCCATAACGGAAATAACTCTCGCCTTTTCTGCAATACGAGGTTCACGCTCAAGTGCGGCACCGATATTGGTAAGAGGTGCAGTACAAATAAGAAGGATTTCGTCCTCTGAAGACATAATCGTATCAATTATGGCCTGTACACCGTCTTCATAAAAAGCCCCGTCATATCCGGACAAATCATAATCAGCCGCCCAACCGCCAAGATCGTCAAGATAGTCCACACTCGCAACACCTGCTCCAACAGCAATTCCCTTATAGCCGGACTCTTCTATTTGCTTTGCCAGAACCTTCGCTCTTTCAATGGGCTTTTCCTTGTTTTCAAGAGCAGAAACAACAAGCTTCACATCAAGTTCAGGACAGCGAAGCAAAAAGCCAAGCGCCCAAGTATCATCAATATCCCCCGCAATATCAGTATCAAGAATAACGGGTATCTTCTTTTCCATTTCCATAGCCTTCTCCAAATTCCTTTAAGAATATTCTATATAAATTATATAGGAGAGTTGTTTTCCTGTCAAGTAAGTTAAAACCAAACAGTAAGGAAATACGAAAAAAACTTTTCCAAATCTTAATGTGTTACCATTTATCTTTTTACTAAAAATCAGTTGACTATCATTTAAAATTGTGTTATACTTCAATGTACATCAAATATCGGAAGGGTGCAGTTTCGGAGAAACCGGTGCTATGTGTTTTCATTACGGGTACAAAACTTAATATTTACTAATCTTTTCGAGGTGTAGGCAGTTGGGAAAACGAGGAAGCGCCGCCTGTGGCGGATGAAGCGACCGATGTTTTCTGTCACAAATAAGGAGTATTGCGACTGTACGGAGCAAGACGACTATATTTGTGTCGGAAGCGTGCCGTTTCGGAGAAACTGGCGCTTTGTGTTTTCATAGCGAGTACAAAATTTAATATTCAACTATTTTTTCGAGGTGTAGCGCAGTTGGTAGCGCGCCAGTTTCGGGTACTGGAGGCCGCGAGTTCGAGTCTCGCCACTTCGACCACGTAAGAGCTCAAGCGTTTTTGTAATGCTTGGGTTCTTTTTATTGCGGCTGTAAGTACACGAAACTGGGTCCAGTTTTGGGAAAAACGAAGGAGCGCTGCCTGTGGCAGATGAAGCGACTGACGTTTTTTGTCATAAACAAGGAGTATCAGATACGGCAGTGTCTGAGACGACTATGTTTGTGTCGGGCGGACAAGAGAGCGCTGCCTGTGGCAGATGAAGCGACTGACGTTTTTTGTCATAAACAAGGAGTATCAGATACGGCAGTGTCTGAGACGACTATGTTTG
>JAZSLF010000106.1:0-20310 GCA_045535205.1 Eubacteriales bacterium
GGGTAAAATTTAAGTTTTATGCTATAAACAAACTTCGCCGCTCGACGTACCTTTGTACGCCTTCGGGTATCCCAAAACAACGCAAAAGCGTTGTTTTGGCTCAGTTTGTTGATTCTGCGCATTTTTTCCTATCCCCACAAATGGGCTGTAAAAAACTAACGAGTTTTTTTACAGCCCCAGAACTTTCTTCGTGAAAGTTACCCCATCGCCGTTTTTTATTATTCCGCAATCTTTTTGATTCCGTTGGTATCAAGTATTTCAATCCTGCCCCGAGAGAATTTTACCAGTTTTTCATTCTGAAAATATTTTAACATTCGTGTAATTACCTCTCGATGTGAGCCTATATGATTTGCAATTATTTCATGAGTTATCTTCAAATTATCAGTACCCTCAATTACCGCTTCTTCAAGTAAAAATGCGGCAACACGTTTATCAATGCTCTTCCACATTATCTGTTCAATGAGCCACATGGCCTCTGTGAGCCGAGCTGCCATAAGCTCCCTTGTGAAATTTGCCACAGGAGCAGAGTTTTCCATAATTTCCCCGTAAACGTTTACAGGAATGACCCAAATATCCGTGTCCTTTTCAGCCTCAATGGTAATATCAAATTGAATGGAGTGCATCATGCAAGTAGCGGAAAACAGACAAATATCCCTGTCAAACAAACGGTATATGGTAATTTCACGTCCTTCTTCAGAAATGATATAAGCACGAAGCTGACCTGTTTTAACAAGAAACAGACCTGTACAGTCAGAGCTTCCGTCGTGAAGTACGGTACCTTTTTTTACCGTTCGTGATGTAACGGTCTTTTCAAATCTCTCCTGCTGTAGCGTTGTCAATTTATTCCAAATAGGAAAAAAACTTTTAAATTCCATACAAATCCCATTTTCCTTAGCCATGTTTTGCATCAAAACACTTTTGACATGTTTTTCCTTGACATTTTCATTATATACTATATTCTTCAAAATATCAACTGTTTAATTTTGTATTGCCGTACTGTATACTTTTCAAAAGTTTTATTTTATGTGACTTTATCACAGAAAAAAACTCCAATATCCGATATAATTAAACCAACAAAGAAAAAGCTGAACTATACAGCTTTTAATACATAAATCAATTAGCCGATCAGGAGGTACTTATGAAAAGAAAACAGTTTATATTTATTACCGCAATTGCTTTGATTCTTTTAACTGTCGGAAGTGTTGTTTTGGCTACACAGCTAAGAAACAAATCAAAAACAATTGACTCATATGCTGAGATTGCAAGAAGTCCAGAAGCAGAAAATTACGTTCTCGAATTAAAGAAAACAGAGCCTCCCGTAATTGATACGGACGAAACCGAAATCAAGGATATCACGGAAACAAAAGAAGAAACTGCCGAAGAAAGTACAGAAGTAGAACCTACAAAAAAGGATACACAAGAAACCGAATCGAAAGAAAAACCAAGTGATCCTGCAGAAAAATTCTATACAGAAGAAATTGATGTAACAAACAGCTCTTCGCAAAATAATACATCTGTCCGGTCAGAAGCGGCCCCGTCTGAAGAAACACCGTCGCAGACAGGAAGCCGTAAGGCAAGTCATTCGGAAACAGAAACACACAAAAGCGCTTCTTCCGAAACAAACGTTGAGCAGACAGATCCCGATAAAATCGGGCCTGCAGAAACAGAGGCTTCCGTAACTGCACCCCTTGAATCAGAATCACATGAAACAGAACCTATAGATACCGAACCTCAGGAAACAGAACCTACAGAAACTGAGCCTCAGGAAACACAAGCTCCCGAACGCAACGACCCAAAAGCACCGAATTTTACTGTCTATGACGAAAGCGGAAACTCAGTAACGCTTTCCGATTATTTCGGCAAACCCATAGTCCTAAACTTCTGGGCAAGCTGGTGTGCTCCCTGCAAACACGAAATGCCCGACTTTAACTCAAAGTATCTTGAACTGGGAGATGAGGTTCAATTCCTTATGGTAAATCTCACAGGTTATGACACAATATCTGATGCAAAGAACGTTATAGAAAGCGCCGGATATAGCTTCCCCGTATTCTACGATACAAATTCCGAAGCGGCATCCACATACTCTGTTAGTGCCTTCCCCACCACATACTTCATTGATGCAGAAGGCTATCTGATTGCAAAAGCCGTAGGTGCAATAAATGCTGCCACTTTGCAAAAAGGGATCGACATGATAAAATAATTCTTCACGGCAATATACAAAATATATAATTTCCTGTAAACAAAAAAGACAGGCGGACAAAAGCCCGCCTGTCAAGGAAAGAGAAAAATATGAAAAAACACTGACGTGTGTCAGTAACAAAACTGTTAGTCTCCCATCGAAACTGCGAAATATTAAGCTGCAGCATTCGCAGTTTCGCTTTTGGAGTATGTATTACAAATCGTTCCGCAAGGAACAGACTGTCACACGGATATATAAGCTTGAATACTAATAAAACACATCCTTGCTGTTTACAGTATTTATTATACTTATCAATATGTAACCTGAATGTTTGTAATGTGAAAATCTGCTGAATTTTAAATCCGTACAGATAAAATATAGTTTAACAAAGCAATAATCTATATACCGTACATAAAAGAAACGCCCAACTCCGACTTTTTTCGTGAATTGGGCGTTATTTTTATACAAAACTTTCGGTTATGCGTATCTTGAAATTATCTCGTCCTGTTCCTCCTCCGAAAGCTCAAGGAAACGAATGGAAAAACCACCGAGACGAACTATAAGGTCTGAATGTGCTTCGGGATTTTTCTTGGCATCTATCATTTCTTCAACGCAGGCGGTAGTTATCTGACCGAGCTGACCGCCGTTCTGTAGGAAGGCATATATTGCAGTTTCAATATTCTTTCTCATTTCGGGAGTCTTCATTATCGTAGTGGGAATGAGAATATTGCAGGTAGTACCTCCCATGCCGTATTCAAGAGGAAGCTTTGAGCATGAGTTCAGCATAGCAGTAAGACCGTTCTTGTCAACACCGGGACGGGGACCTATGGAGTTACCAAGGGGCTCTCCCGCACGTCTTCCGTCAGGTGTTGCCCATGTTGCAGAACCATAAGAGATACCTCCGCCGAGAAGTGAGCAGGCACCCGAGAATTCTCCGCCTCTTACGGAACGGTATTTCTTTATTTCGGTCCAGAAATCCTCAAGGACACGTCTTGCCATTTCATCGGCCTCAGCATTATCGTTTCCGTATTTTGCAGCTTTACTCAGAAGAAGTGCTCTTTCCTTTTCATATCCCTCAAAGTTTGCGGCAATAGCTTTTTCAAGAGTTTCCGCAGAAATAAGCTTTTCTTCAAAAACAAGCTTTTTGATCGTGTAAAGAGAGTCGGCAACGACCGCTGCGCCCGCTGTTTCAACACAGCCGAGATTATATTTTGCACCGCCTTCGTCAAGATTGAGACCTCTCTCAATGCAGTTATCGGTAAAGCAGGTCTTTACAAGCTTTGCATAGTTTGCGGCTCTTACCTCCTGCCCTAAGTTACAAAGTTCAACAAAGTGCTTTGTAAAGTATCTTACCTGACTCATATAAGCTTCATAAAAAGCTTCAAAGCTATCGTAATCGGCAAGATGGCCTGTGGGAAGACCTATTCTTATTTCATCGTCATATCTTGTTTTACCGTCGTTGAGGGTGATCTCAAGAAGCTTTGCAAGATTCATAAGACCGTCTTCACAGCCGAAATTACTTCTACCCGGTATTTCAAGCTCCTGACAGCCCAGCATTGAGTAGTCTCTTGCATCTTCGGGCTCAACGCCGTAATTGTTGATAAACGAAGGAATTATAAGTGTATCGGATGCAATACTGGGGTCACTCATACCCTCAGACCACATCTTTACCGTAAGAGCAAGAAGTGCGGGATCTGATTTTTCATTTATACGCACACTCATACGGGGGTGCGTTTCATGGGTGCGGCGAAGTATCTGTAAAAGCAGGAAGGTAAGGTCATTTGCTGCGTCCTCACCGTCGTCTGCACGGATGCCGCCTACTGTAATATTATGTATGCCGTGTTCAAGGAAGTTCATCATAAGCGAAGCAGTAAGGTCCTCTGTATACTGTCTGTCTTCCTTTAAAGATTTTTCAAAGAAAGGATAGAGATAACAGTCAAGTCTGCCCACACAGTCAACTGCATCCCAAAGAGAATAACACCATACGAGCTGTACAGCTTCATAATAGTTTTCGGGTGCACTGAATGACACCTTTCTGCAGTTAGCGGCAGCCTTAACAAAGCGATCCGCCCATCTGAGATATTTTTCCTTGTCTGCGCCCTCAAGGACCTTTGCTTCTTTTACAAGCTCCTCTGCTCTCTTTTCTGCAGCAGAAGCGTAAAGGCAAAGATAATCACGCATACCTTCAAGAATTATCTTGCATGCCTCAAGAGTTTCGATTTTACGGCTGTCAGTCTCCCCTTCAAGTCTCTTTACTATATCGGTATGAACACCGCTTATACCCTTGTTCATAAGGGTGTTGTAGTTAGGCACCGTATGTCCCTGATAGCCGCCTACCCACCAAAGCTTGAATTCCATAAGTCTTGCATAAAGATCGGGATGTTCGGGAGTGTTGAAACGTTTCCATGCTTCTTCAAGAAAATGATTAGGATTAAGAGGGTTCATTGGAGGCTCAAGACTGTCCATAAGGCTGTTCAGTTCATCTTTTCTATCAGCGTAAGCAGGGTGGTCAAGTACCCAGCGAGCCTGCTGTATTCCGTAAGAAAAATGCTCATAAAAGGGTCTTGTGGGACGTGCAAAACCAAGCAGATATGAACCGTCAAAGAGAATGGGTTCAGATACGAGCCAACTGCGCACGATAGCCTTTGCCAGTTTAATGGGATAGGATTCTTCCGAGAATTCACGGAAAACATCCATAAAAGGAGTCTTACCGTCAGGCTCAGGGCCTGTGTCTGTCATTTCTCTGACTCTGTTGGGCTTGATTCTTGTCTGAAGCTCACTGTATAATTTTTCAAGATCTGAAGAATACTCAAACATTTCTTCCGTACTTCTGTAATTCTTCATACTTTTCCTCCTACATTACTTCTACGGGAATATCTGTATATGATACTATAGCTTCCCTTATATGATTTATTTCTTCTGCCGTAAGCGGCTCTGTCACAAACCCTTTTTCCATTCCGAGCTTAGCTCTTTTTCCTTCACCGTAAGAATGGTACGGCATTATATTTATTTCTTTAATACACTTATATTTTTTCGCTCTGTCTGCAATATTCTTATAGTGATCATCATTATTGTTTATTCCCGGAATTATGGGACATCGAAGCACCACGTGGGCACCGAGTGTGTCAAGCAACTTCAGATTTTCCGTTATAACGTCCATATCAGCACCCGTCACTTCTTTGTGAAGCACAGGGTCGGTAGCCTTACAGTCATAAAGGAATATATCCGTATACTTTGCCGCTTCCGCTATAATTTCAAAAGACGTCAAACCGCAGGTTTCAACTGCCGTATTAATTCCTCTCTCTTTGGCTTTTTTAAGAAGAGATATTGCAAACTCAGGCTGATAGAAGGGCTCCCCGCCCGAAAGGGTCATACCACCCCTGTCTCCGTAATAAGCTCTGTCACGCTCTACCTCGTCAATGACCTTGGTATCTTCCCACAGTATTCCGTTCTGTTCAACTGCACCGGCAGGACAAACGGACACACATTTAAAACAAGCGGCACATTTTGAAAAATCAAGTCCGTGAAGTCCGCCTTTTTCAAAATGTGCACCTTCGGGACAAGCCGAAACGCACTCCAAACAGCCTATACACTTGACCGTACTGTATTCAATTGTGCACTTCCTTGACAAACCCTCAGGATTGTGACACCAGATACATCTTAAAGGGCAGCCTTTAAGAAATACATTGGTTCGTATTCCCGGTCCGTCGTGAACGGAAAAACGCTGAATATTGAAAACTGTTCCTTCCATAGCTGTTTATTCACCGAATATTTCTTTTACAATATCAACTGCGGCTTTTGCATCCTTTCCGTAATAATCGGCTCCGATGCTTTCGGCATATTCGGAAGTGAGCACCGCACCTCCCACCATCACCTTCACATCAGGACACACCTCTCTCAGCATTCTAACAGTCTTTGCCATAGCAGGCAATGTAGTTGTCATAAGTGCACTGAGGGCAACTGCCGCCGCATTCTCCCTCAATGCCGTATCGACTACAGTCTGACACGGTACGTCTTTGCCGAGATCTATAACGTTATATCCGTAATTTTCGAGAAGTACCTTCACGATATTCTTACCGATGTCGTGAACGTCTCCCTCCACCGTTGCAATTATTATTTTTTTATCTTCACTCTTGGCATCGGATGTGTTTGCAATTTTTTCTTTTACAAACCCGAAGCACACCCCTGCTGTATCGGCAGCAAGTATAAGTTGAGGAAGATAGATACTTCCCTTTTCATATTTTTCACCAACTGCATCAAGCACCGGTATAAGATGAGAGTCTATTACTTCAAGTGGGCTTATTTCATCAAGAAGCTTTGCTGTAAGCTCTGCCGCCTGTGTTTTAAGACCTCCTTCAATGGCAGCGCCTAACGTAAGCTTAGCCCCGTCGGAAACTGCTTTTTCCGAAAGGTTTTCCGTTCTTGTCGCAATATATTCAACAGAGTTTACATCGTAACCTTTCAGAACTCTGAAAGCTCTGAGCGTGTCCGTCATGGACTGAATATTGGGATTGATTATGGGAAGGTCAAGACCTGCTTCAAGCGCCATTGACAAAAAGGTTCTGTTAATACACTCTCTGTCGGGAAGACCGAAGGATATATTTGAAATACCAAGAACCGTTTTTACTCCAAGCTCTTTTTTAACACGGCTGAGTGCCACAAGAGTCTCTCCGGCCGCCTTCTGCTGTGCGGAAACAGTAAGTGTAAGACAGTCGATACAGATATCCTCTTTAGGTATTCCGTACTCAAGTGCTCTTGTAACTATTCTTTCAGCTATTGCAAAACGCTCGTCCGCACTTTCGGGAATACCGTTTTCATCGAGAGTAAGTCCGACAACAACAGCTCCGTATTTCTTTACGATGGGAAGAATAGCCGAAAGACTTTCCTCTTTACCGCTTACGGAGTTAACTATCGCTTTACCGTTATATACTCTGAGTCCCGCTTCAAGAACTTCGGGATCGGTTGAGTCGAGCTGCAAAGGGAGTTCAAGTATTCCCTGAAGTCTTTTAACGACCTTTATCATCATTTCTTTTTCGTCAATCTCAGGCAACCCCACGTTTACGTCGAGTATATCTGCCCCTGCCGATGCCTGCTCAGTTCCCTTTGAAAGAATATAGTCGATATCTCCCTTTCTGAGCGCTTCTTTAAAAAGCTTTTTACCGGTTGGATTGATCCTTTCCCCGATTATTCTCGGCTGATCAAGAAGTACCGTTTTTGAAGATGAACACACCGCCGATATTTTCTCAGCACATGGCTTTACCCATTTTTTATCTTTCAGAGCTAAAGATAGCTTTTCAATATATTCGGGAGAGGTTCCGCAGCATCCGCCGAGAAGCTTCACGCCCATGTCGGCATACACCTTCATTTCAGAAGCAAAATCCTCTGCCGAAAGGCTGTATTTATTTGTTTCGGGATCGGGAAGCCCCGCATTTGGCTTTACAAATACGGGAACAGGTGAAAACTTTATAAGCTCACTTACCGCAGGGACAAGCTCTTTAGGTCCGAAAGAACAGTTGATACCGATAGCATCTGCGCCGAGACCGGATAGGGTCAGAACTTCTTCAAGCACAGAAGTACCCGTAAATGTTCTCATACTACTTTCAAGAGACATACTGCAAATTACGGGAAGCTCCGTATTCTCCTTTGCCGCAAGAAGCCCTGCACGAAGCTCATAAAGGTCTGTCATCGTTTCAAGAACGATAACGTCAACACCTGCCGTCTCTCCTGCCTTTACTACTTCTGCAAATGCATCGTAAGCTTCCTCAAAGGTAAGAGTTCCGAGAGGTTCAAGAAGTTGCCCTAAAGGTCCAACGTCAAGAGCTACGGCACATCTGCCGCCTACCGCCTCTTTTGCAAGCTTCACAGCACACTCTACAGTTTCAAAAACACTTTTTTCAAAGTTTTTAAGCTTATATCTGTTTGCACCGAAGGTGTTGGCAAACACGATGTGTGAACCTGCCTTCGTATAGGAACGGATTATATCCTTCACCCATTCGGGATTTGTAAAATTAAGTCTCTCGGAAAGCTCTCCTGCTTTCATTCCTTTTTTCTGAAGCTCGGTGCCCATAGCACCGTCAAGTATTATATAGTTGTCACTACTCAGAAGCTTTCTGACATCCACAGTGATCTCCCTCTTTTCTAAAGGTGCAGGTGTCTCTCATAACACACCCCACACAGCTTTGTTTTTCTTTTGTAATAGGACTTTCTGAAATACCGACAACTGCCGTTACCGATTTTGTCGGAATAAGCATACAGCTATCCGTCACGTGAAGCCCTATTCTTTTGTCAGCCTCCGAGAGTCTGACAAATTCCCCTTGAAGTTCTATGGGGAAATCCCCGTAACCGAGACCGTAACGCCAAGTTAAGTGCTTTTCAGAGAACTTTTCGGAAAGTATCTCATCAAGCTCCTTGCAGTATTCTTCAATAAAAGCCGTTGCAACGGCATCTGCAATAACGGCACCCGTTATGTTCTCTATCTCAAAGCGCTTTATAAGTCTGTCAACCTGATGTCCGAGGGTTGCGGCAAAAAGAATCACTTCGCCACACCCTTCAAGATGCATTTTAATATCGTTCCCGACAAGAAGTTCAGAAAGCTCACAGGTTTTGAAGACCTTATACGTATACGAAGGCAACGCCGCTTCGCACACTTGCTTTTCACACTTTTCAATAAGGGTAAGAAGCTCCCCCTGAGGCTCACCATTAAGCCCCATAAATCTGATAGCTTCCGCCCTGTTCAAATATTTTGTATTCATGAATACTGTTTTACAATTGCAAATATCTTTTTTGCAACTTCGGGATTGTTCATTGTATAAAGATGTATACCCTGAACTCCGTTGGCAAGAAGTCCTTCGATCTGTATTGCCGCATATTCAATGCCCGCCTCAAGAAGTGCTTCGGGGGACTCTGAATACTTTGCCATTATCTTTGAAAGCCCCGTCGGAATTGAAGCGCCGCACATTGTAACCATTCTTTCGATCTGATTTTTGTTGGTGACGGGCATGATTCCTGCGGTGATAGGAATATTTATTCCGCATCTTCTCGCTTTTTCACGGAAGGAATAGAAATACACGTTGTCAAAAAACAGCTGTGAAACGAGAAAGCTTGCTCCGGCATCTACTTTGCGTTTCAGCATTTCAATATCCGTATCAAGATCGGGAGCCTCGGTATGCCCTTCGGGATAGCACGCACCTGCTATATCGAAGCCGCCTTTTTTCTTTATATATCCAGTAAGCTCAGAGGCATAGCGAAAGTCATTTTCAGGCGGCATATTGGGATTTATATCCCCTCTGAGTGCAAGAATATTTTCAATTCCGTAAGACTCAAAATCACGCAGTATTATATCCACGTCCTCTTTCGTACAGCTTACGCAGGTAAGATGTGCCATAGACTCAATACCGTATTTGTTCTTTATAAGAGAAGCTATGTCACGGGTCTTTGTATCGGCAGTATTACCGCCTGCACCATAGGTCACACTTATGTAATCAGGCGAAAGATCCCTCAGTCCGTCAAGGGTGCTGTATATCGACTCAATACTTCCTGTTTTTTTAGGGGGAAAAACCTCAAGTGAAAAAACAGGTCTGTTTTTATTAAATAATGATGATATTTTCATTTCGCACCTCACTGAATTATGTTTTCTGTAATATATAATTTTATCACATTTTATTCGGTATAACAACAGTTTTTCAAAAGTTTTCTACTTTAATACTAAAATAGAAATCATTTTATCGAAAAAAACATATGTCGGATATCAAAATTACAAGCCATCATGCTTTTATATAAAAATCTGCAAAAAACCAACAGTATATTAACACTTTTAAACATCCCACGTTATATATGCCGTTTAAAATGCATAAAAACTTCATTTTTAAAGTGTACGCATATACAAAATGAACAAAATTTATTATTTTCAGTTATACTATTGACATTAATTGATATAGATGCTATAATTAACTGAAATGTTCATAAACCTCCAGCAAACATCAAATTATGAACACATTTCTGAAGTGACTGTGTATTATATTGAATAATACACACCTACTCACAACAAAAAAAATATTATTTTGAACAAATCCAAGGAGAAAAGAGCTATGGATAACAAACAGCCTACCCTTCAGAAGCAGTTAAATCCCACGAGTGTTTGGGCAATTGCATTCGGTTGTATCATCGGTTGGGGTTCTTTCATTAACCCCGGCAAGAAGTTCCTTCCCAACTCCGGTGTTGCGGGAACAGCGATCGCCATGATCCTCGGTGCATTGGTAATGGTCATCATCGCCTTCAGCTATGCATATATGGTTCCCAAGTATCCCAAGGCAGGCGGCGAATTCACATTTACAAAAGCTTGCTTCGGTAAGATCCCCGCATACATCTGCGGCTGGTTCCTTGTTGCAGCATACCTTACGAACGTTCCCATGAACTCCACGGCGATAGGTCTTATCGTTGACGGTCTCGACGGCAACGCAAACATTCTTAAATTCGGTTTTTCATATTCAATTGCAGGCTTTGAAGTATATCTCGGTGAAATAATCTTTGCCTCGGCAATACTTATTCTTTTTGCAGTTCTCAACCTCATAGGCGTTAAAAAGGCAGGCTACGTTTCGACAGTTCTTGCTGCTCTTCTTGCAATATCCGTTTTCACGCTTACGATTGCAGCCCTTTTTTCTTCAAAGACAAACCTTGATAACATCGCTCCCATCTGGGGCTTTGATAAAACAGGAGCTGTAGCAGCTGCTACAAACGGTACTTACACAAGTATTGACGAATTTGCAAAAGGCGGCACTACAGGTATCGCAGGTTCAATTCTTGCTACCTTCGCTATCGCTCCCTGGGCATTTGTAGGCTTTGACACCATCCCTCAGGCATCAGAAGAATTTAAGTTCTCATATAAAAAAGTCAGCCTTATCATGATCGTTGCAATTGCTTTCGGTGCTTTTGTTTATACTGCAAACAATACTATTGCGGCGGCAGCTCTTTCCAACTGGCCTGATCTTATCATTAATTCCGAATCTACACCTTGGCTCCTTCTTGCAGCAGCCGAGCATCTTCTCGGACTTCCCGGTAAAATACTGGTAGGTATTGCTGTTTCCTGCGCAGTTCTCTCCGGTATCATGGGCTTCTACATGGCATCCTCCCGTCTTATGTTCTCAATGAGCCGTGACGGTTACCTTCCCGCAATCTTCGGCAAGCTTGACAGCAAATACGGTGTTCCCAGAAACGCAATGCTTTTCTGTCTTGCAATTTCCCTTTGCGGTCCCATTCTCGGCAGAGAAGCTCTCGGTTGGTTCGTTGATATGTCAGCTATCGGTGCTTCCATCGGCTTTGGCTTTACTTGTCTTTCCACTCTCGTTACAATGAAGAAAGACGGCGACGGCAAACCTTTCGGCAAAATTATGGCTGTTATAGGTTCACTTTTCTCCGTTGCATTCATGGTCCTTCAGCTGATACCCATTCCCGGACTTTCCGGCGTTCATTTCGGCAAAGAATCATATATCATGCTTGTCGTATGGATCGTGCTCGGTATAATATTCTACTTGTTCAAAGGCAAGCAGTTTGACAATGAAACAATATAAAAACACAAAAATCAGGTGAATAAAAATGAAAAAGAAATATTTTGACGTCCTTGCCCTTCTCGAACAGAGCAAGGAACCCCTTACACAGAGAAAGATCACTTCTCTGCTCGGTCTTTCTGTCGGAACAGTTAACAAGGTAGTTAAAACACTTACGGAAGACGGTCTCATGGCAAACGGCAAGATCACTCCCGCAGGTGTGGAAGCTCTTGAGCCCTACAGAGTAAAGCGTGCTATCTTCCTTGCTGCAGGCTTCGGTTCAAGAATGGTTCCCCTCACCTTCAATACACCCAAGCCCCTTGTCCGTGTTCACGGTACGAGAATGATCGACACACTTCTCGATGCTGTTATAGCTGCAGGTATTCCCGAGATCATCGTCGTTAGAGGTTATCTCGGCGAACAATTTGACCAGCTTCTCTACAAGTACCCCATGATAAAGTTCATGGAAAACCCCATCTACAACGAAGCGAACAATATTTCCTCAGCTCTTGTTGCAAGATACCTTTTCCAGAACGCATACGTGCTTGAAGCAGACCTTGTTCTCAGCAACCCCAACCTTATCCGCAAGTACGAATACTCCACCAACTTCATGGGTATTCCCGTTGAGATAAGCGACGACTGGTGTCTCTATACCGACAAAAACGGCTTCATCACCAAGCAGTCCGTCGGCGGCAGAGACTGTTATCAAATGGTAGGTATTTCTTATTGGGATGCTGAAGCAGGCGCAAAACTTGCAAATGACATCGAAGAAGTATACCGCAGTCCCGGCGGCAAGGAACGCTATTGGGAACAGGTTGCACTTCTCTATAAGAAGGAAAACTACAAGGTTGCCATCCGTGAATGTAAAGCGGAAGATATAGTTGAGATCGACTCATACAGCGAACTTAAGAGAATAGATTCCCTTTACGCAGATAAATAAGAATACAAAAAGGACTGCAAAAAGTCCCGCAATAAAGGCTATGCACCCCAAAAATGAGGGCATAGCCTTTTTCTTCTTTAAATACTTTTTTACGGCATCTGTTTTGAACAATCAATACTCAAATATTCCAAAAGGTATGCTTGTTAAATTTTTACTTCGCCTTATAATCGTCTATAATCTGAACTATATGTGAAACAAACTCTGTCGGAAGTCCGTCTACGTTCAGATAATTTGTCGGTGTTAATCCCAATAAATAATCAGTAGATACGTTAAACATCTTGGATAGCTTAATAAGCATATCTATTGACGGCTGAATGTTATCATTCTCCCAGTTAGAAACAGTTTGTTTTGTTACACCTAATTTTTGAGCTAATTGCACCTGTGTCCAACCGAAAGATAATCGCAGTTCATAAATTCTCTTACTTAACATAATCGCCTCCGAGACAAATATTACAATACTATTATCTCAAAACTATTGACACAGTAAAAATACTATGGTATACTAATATTGGACTTTGTTCTGCAATCTATTTATAAATAAGGAGAATAACAATGAAAAAACTATTACTTTTATTATTGACAATATGTGTGTTGACAGTTACTTTGATCGGCTGCGGCGACAAAAACAGCACAACAGATAACGATAATTCTATGCCGACTAATAACGAGATAACCGAATCGGATACAAATAAAAACAATGCTACATCCTCCGACGAGGCCGTTGCGAACAAAATTGCAGATCCGGAGGACGGAACAATTTTGGATGTCGATCTTACTGTTCGCGGTGAAATTAAAAGCAATGCTCCCGCAATAAATTCCGGGGAATTTATTTTAGAAGGTACCACGATGCAGCTTCCTTTTAACGGATCTGCATTGACTGATAAAGGATGGCACTTTTCTGAAAACACCTCTGCAAAAGATACTGTTGTTGATCCAAACGCTACAACAAACCTCGTTAGTTTTTATATTTATGACACTGACGGAAACGAAATGATTCTTCGCCAGGCTATTAACGATAGCAATACTGAAAAAAACGTTTTGGAATGTCAAATTTCTTCTTTCGAGGTTGACACATTATCCTTAACGGAAAACTTTGGTGACCTGATACTTCCCGGAGGTATTTGCCTTTTCTCCAAAGCAGCAGATGTAATTGAAGTTTTCGGTGCTCCGGAGAATAACAGTAACTTTGAAAGGGTTGAGGTATTTGAGCATAGCATTAAATATGTAGAGAATAAGCAATCCGGTTTGTGTTACAGATTCACTTTTTACAGCAGCGAAGACTATAACGGTGAAGCCAACGGTTATATCCGTTCGATTACGATTTCTACAGAATATTGATATTGTGTGCTTCCTGAGTCAATTTTTCTTTTGATTGAATAAATCTCCTTGATTTATAGATGCTATTATCAGCAACTGTAAATCAAGGAGATTTTTATTATGAGAGTGCCGAGTAACAAGGTTCTCGGCATCTTTCCAAAACATCCGATTTTGATGAAAGGGGGAGTTCTTAATACGAGCATCAGTGAATATCAAGGCTTAGGAGTACCCGTTCGCAACCCTTGATTGTATCATGGAGGAGGTACATTATATATGAAAGTGCCCGAAGGAAATGTCCTTGAGGCACAACAGGAATAGTTTGTAGAATTGAGGCGGATGTAATAATAACACAAAAATGCCTTAAAGCCCTATAACTAACGGATTCTCAGGCCATTTTCAAAGAAAAATTATTAACTGAAAACAATATGTTTTGACCTGTACATAGCAAAATCAATTCATATAATCGGAAAGCAATGTATATTCTATTTCCAATTCTTTGTTTGCATTCTGATATGATTCTATTTTCCCAAGTGCCTCATCCAAAGTTGCAGATCTGTAATCTTCAGTTTGGTCGGTAATTGATATGAAGAAGCAATTATCCTCACTTGCTTCGGTTATTTCTTTTATTATCCCAATATCTAAAGCATGGTATGCATCTAATGTAATTCTTTCGATAAAATCAAGCTTGCCGTCATTAAATCTGTAAAAATCGTGTCCGCTTGTGGCAGCAGAGCTTAACCATGAATTTTCTATCAATCCATTTTCACGCAAAATATAGCAATATCTTTCTCCGCTTTCAAACAGATGGACTACTTTTCCGTTGGATATTGTGTATACATCATACACAAATTTACTCGGGTCCGATATTATCAGTTCATCATATCCATTCCCATCCAAATCAATCAGGGCAAAACCAATATCGGAAAGCTCAGAGCTTTGACGGTACATATAACTGAGCTCGGGATTTTCCGGAACTATAGTTAAGTCATCATCGTTCCAAGGATAAGCCTTTACAATATTATCGAGAATTAACGCATATTTATTATTTATTAAGTACAAAGATTTTTCTTGGGTTGCAATCTTATCACTATCCTTATTAACAGTATCGTTATCGGGTTGATTATTATAAGTGCAAGCCGATAAACAAAGAACAAATGATAAACATATAACAATATAAAGTATCTTTTTCACAAAATCACCACTTTGATTTTATTATATCATAACAGATTTAAAAAGTAAATATTGCGGTATATTTCTCCTGATTTTTATAAATAATAACACCGTAGCAAAAGCGGAGTGAAATCATTCCGCTTTATCTTTTTGCATTATTACAATTGTGTAGTTTGTTTCTCTGTAGTCCTCGCCGGACAGATATGTAATATTGACATTTCCTTTTGTGTTAAAATAACCGTCAACAACAAAATCTGCTGCAACAGGCGAAACGTTTTCTAATTTATATTCTTGATAATATTGCTCTTTGTCAAATATATCCTGAACAATTATAAAATGTTCGCCGTCTCTGTAATCCGCATACACAACGTAGCCGTCTTTAGCGGTCAGAACATAATAAAAAGTTTCTGAAGTTTTACTGTTTTCCAAATCAAAATAGGTAGCATAATTTGTGGATAGCCCCGCTCCTGTTTGGAGAGATATGCCGACAACATCAGCACTTACTGTTTGTCTTTTCGGTTCTCTCGTTAAATTATCCTTGTAATCTAAAATCCGCCCTTTATAATCGGTGATTTCATACGAATATGTTGTATCCATCTGTTGTGTAATCGTTGAATGATCGATCAGATGGGAATCCCGCAATTCATATCGGCTGATACTTTTGATGGAACCGCAATACATATCCATATGACCGCAATCGTCTTTGTCAAAAACGCCCTCTATGATTACATACTCACCATTATATTGTTGTGCTTCTTCGTATGAAATTGCATTTTCATCAATTTCAATCCAAACGGAATTGCCAACACCATATTTTAAATCCTCTTTACTGAGTGAAATACAATTGCCCTCAAACTCAAGATTGCCAACTCCAATTACTCTGACAAGTTGACCGTCATATTTTTCAGGAGCAGCAATCAATTGAATCATTGTTACATCTTTAGAATATTGATTGGTAGAGTTTGGTGTTTCGCCATAACCTGATTCAACAAGTTTGTCTTGGTACACCTTTATACCAAACAATACGGCAAAAACAACTGCCAAGGTGATAAGAACGGAAAAAATAATTGTCATTATTTGTTTTTCGTTTTTCACAAAATCATCTCCTTTGTTTTATTATAGCACATTCCATTTTAAAAGTAAATTCTTGCAGTATAAATCTCCTTGTTTTACAGATAATAGTATCACGATTTGAATTTAAAGGAGAATTTATATAACTATGAAAGCAACTGGTATTGTTAGAAGAATAGATGCTGGTGTTATTATAACCTCCCAAAATTGTTACTGAATTAAAATTCAGACAATTTTGGAGAACATAGATACTCGCTACACTCGTATGAGATAACACAAAAGTCGCTTAAAGCCGCATAAACACTGGATTTTTGGGCGATTTTTGAAGAAAATTTTTTGGTGAAAACAACCTTTTTTGACCTATACATAAAAAAGCGGACCAAATTTGTCATTTGAAACGATTATATGCTGTTACTAATGAGTGACGGAAATATACTGATTTACAGGACGGAGAAAAATGGACGTACTAAACTATCTGAATTCAAAAGACGTAAGACAGCATCTAAAAAATATAGGCTACAGATTTGCCCCCTTGGATGCGGCTAAAGTAATTGAAAACTGCGAACATATCGCTTTTGATGAAAAGCACGAAGCATTTTCACAGCTAATTAACGAGACACGAGATGAGATCGTCACGATCCCTGAGGAATATATTTGCGATGAAAAAGAAACCACCCTACATACTCTGCTCAAAAACTATATAGCTACAGAAAATGAGGCCGTAAGCAATTTTTACAAGATTGAAAATGACGCTGTTTACGTCGTTGTTGGCAAAGACAGTCTGTGGGCCGAGGTTTATACAGATTTTCAAAAAGAGCTTTGCAGGTTTATAAACATTGGCACCGATGAGAAAATAGTTTTTACAAAGAAAAATCTGTCCACGAGGGAAGAAACAAGCGTATGCTTTGATAAAAGAGGGAATATTCTTTGGGTACAGGATCTGGAAAGATGTATAATTCCTTATACCGTCCTTCGCTTTGATTATGGATTTTCCGAAACGGGGCCCTATCCGTTTGAAGTTGGAGATATCGTAATACCCAGCGATAAAAGCACAACACATCCTGTAGTGATAACGAAATTCAATGAAGAAATTATTTCGGGATATAGTTTGAAGAACGGTCGCCTCATAGAATCCGAGCTATATCTTACCGCGGCTGATATTGAATATTACCCCGAAAAAGATGCGCCTATCCTTAAGGTCGTTTCTGACTATATCAAAGGAAAAAGTGAGCTTCATACGTTTATAAATATGTATCATAAGTCTGCCCTTGAGGGGTATGCCGCTATGCTTGGCTGACTTTACGATATTGTATTTATTGCAACTATGTGTTATAATTAACGTGACAAGGAGGTTCGTATATGGAACTTAACAAGATTGAATTGGCTCTGAAAGAGGTATACGATGGCTGGCAATTTGGCAGCGAAAAGGAAAACAACGGCTATTCCGCAATGTTCCGTATGGGATTTCCTGATGAATACATAGATAGCAACAAGCCGCTTTTGATGTATGTCGGTCAAGAGTGCTTGGAATGCACACCTGTAAAAACGCAAGTTTGGATTCGCAAGTATCAAATTGTACAACGGACAAAAAAGCCTAATTACGAAATAAATAGAAAAACAAACAAATCACCTTTTTGGAATTTCTATCGCCGTTTGTGTGAGATTGGTTACGATGTTGTGTGGAATAATTTAGATAAGTTTCACCCATTAAATGCGCAAAGATTGTCAAAGGAAGATGGAATAAAATTTAACCAACCTTATGAAAGTGAAAAACAATCGGTATTGCAAAGGGAGATTAGTCTATTAAAACCCAAGGTGATTATTTTAGCTATAGGTAATGGCAAATATACTGCATCGTTGGCATCTGCCTTTTCTTTAAGTACAGAAGAATTAAGCAAATACGAACCAAGCCATAGTTCCTTAGTAAGTGACATTTCTCATTTACTGGGTATAGAAGGTATGATGGTGCTATGGACATATCATCCCAACCACTTACAGCTGAGTAAGAATTATCGCAAAGCATTAAATGAAATAAATCAGCTAATTGATACAAGGTACGACCAATATGTATGATGAATTAAAATAAATTAGTGAGTTTTAAGTATCCAATAGGGAATATGACAATATTCTTTACGGGTGTTAGCAATGTGAGAAATACTGGGCTTTTGGGTGATTTTCAAAGAAAATTTTTTGACAAACAACAACATATTTTGACTATGTACTGTTTTTGTCACATATTACTTGGTATAATGAATGCACAGTAAATAAAAAAGGAGCGAATTTTATGATTGTTAGAGAATTATTAGATTATTGCACTATACATGGTGTTGCCGAAGTTATAGCTGAATTGGCAGAAGTTCCCAAAGAAGGTATTGCCGATTTAGAAAAGAGATGTCAACTGATAATTGAAGAGTTAAAAGATTCAGATAACTATTACATTTTGGAAGACAAAAATTTTTGTTTTGTAGCAGTTGAAACTGATAAATATCAAAATGTTCCTTATGTAACATTGACAGACTTAGACAAGTTGTCACAAAACAATTATGATATTACTAAAGTTTCGGAGTTCAGTTGGTTTTGGGGCCAAACATTAGGACTATCCATTGATGAGAATAGTTTTTTAAAATATGGTGCAGATGCTTTAGTTGGTGGAATATTATATCCTATTACATATTTTGACCGAACCGAAGAAGAAATAAAACCGTTGCGTGAAGCCGTAGAGAAAGAGGTTGGATTAAACAAACCCTCGCAAGTTGATTTTTATGTTGCTGTAAACCACAAAATTTGCGAACAATTAAAAAATAAATAACAGTATAAATCTCCTTGTTTTACAGATACTAACAGTACAAATTTGTGAGACAAGGAGATTATTATATATTATGAAAGCAACAGGAATAGTTCGTAGAATAGAGGCTTGTGTTATAATAGGGCAAACCGTTGGAAGCCCGCATAAACACTAGGGTTTTCGCTGGTTTGCCCCACTGAACGCATTGGTGTCAAAAACGGGTTTTTGGGCGGTTTTAGAAAGGAGCAGAATAACATTCTAAATATGCGTCAGAAATCCATTGATTTGAGTAGCAAAAACGAAATATTCAAACTGTCACAGAAAAAGCCGAATGAGCGTTCAAACTCATTCGGCTTTTGTCATACCTTTTTATCTCCGTTCAATATCCACTCGGCATCATAGCCGAACTCCATTGCAATTACCTTTGCGAGCATTGGCGAAAGGGTTGTGATTTTTTTGCTTTCGCCGGTTAGAGTATAAACATAGTTTTCAGAAACTCCGATCCGTTTTGCAAATTCTCTTTTTGAGATATTTTGCTCTGCAATAATCTTATTTAACCTATCAGCCAATGTCACTTTATATCTCCTCCTTCTTCGTCACGCTTCATAATAGCTGCGAACATTAAAAGCTGTTTCAGCGAGTTTACACCTAACTTGGAATAAATATTGCGGTTATGGAAACGAACGGTTGACTCTTTGATGCCTGCGAGTTCGACAATCTGTTTCACACTCTTGCCCGCAAGGTAATACTCAAACACGGTACGTTCCATAGATGTAAGCGTCTTTACGCCCATAAGGAACTGTTCGTAATCGTATGGATCAACTTCGTTTTTCCTTGAATATGCCAACCTTGCGGCGTTCTGTTCGGCTTTGTTCTTTTCACTGCTCATTTGGTCGAGCGTAGATTGCATTGTTGCTTTTTGACTTTCCATCTCGGCAAATTGAGCTTCTGCAATACGGTCTTGCTCAGCAAGGAACGCAAACAAATCGTCAATCTCGGTAACGTTGGAATGTCCGCCGTATTCCTTATGCTTGATTTGCTCCAACCCATGCTTGATCGGTAACAAGAACCTACGGGAGAAATAGAAGCAGCATCCCACCGTCGCTGTGACGAGAAGAAGCATAAGCAGTATAATCTGCATGGCATTATTCGCAGACCAACCGTTATAATCCTGCTTTGGAATAAGTACCGATATGGAAAAGTCGCAATCATCTTTGCAAAGTTTGATTTGCTTTGTCACTCCGATATATGAAGTGGAGTTTCCCTCAAACAAGGTCAAACCGTTTCCAAAGGAAGAAGTAGTGAA
>JAZSLF010000038.1:0-5286 GCA_045535205.1 Eubacteriales bacterium
GAATATATGCTCATCCTCGGCCTTGAGAACCCCAAGGGCGAAGTTAAGTACATCTGTGCTGCATTCCCGTCAGCTTGCGGTAAGACTAACCTTGCTATGCTTATTCCGCCCGAGTATCTTAAGGAACAGGGCTACAAAGTATGGACAGTCGGCGATGACATCGCTTGGCTTAAAATCGGTCCCGACGGCAGACTTTATGCTATCAACCCTGAAGCAGGCTTCTTCGGCGTTGCACCGGGTACAAGTGTTAAGACAAACTTTAATGCTCTTGAATCAACAAAGAAAAACACAATCTTCACAAACGTTGCTATCAACAATGATGATATGACAGTTTGGTGGGAAGGCTTAGACAAGAATCCGCCTGTTAATGCAACAGAGTGGAAAGGCGCTAAGGTAAACGGCGTTGAATATACAGAAGCAGGCAACAAGCTCGCTCACCCGAACTCAAGATTTACAGCTCCGGCTGTTAACTGCCCCTGCATTTCAAAGGAATTTGAAAACCCCGCAGGCGTACCGGTTGAAGCTATCGTATTCGGCGGAAGAAGAGCTAAGTGTGCACCGCTTGTATATCAGTCAAAAGACTGGACACACGGCACATTCGTTGGTGCTACTATGGCATCTGAAACAACTGCTGCAGCTGCAGGTGCAGTCGGCGTTGTAAGAAGAGACCCGATGGCTATGAAGCCGTTTGTTGGTTACAACATGGCAACATACTGGAATCACTGGTTGGAAATGGGCAAAAAGCTTGGCGACAAAGCTCCGAAGATTTTCCACGTTAACTGGTTCAGACGTGACGAAAACGACGACTTTATGTGGCCCGGATTTGGCGACAATATGCGTGTTCTTCTCTGGATTTTGGACAGATGCGCAGGCAAAGTTGACGCTGACGAGTGTGAAATTGGCTTTATTCCTAAGGCTGAAGACATCGACATTACTGACCTCGATATGACATTAGAAGATGTAAAGGCACTTCTTTCAATCGACAGAGATGTATGGCTCGAAGATGTTGAAAACATCAAAGAATACTTCGCTCAGTTTGGCGATAAGCTTCCTAAGGAAATGGCAGACGAGCTTTCAAAGCTTGAAGCAAACCTTAAGAAATAATTTTCAAGCAATTTAAAAGGCAGTTCAAAATGAACTGCCTTTTTTGTTTTACTTTTTTGGTCCATTTTTCGCAAAACAGACCGCCATTGGACGAAGATATTTTGATGAAAAAGGATTTAAACGGAGCATTTTGCCTTGCCCGACGGCGTAGCGTAGCGGCGATGAGGTAGTGAATGACAGTCCGGTGGACTGTCAGAGCCGAGTCGTGCCCGAGCCGCAGCGAGATGCCGAGTGGTCCGTTTAAAGGCTTTTTCGCAAAATAGACCGTCCGAATTACCACATCAGGAATTCTTCGCCCTTCAATTTGAGCAAGGCTTCCGCCAAGAAGAAGTCGCCATAGATAATTGGCATATGGATACCGTTATAGTAAGCTTCTGTACCCATCTGGAGAACTGAATCTTCATTATCATCCCAGTTGCACCATTCTTTTTCGGCTGCCATAAGAAGCTTCATTGCTGCATCAATATACATTTTCTTTTCATATTCAGGAACGCATCTTGCAATTTCGATTAAACCACAAGCTGTGCAAACAGCTGCAGTACTGTCATAATATACAGCCTCGTCGGGTGCTCTGAAATCACATAGCGGGAGATAATCTGTCGATGCTACATTTGCAATAAAGTACTGTGCAACAGATTTTGCAACATCTAAATATTCTTCGTATCCTGTATGGATATATGATAGAACAAATCCGTAAATTGCCCAAGCCTGACCTCTTGACCAGGAAGAGCCAACACCATATCCCTGACCGCCGATGTTTTCCAAAACTTCACCTGTCTGCGGGTCATGACGAACAATATGGTGCACACTGCCGTCAGGTCTTATATGATCGCACATAGCCATATTAGCATGCGCAACGGCAATATTCTTAAATCTGTCGTCCTTTGAATATACCGACTCTCTGTAAAGAAGCGGAATATTCATCATACAGTCGATAATTGTGACGCCAACATGGTTTGTTGTCTCATCCCAATCGGGCCATGCACGGATAAATCCGCCTGCAATATTGTATCTTGATGCAAGGACTGCTGAAGCATAGTCAATTCTTCTTTTTGACTCTTCATTTCCTGTCAAGCGATAATTTACACCGCTTGTTATGTTCCACATAAAGCCAACATCATGGTGAAGACCGTCAAAGTTTTTGAACGCATCATCCAATAACTCTTCCTGACGGATAGCAGTTTTCTTATATTCTTCATTCTTTGTTCCAAGATACATCGCCCACATAAGAGCACCAAAAAATCCGTTTGTCCACCATGTAGGATCAGTTTCGTGTCTGTTATCGTGAACGCCGTCTTTTGTAGTATAAGGAATTTTATCACGGCTCTTAATCGCAACCTTTGAAAGCTTTTTATCAAGCTTATCCCAAGTAGAATTTATCCATTCTTCATAATTTTTAATGTACTTTTCCATGTTACATAAATCCTTTCGATTATTTATATCTAAATTATACCATTTAAATTAAATAAAGTCAACGTAAAAGAGACTGATTTTAAAAGGATTTTAAGCAAAAAAAGAGCGACTATCAAAATGATAATCGCTCAATATAAGTTTAGTTTAAAACTTACGCGTCAACTTCAGAAACAACGCCTGAACCAACTGTTCTACCACCTTCACGGATAGCGAAACGGAGACCCTTTTCGATAGCGATCGGAGTGATAAGTTCAACTGACATCTTTACGTTGTCGCCAGGCATACACATTTCTGTGCCCTCAGGAAGAGAGATAACGCCTGTAACGTCTGTAGTTCTGAAATAGAACTGCGGTCTGTAGTTGTTGAAGAACGGTGTATGACGGCCGCCTTCTTCCTTAGTAAGAACGTAAACTTCGCCCTTGAACTTTGTGTGCGGCTGAATTGAACCAGGAGCAGCAAGAACCTGACCACGTTCAATTTCTGTTCTCTGAACACCACGGAGAAGAGCACCGATGTTGTCACCAGCTTCAGCATAGTCAAGAAGCTTTCTGAACATTTCGATACCTGTAACAACAACTTTTCTTGATTCGTCTGTAAGACCAACGATTTCAACTTCGTCTGAAAGCTTAAGCTGACCTCTCTCAACTCTACCTGTAGCAACTGTACCACGGCCTGTGATTGAGAATACGTCCTCGACCGGCATCAAGAAAGGAAGATCTGCCTTTCTGTCAGGAGTCGGGATATATCTGTCAACTTCTGCCATAAGGTCAAGAATACACTTGTATTCGGGAGCATTAACATCTGTTGATGTTGATTCAAGAACCTGAAGACCTGAACCTGTAACGATGGGGATATCATCGCCGGGGAACTCATATTCTGAAAGAAGGTCTCTGATTTCCATTTCAACGAGCTCGAGAAGTTCGGGGTCGTCAACCTGGTCAGCCTTGTTCATGAATACTACGATGTAAGGAACGCCAACCTGTCTTGAAAGAAGGATGTGTTCTCTTGTCTGGGGCATGGGGCCGTCAGCTGCAGAAACAACCAAGATAGCGCCGTCCATCTGAGCAGCACCTGTGATCATGTTCTTAACGTAGTCAGCATGTCCCGGGCAGTCAACGTGAGCATAGTGACGGTTGTCTGTCTCGTACTCAACGTGAGCTGTAGAGATTGTGATACCTCTTTCTCTCTCTTCAGGAGCCTTATCGATGTTATCGTAAGCTGAGAATTCAGCCTGTCCTCTAAGTGAGAGAACCTTTGTGATAGCTGCTGTAAGAGTTGTCTTACCATGGTCAACGTGACCAATGGTACCAATGTTTACGTGGGGCTTATTTCTTTCAAATTTTGCCTTTGCCATTGTGAATTTCCTCCTTAAAATTTGATTTACAATCAATTAATCTTATTTTACAATTTTTTCTTAAAAAAATCAAGTCTTTTTATGAAAATTATCGAAAAAGTTTTAGTTTGACTTTGTTCTGTCATTAACAATCTTTTCCTGAATTGACTTGGGCACTTCAGAATAGTGTGAAGGCTCCATAGTGTACTGACCACGGCCCTGTGTTCTTGAACGGAGTTCTGTTGCATAACCGAACATCTCTGACAATGGAACCATAGCTGTGATTCTCTGTGCACCTGACAAAGCTTCCATCTTCTGAATCATACCACGGCGTGAGTTAAGGTCGCCCATAACATCACCAAGATATTCGTCAGGCATAATTACGTTAACCAACATAATCGGCTCCTTGATAACAGGATCAGCCTTTCTCATACCTTCTTTGAATGCCATAGAAGCGGCAATCTTAAACGCCATTTCTGATGAGTCGACTTCATGGTATGAACCATCATAAAGTGTAACCTTTACGTCAACTACGTTGTAGCCTGCAAGTACACCTGAAAGCATAGCGCCCTGAACACCTGCATCTACAGCGGGGATGTATTCCTTCGGAATAGCACCGCCGACGATAGCATTAACAAACTCGTAACCCTTACCTTCTTCATGCGGCCCCATCTTCATGAGTACGTGTCCGTACTGACCCTTACCACCTGACTGACGAGCATACTTGTGCTCAACGTCAACCGGCTTTCTGATAGCCTCTCTGTAAGAAACCTGAGGTTCACCTACGTTTGCTTCTACCTTAAACTCTCTTAAGAGTCTGTCTACGATAATTTCAAGATGAAGCTCACCCATGCCGGCAATAATTGTCTGGCCTGTTTCTTCATCTGTATAAGTCTTGAATGTCGGGTCTTCTTCAGCAAGCTTCTGAAGTGCAATACCCATCTTCTCCTGACCTGCCTTTGTCTTCGGTTCGATAGCAACACGGATAACAGGTTCGGGGAAGTTCATTGACTCAAGGATAATCGGGTGCTTTTCATCACAAAGTGTATCACCTGTTGTAGTGTTCTTTAAACCTACTGCAGCTGCGATATCGCCTGAGTAAACAGTTTCGATATCTTCTCTGTGGTTTGAGTGCATCTGGAGAATTCTGCCAAGACGCTCTTTGTTACCCTTACAAGCATTGAGTACATAAGAACCTGCATTTACAGTACCTGAATATACTCTGAAGAAGCAAATCTTACCAACGAACGGGTCAGTTGCAATCTTAAATGCCAAAGCAGCAAAAGGAGCATCGTCAGATGACGGTCTTTCCTGCTCTTCTTCTGTATCGGGAACAATACCCTTGATGTTAGCGATATCTGTCGGGGCCGGCATATAATCAACAACAGCGTCCAAAAGAAGCTGAACACCCTTATTTCTGTATGATGTACCGCAAG
>JAZSLF010000025.1:0-6993 GCA_045535205.1 Eubacteriales bacterium
TATGCCTAAAAATGCATACCAACCGATTGTTTTAACGGGATATCCCTCGATCTCCGAAGGGATAACGACTTCGCTGTCGCTTCCGTAATATCCGGTAATCGTAGCAGAGCCGTCGTTTATCTCGTAATTAAATCCGTCTGCCTCTGCCGCCTGCACCGTCAATGGCACTATACCAAAAACAATAACAAGGGAAAGAAATAAGCTCAAAATTCTTCTCATAGTTAAAAGCACCTCCGAAATTAAACAATTTAATATCAAAAATAATTAAAATGTTACCAAAACCGCTATTTTCTATGAATATTATAACGCATCAAATATAAAAAGTCAACTTTAGTCCTACATTAAAGCAGGAAGCGGCTTTGAAGCATGATAAAGCAAACCGCCGAGGTGTCTCGGCGGTTCAGACTGAAGACAAACTTGGTATAACGCAGATGTGAAAAGAAAAGCTTGTATAAAACAAATATTTCTTGATGAAATTATCTGACATAAAAAAGGCGGGCAAATGCCCGCCACATCTGCTTTGAGAGCGTTTTTCCCTCTACCATAGGTAACTATGCCGACGAGGGAAAAAGCTCTCAATCTACCTGCGTTTCTCTCAGTCTGACTCAGAGTGTAGACTTTGTCTACACTCTGAACCGCCGAGGTGTCTCGGCGGTTTATGCTATTTAACTGTAATCTTTAAGGGTTCATCAGCTTTTACGTTGCGTACGGTGATTTTTGCCGTGTTGTTTTCAAAGGAGAGTTCTGTTTCGTGGGTTCTGCAAAATACTTCGGTGACCGGAGAACAATTCCTTATTTCAAAAGTAATATTACGGGAAAGAACTTCTCCTTCAAAACCGTTTCCTTCTTTTGAGAGGGATATTTCAGGGGAGTTTTCCTTTTCCTCGTAAAAAATTCTTGTAATTCGGCATGCAACTTTTTCGCTTATTCCGTCATCCTCGTAAAGAACGCTTTCGCCGTTTGAACCTGCGTAAATAATAACGGTGGGGTCTGTCAGCTTTTCACCTGCCATTCTGCTTGTGTATGGCTGAGTTACGATTGGGTATCCTGCTTTTGCAAAAAGCGGGAAGGTGTCAATACCGTGTTCTACGGCATATTCTTTTCCGCCCTCATATTTTTCATCTGTGAAAACATCGTACCATGTGCCTTCGGGAAGCCACAAGGCTTTCTTTGCTATATAGTTTTCATCCCCTGCGGAGCAAATGGGGGAAACAAGAAGACCGTCGCCAAGAAGATATGTCGAGGGGTAGTTATAGGAATTTTCATTTTGGGGGTCTTCAATATACAACGGCTTCAAAAGAGGAAGACCCTTTTCACAGCTTTCGTATGCTGACGAATATATATAAGGAAAGAGCTTTGAACGAAGGGCGTATGCTTTTTTCATGGAAGAAGCGAATGGCTCCGCCCACGTCCAAGGACGTCTGTCAAGTCCTTCAACACCGCACATATGAACACGGAGTGCGGGACTCATGGCACCGAACTGCACCCAACGGGCATAGACCTCGCCTTGACCTCCGGGTACGGTGTCCTGAAAGCCTCCGATGTCATGACTCCAGAAAAAGCAACCTGCGTTACCTGCTGAAACTGTCATCTGAACCTGAAAATCAAGGGTATCAAAGGAGGTTACTGTATCTCCCGAAAACCACGCAGGATGCTTGTGGTCACCGAAGCCGCCCCATCGGGAAAAGGACATTCCCCGTCTTTTTGCCTTTCCCTTTTCGTTTTTCAGCTTTGAGTTTTCATAGTACAAATGGTTCAGCCATCTTAGGTGAGAAAGCCCCTTTATGCCGTTTACGTTTGGATAGAGATAGTCCTGCTGCCAATCAAGCCAACGGAAAGCGATGTTTTTTTCCTCCATTTCGGAGTTTGTCGCTTCAAAAAAGGCTTTCATATAGTCGGGATTTCCTGCGTTGAAGCGGAAATTTATCTCTTTCTTCCGGGGATTTTCCTTTTCACGCTCTGATATTCTCTCATAAACGTCGGGAACCTCCTCGGTGTAAGCCGCATTTTGCAGTTTTTTCAAAAAAAGAGGATAACACCTGTCAGCATCACGGACACCGTCGCAGGGATGATCGTTGAGAACTACGGAAACTCCTCTTTCTGACAGAGAATTTATAAGTCCGTCGGGGTCGGGTATAAGTCGTTTGTTCCACGTGTAGCCTGTCCAGCCTAAATTCTGCCCCGCATGGCCGTAGCCGTAGAGGTATTCGGGTTCACCCTCTTTATGCCCCCAGTCCTGATAGTGCCAATCCATGTCGAAAACGAGAATATCAAGGGGAAATCCGTTTTCTTCATATTCATCGGCAATTTTCAGAAATTCATCTGCGGTGTAGGGCCACCAGCGAGAATACCACGAACCGAAAAAGTTCTTTCTCGGCAGTGCCGCTTTTCCCGAAACGGCAAAAAAATCGGAGAGCGCCGCTTTAAAGTCTTTGCCGTAGACAAAAAGGTAAAGGTCGTGAATATGTTTGTCATTTCTGTTTTTTACCCAGCCGTCGCAGAGCACGCAAGAGCCGGAATCGTCTATTATCTGCCAACCGTCACGGGACAGAAGCCCTTCGGGAATTTTTTGAAATCCCGAAACACCGTCAAGGGTATGGAGAGTACCTCCGAGGTTTTCTTCGTTTTTGTCTCCGTAGTGCCAACGGCAATTCTTTCCGCCTGCGTGAATATCGGCATAGAGGCTATCGTGTGAAAACTCTCCGCCGTGATAATAAAGAGTAAGCTTTTCTGTTTTAACGGTCAGAATTTCGCCATCGGTCACCTTGGCGTCTGCTTGGGTGCCACGAGCGGCAAACAGGGTGGGTGCATTTTCAAAATTGCCGTCTGCGGCATATTCAATTCTGACAGCACCCTCGGTTATAACTGTAAATCGGGCATTTCCTTTGACAATTTTCATATTTCCCTCTAAAAATGTTTTCTGTTTTAATGGTATACCATTTTTCTCCGTTCGTCAAGTGGTAGAGTTAAGGTCGCTTTTTGACGAGAAGGGGATGTAAAAAAACTAACGAGTTTTTTTACATCCCCACCCCTATGTAAAAAGCTCCGCAAAAAACTTTTAGACACACGTCGATCGGGGATGGGTCCCTTGATTTGCCTTGATTTGTATAAAAATTTAGTGTATAATTATGACACGACGCATTTGATCACGTGGGAATGATGTGAAAGAATTTGTGTCAATCAAGGTATTGTACCCTGATTGGATCGGTGAAAAAGGATAATATAAATGAACTGTACAGAATTTATAGATACCCTTAGGGCAGAATACAAGATCATTCAGAAGCTGTCGGATAAAAACGGGGGAATGGTCGTGCGAATGCGTAATCTGACTCTATCGAAGGACATTATTTTAAAGAAATATGAAAGACCCGTTTTTGCTTATGAGCTGCTTAAAAACATCAAGCATGAAAATCTTCCGGAAGTATATGACACGTTCATGCTTGATGACGGACAGATAGTTCTTGAGGAGTATATAAACGGTGTTACGGTTGCAGACGTGCTGGAAACGGGGAAATACACCTATGGCGGTGCAAAAGCGGTGATGTACGGTGTTTGCAATGCTGTTGAAACGCTTCACAGCTTCGGTATGATCCACCGAGACATAAAGCCCGAAAACGTTATGATCGATACAAAAGGAAAGGTAAAGCTTATAGATCTTAACGCCTCAAGGCAGTATGGGGAGCATAAAACAAGTGACACCGTTATTTTGGGCACTTTGGGCTATGCGTCTCCCGAACAGCTTGGGATCTCTCAAAGTGACACCCGTTCGGATATTTATGCTTTGGGGGTTCTTCTTAACGTAATGCTTACGGGAGAGCATCCAAGCTCCAAGCTGGCAGACGGCAGGGCGGGAAAGATCGTTTTAAAATGTACTCAAATTGATCCCAACAGCCGCTTTTCAACAGTTGAAAAGCTTATGGAGGCTTTATAAGAGGATCCCTTAATCAAAAACCCTGAGATGTCAGAGACATCTCAGGGTTATCTTATTGTTGTCAAGAGGACGTCAAAGCTTCCGTAAGAAATACTTGGCTTTATTTATATAGGGTTGCCTTTTTACCATGACGGCATATAATACGGATTAAAGGATGAGGAGGAAGTCGTATACATGATAAACGATTTTAGAATAGCATCATTATCTCCTACGGATTTATCAAAGCTTGCCCCTTTATTTTTTATGTCTACTTCTGCCACAAACGTGCCTTTTTCGGTATACGCCTTTACTGCGGGATTAGGATAATAGGTTCCGCTTATTCTGAGAATAAACAGATCGCTGTTATCGGGATCCAAAGCTCCTTTTATTTCATATTCCGAAAATACACCGTTAATCAACTCACCAACTAAAAAACCCGGATAATATTCACAGTAGAGTAAAACATTGAGTGCCTCTTTTTGAAGTTGTTTTAGTTCTTCGGCTTGTTTCTTCTGTTCTTCAGCTTTTTTCAGACTTTCGCTTTCCCTTGTCTGCTTTTTTATTTCCTCATCAAATGGAAGCTTGGTTTCTTCGTCAAGCAGAGAGAACGTGCCGGGGTAGGCGCTTATGTAAGAAATTTGACCGCTATTTACGTCGGATATACTTATAGAAGCTAACGTGCAATTCTTTTCTGTATTTATTAAAACTTTATTGAGCTTATTTTTTTCTTCTGCGGTATAGTATTCGGTATACTGTTCTTTAGAGTCGTCTTCGGAGTTGTATCGTTCTATTGTAACTTTATTGTCGGGGAAAAAGGTATATCTTTTAATAGAAACACTGTCGGAATCCACTTCAACGTATTGAAAAGCTTTATTTGCAAGTACAGGATCAAGCTCCTTTGTGAGCATATAATCACGAAGGATGGGAATGCCGATAACAGCTCCTACTGCCAATATCACAACCAAAACTGCGGAAATTATGATGGGTGCTATCTTGATCTTTTTCTTTTTACGTTTTGCGGGAGCAGTCTCGCCTTCGGGAGCCGTATTTTCAGACTCAGTTGCGGTGCTGTCTTCACAGATTTCGGCTTCTGCACTCACGTCAGCATTTTCGACTGCGTTTTCAACAACTTCTGTGATTTGCTCCTGCTTTTCTCCGCAGCTTGAACAAAATGCCGCATCATCATTTAATTCAGCGTTACATTTAATGCATTTCATGATTTTTCTCCTTTTTTAAGATTCAATTTAAAATTATCACATTCCGAAAAGTGCCTTAAGCTCTTCAAGATTTTCGTCAAATTCATAACCTGCAGGAAGCATCGTAGTACAGTTCAGAACGTATTTGCCGTCCATGTAAACACAATAACTTCCCATCCAATCGCCTGAATCAACGGAAAACTTGACAGCTACAAGTCTTTTTGCGCCTTCTCTGCAAAGAATTTCGGTATCAAAATCGTCGGCAACAACGCCAAGCTGTTTATAAACATCACTTTTGACATATTTTTCAGCTTCTTTGGTGGGATTTCCGTTGATGTTGATGAGGGTAAATACTATGATCACCAACAAGAGAGCACTTGCCAGCTTGGGTATCAAATTTTTAATTCCTTCATTCATTTTCGGTCTCCTTTCATAATTTGTTTTTTGTAATAACGTTTTATTTTACGTTTTCGCAAAGCTCAAACACACCTGGCTGAAGCCCAGCGTTCCGCTTCTGATGGAAAGCTCACAACGGTTTTGGTCAAAAAAGTACCAAACCTCAGTATTCGCCAGATATTCTCCGTTCAAATAACAATCAAAGTGAATTCCGTAGCCATCACATTTTGACTGTACCAAAGTAAACGTATAGCTGTATTCAGCAAAAGTTACGTTGCATATTCCGTCATTGCTGATACTCATAGAGGCTTCCCCTTCTTCCAGATATCTTCCGTCTGTGGATGTATATTGGTTGCCTAAATAGTACCAAGAATCATAACAAAACTTGCTGTAAGTCTTAGCAACGTATGAAAAATCGGAATAGTCACAGCGTGTACATTTTGTGTATTCCATATTATGAGACAGAGGACTTCCTTCCGTATGATTACAAACGGTGCAGGTTTTTGGGGTGGTACAGGTGGCCTCAGTATAATTGTGTCCGGTGGCAGCTATACTGTTTTTATAGGAATCGGAACATCTTATACACTTATATATACTATATCCCTCTGTGTTGCAGGTTGGTTCCCTTGATTCAGCGAGACTGTGACTGTGTCCGAGAGCAGAAATTGAACGGTATGTTGAATATCCGCAGGAACAGGTCTTGTAATCTGCATATCCTTTTTCGGTGCAGGTCGCTGCTTTTCCCTTATGTTCCGTAAAAGAGTGCTTGTGTTCTGAGCCTGAAGAACCGTTGTTTTTGTTCTCGCTTGGAGTGTTTTCAGATGCAGAGGGCGAGGCGGCGGGGCTGCCGTCAGTCGAATTTGTGCCGGTACCCTTCTCTTCGTTATAGCTTTCGGCATCTTTGCCTGTACTGTTCATATCGGCGGGGGCATCGGATGCATTAAGGTCGGAGAATTGACCGAGCAGTTTGTCAATGCTGTAAAAGCCATCAATGATCTGTATGCAGATTTCATAACCGTCAATAACACGAATAAGCACCAAAGATTTGCTTGTGTAGCCTGTTGTGCTGTCGGTATAATAAGACAGAGTCTGATAGTTTGCACCGCCAAGAGTGTAACTTGAGTATTCATAATTATAATTGGATATATCCCACTCCGCCAAGGCTTCTTCAAGGTCAAGCTTGTATTTTTCCAAACGGGCATCTGCACTTTCAGGCTCAATAAGCTTAGTATACGTCATTTTGACATGGTCTGTGATTTCTTCGGAACTGCCATAGTAATCCATAAGTATAATGTTGTCAAGACCCTCCTCAAGCCTCTTATTGTTATACCTAATATCAAGTTCAACGTCCGCTGCCATCCCCGAAAGAGGAGTATAGGAAATGTTCAACCATTCGTTTTCATAATAATCGGCAGTATATACCCCCGCATCGAAATTTTTCTGTCGTTCCTGCATTTCGGAATTAGCTGCATCTTCTTCCGACGTTGTTTC
>JAZSLF010000068.1:0-5589 GCA_045535205.1 Eubacteriales bacterium
GGTGCGTGTGGTCGACTCCTTCTTCCCTGTTGCCAAGGGCGGTACCTACTGCACTCCCGGTCCCTTCGGAGCAGGTAAGACGGTGCTTCAGCACACCACCTCAAAATATGCAGACGTTGATATAGTTATAATTGCCGCCTGCGGCGAACGTGCAGGCGAGGTTGTCGAAACACTCACCGAGTTCCCTGAGCTTACTGACCCTAAAACAAACCGTTCTCTTATGGAACGCACGATCATCATATGCAACACGTCATCAATGCCCGTTGCTTCCCGTGAGGCTTCGGTCTACACCTCGGTGACTCTTGCCGAGTATTATCGGCAGATGGGACTTAACGTTCTTCTTCTTGCCGACTCAACATCCCGTTGGGCACAGGCACTCCGTGAAATGTCGGGACGACTTGAGGAAATCCCCGGCGAAGAAGCATTCCCCGCATATCTTGAATCCTATATTGCGGCATTTTACGAAAGAGCAGGATACGTTCGCCTTCCCGACGGCACTACCGGTTCGGTCACCATCGGCGGAACGGTATCTCCCGCAGGAGGTAACTTTGAAGAGCCTGTGACTCAGGCTACCCTGAAGGTCGTAGGTGCATTCCACGGGCTTTCACGTGAACGCTCCGACGCAAGAAAATACCCTGCCATAGATCCCCTTATTTCCTGGTCAAAATACGCAAGTGTCATAGACCGCAAAAAGTCCGAATTCTGCAAAGAGCTGCTTCACAGCGGAAGCGAGGTCGATTCAATGATGAAGGTTATCGGCGAAGAAGGTACGACACTTGAGGATTATATAACCTATCTCAAGGCTGAAATGCTGGATGCGGTATATTTGCAGCAGAACTCCTTTGATCTGACCGACGCAAACTGCGGCACATTACGTCAGCGATACGTCACAGACAAGCTTATCTGTATTTTAGGCAGCGAATATGCTCTTGACAGCAAGGACGACTCCCGTGTGTTTTTCAACCGTATGCGTCAAAGATTTATAAACTGGAATTATACAGAGTTTGAAAGCGATGCTTTTAAGAAGGCTGAGCTTGAAATTGACGGACTGTACAGGGACAACGGCGGCAGACTTACAAAAAATGCCGAAGACTTACTGAAAGGCGGTAATTGATGATGAACAAGATATACAACAGAATTGAATCCATCGTCGGTAACGTTATTACCGTAAAAGCTACCGGTGTTCAGTACAACGAGCTTGCTCAGATAAACACCCGCTTCGGCAAATCTCTGGCACAGGTCAACAAGATCGAAGGCGACATTGTGTCACTCCAGGTATTTGCAGGCGGTCAGGGTGTTTCAACGGGAGACGAGATACGCTTTCTCGGACATGAGATGCGGGTTTCCTTCAGCGAAGATCTTCTCGGACGTATCTTCAACGGCTCAGGCGAGCCGAGAGACAAGGGCCCTGCCCTCACCGATAATATGAAGGCTATCGGCGGTCCTTCCGTCAACCCTACAAAACGTATTCTTGCCAACAGAATGATGAGAACGAACATTCCCATGATAGATATGTTCAACACGCTTGTCGTATCCCAGAAGCTTCCCATATTCTCCATTTCCGGCGAGCCGTACAACCAGCTTCTTGCCAGAATTGCAATGCAGGCTGAGGCAGACGTTATCGTGCTTGGCGGCATGGGACTTAAATACGATGATTTTCTGTTCTTTAAGGATGAGCTTTCTAAGGGCGGTGCTCTCAGCAAGACCGTAATGTTCATTCACACAGCTTCTGACCCGACTGTTGAGTGTATGATGATTCCCGACATGGCACTTGCGGTAGCCGAGCAGTTTGCACTTCAGGACAAGGACGTGCTTGTGCTTCTCACAGACATGACCAACTTTGCCGATGCCATGAAGGAGGTTGCCATCACTCAGGAACAGGTTCCCTCCAACAGAGGTTATCCGGGTGATCTCTATTCTCAGCTTGCCTCCCGCTATGAAAAGGCAGTTGACTTTGCCAATTCAGGCTCCGTCACCGTTCTGGCTGTTACTACCATGCCGGGCGACGACGTGACCCATCCCGTTCCCGACAATACAGGCTACATTACGGAAGGTCAGTATTATCTCAAGGGCGGACGCATTGAGCCCTTCGGATCCCTTTCACGACTGAAGCAGAACGTCAACGGCAAAACAAGAAAAGACCACCGTGCACTTATGGATGCCATGATACGTATGTATTCTTCCTATAAAGAAACTCTCGAAAAGAAAAACATGGGCTTTTCCATGAGCCGTTGGGACGAAAAGCTTCTCAAATACGGTGAGCTTTTTGAAAACAAGCTTATGGATCTGTCAGTTAATTTAACGCTTGAAGAATCCCTCGATTTAGGCTGGAGGATCCTTGCCGACTGCTTTGAGAAGGACGAAAGCGGAATAAAGTCAGACCTCATCAATGAATTCTGGCCTGAAAAATAATGGAGGAACGTGATCTTGGCAAAAATCAAGCTAACTAAAAATGAGTTAAAGGTACAAAAGGATGCCCTTAAAATGTACCGAAGATATTTGCCTACTCTGACACTCAAAAAGCAACAGCTCCAGTCTGAGATCCGTACTGTCGAAGCCAAGGCGAAGGCCGTGAGACAAGCGAAAAGAGATCTTGAAGCCGGCTTTGAAACGTGGATCGCCGTTTTCAGCGAAAAAGATGCTTTTCCCGACGGAATTATCACGGTGAGCAATATCCGCAAAGGCAGAGGAAATATTGCGGGAGTTGATATTCCCACCTTTGAGGGAGCAGATTTTTCAAGGGGCGACTATGATCTGTACACCACACCGCTATGGGTAGATATAGCCGCAAGCCATATGGAAAAAGCGATAATGCTTGATCTGGAGGCTGAAGTGTTGGACGAGCAGGTGAGACTTTTAGAGAAGGAGCTTCTTGCAACCTCTCAGAGAGTCAACCTGTTTGAAAAGGTGAAGATCCCCGAAACAGAAAAAAACATCAAGAAAATATCCATATATATGGCAGACCAGCAGGTCAGTGCCGTAGTGCGTTCAAAAATCTCAAAACGCAAAATAGCACTTCGTAATGAAGTCCTATCCGAAAGGACGGTGAGCCCATTATGATAGTGCCTATGAAAAAAATTTCTCTCATAACTCTGGGAGATAAAAAGGAAGAAGCTCTTGCAAAGCTTCAAAAGCTTGGAATAGTTCAAATCGAAATAAGCGAAGGCTTCGGCGAAAAGCTTCTTAGGTATAAGGAGCAGATCACTTTGCTTGAACACGCTCTTTTCTCTGTGGGAAAGCCTAAAAAGGTAAAGCAAAAGGCGGCAGACACAGACGAAGCGTTGGAGATAGCAACAAAGATACACGCCCTTACGGAAGAAAAGTCCTCTCTTTTATCACAACGCTCCGCTTTAAACAGCGAGCTTGAACGGCTGAAAAGCTGGGGAAGCATCGACCCCGAAGCAATAAACGAGCTTAAAGCAAAGGGTATCGAAGTCAGATTTTACGAAATGTCAAGAGCCGAATACAAGGCACTTCCCGATTCTTTAAAAGCAGTAAAGCTTTTTTCAAACAAATCGACGGTCAGATTTATGCTTGTTCAAAACGGCGGTAACGATGAGCTGTCTTTGAGCAGCTCCCGCTTGGTACTGCCCAAAGACTCCACCGTACAGATGAAGCAAAAAATCGATCGGATGAACGCACGATGTGAGGAGATAGATGAAAAAATTTCCTCCTTCGTTTGTTATGCCGAAAGCTTCAAACAGGCTATAAAGACAGTTGAAAAGAATGTTGAATTTGAAACCTATTCTACGGGAATGAAATCGGAAGAGCTGTCAGACAGCAAAGAAAACGGCGTTTCGGTGGCATACTTTAAAGGCTATACCGAGGCGGAAAACCTTGACAGGCTGAGACAGGCGGCAACAGAAAACTGCTGGGGTCTTTTTGCAGATGATCCCACAGAAGAGGATGACGTTCCCACCAAGCTGAAAAACAACAAATTTGTCAGCCTTATCTATCCGCTGACCGATTTTCTGGGCACAGTACCCGGATATTTTGAATATGACATTTCAGGTTGGTTTTTAGCATTTATACTCATATTTTTCGGAATAATTTTCGGTGACGGCGGATACGGTATTATTATTTGTGCCGCAGCGGCAGCACTCATAATAAAATCAAAGATCGAAGGAAAGACCGTTTCTCCCGCATTTTTGCTTGTGGGTCTTTTCGGTCTGTCAACAATACTGTGGGGCACTCTCACTTGTACCTGGTTCGGTCTTTCTCCCGAACAGTTGCCCAATTGGCTTAAAACTTTATCTGTTCCCGTTATTTCAAACGTTTACGGTGATAAGATATGGTCTCTCCCATGGACAGCGGAGGGAGTCGGGCTCACCACTGCACAGAATTTACAGATATTCTGCTTCTCGCTTGCTCTTATTCAGCTGACCGTAGCACATATCAAGGGGGCTGTGCGAAACAGAAGCTCCGTGAAAATGCTCGGTGATATAGGCTCAATATTACAGCTTATCGGCATTTATTACGTTGTGCTGAGTTTTGTCGTAAATGCCGAGGTGTTCAGCTTTGGCTTGGTGCTCGGCGGTATTCCCGTAGGCACAGCCGCCATAGCTTTCATAGGAGTCGGATTTGTACTGAGCTTCGTATTTTCAAATTACGAAGGAAGTATTATAAGATCCGTTCTTGCCAGCCTTAAAAATATCGTTTCGGTCCTTCTCGGTGTTGTAAACGTGTTCTCGGACATCGTTTCCTATATACGCCTTTGGGCTGTCGGTCTTGCGGGGGCCGCAATATCGGCAACCGTAAACGAGCTTGCAGGTCCTCTGCTGGGTAATTTTATGTTTATGGTGCTCGCCATTATCCTTTTGGTGTTCGGTCACGGACTCAACATGGTCCTTAACGTTCTCTCCGTCATTGTACACGGAATAAGACTCAACACCCTTGAGTTCTCCTCACATCTGGATATGTCGTGGAGCGGTCATAAATTTAAGCCCTTTAAAGAATAAATTGTTATGATAAATATATAAGGAGATTATTATGAATTTAGGATTATTAGCAACAGCACTTACCATGGGCATCGCCGCTGTAGGCTCTGCCATTGGTATCGGTATTGCAGGTCAGGCATCCATCGGTGCCTGGAAAAAGTGTTATATGAGCAACAAAGCGGCACCGTTTATACTTACGGTCTTTGCCGGTGCTCCTCTTACACAGACCATCTACGGCTTCCTTCTTATGCAGCAGATGAAGGCTTCCTCCGCTGACCCTGCGTTTTTGCTCGGTCTCGGTATTGCCTCCGGTGTTGCAATGGCGGCTTCCGCTATCTTTCAGGGTAAAGCAGGTGCTGCAGGTGCAGACGCCCTTGCCGAAACAGGAAAAGGCTTCTCACAGTACGTTACCGTCGTAGGTCTTTGCGAAACGGTTGCTCTGTTTGCACTTGTTTTCAGCATAGTTGCTTTAGCATAATAACGTTTCTTTTGCAGACACAAAAGCTCAAAAAAGGGGCTGTAAAAAAACTCGTTAGTTTTTTTACAGCCCCTTTGTGGGGATAGGAAAAAATGCGCAGAATCAACAAACTGAGCCAAAACAACGCTTTTGCGTTGTTTTGGGATACCCGAAGGCGTACAAAGGTACGTCGAG
>JAZSLF010000080.1:0-3175 GCA_045535205.1 Eubacteriales bacterium
CGTAGGCTGAAATTTATAAAAATCTGAAAAAGAGGATAATATAATGGCTGATATTATTACAATGGGCGAAATTATCGTCGAAATAATGAGAGCAAACGTTGACGAGCCTCTGAATGAGGCGGGAACCTTCAAGGGCCCCTACCCCAGCGGTGCTCCCGCTATCTTCATTGACACGGCGGCACGTCTCGGTCATAGTGCCAAGATAATCGGCGGTGTCGGTGATGACGATTTCGGTAAATGTCTTCTTGACCGTCTTTCAGGCGACGGTGTTGACGTTTCCGACGTTATAAAGAACGACAGGATTTCAACGGGCTGTGCCTTCGTTACATATTTTGAAGACGGCTCCAGAAAGTTCATTTTCCACATAGGAAACACTCCCGCAGTTCTTGCTCCCGCACCTGCAAAGGAAAAGCTTGAGGGTGCAAAGTTCTTTCACATTATGGGCTGTTCAATGATGGCTGACCTCGCTTTCGGACGCCGCATCGTTGATACAATGAAGTGTGCAAACGATATGGGTGCAAAGGTCTCCTTCGACCCCAACATCCGTCCTGAGCTTCTCAAAGATCCCGAAGCTATGGATCTTGTTGCAGAGGTTATGGAACGCACAAACGTGTATATGCCCGGTGTAAGCGAGCTCCTTCAGTTCAGCGGCAAGGAAACTATTGAAGAAGCTGTTGCCCACTATTTTGAAAATCCCAACCTTGAGCTTATCGTTCTCAAGGACGGCTCCCGTGGATGTCATATCTACAACAGAGAAGGCAAGGCATTCAGCTTCGGTGTTTACAAGGCGAAGCCTGTTGATGCAACAGGTGCGGGCGACTCATTCGATGCCGCATTTATCTGCGGTCTCATTGAAGGAATGTCCATTGAAGACGCAACAAAGCTTGCAACTGCTGCCGCAACTCTCAACATAGCCGCTTTCGGCCCAATGGAAGGCAAGATAAACAGAGAAAACGTTGAGGCTATAATCAAAGAAAACAACGTACAGTAAGCAGAGTAAAAATTCAAAAGAATTTTTACCGAGATAAGAGATAATAGATAAGAGAAAATGAAGCTTTTTGCCCGAAAGGGCAAAAAGCTGCATTATAAGGAGAAACCAATGTATACAACAAGTAAAGAAATGATCTTGAAGGCAAGAGAGGGTCATTATGCAATTCCTGCCTTCAATGCAGAAAACATGGAAATGGTTCAGGCTATCGTTGAAGCGGCTGAAGAAATGAAAAGCCCCGTTATGATCCAGACCACTCCCACAACAGTAAACTACATAAAGCGTGAAATGGCATACGCTATGGTTAAAGCAGTTGCAGACAAAGCATCTGTGCCCGTGTCTCTCCACCTTGACCACTGTGAAAACTATGATGACGTTGTTGCGGCTATGGAAGCAGGCTACTCCTCCGTTATGATAGATGCCTCAAAGCTTCCCTACGAAGAAAACGTTGCAGTTACACAAAAGGTCGTTGAGGCTGCAAAGAAGTACGGTGCAACTGTTGAATCCGAGCTGGGCACAGTAGGCGGCAAGGAAGACGGCCACGTTGCCGACGGCGTTATCTACACAGACCCCGACGAAGCTCTCGACTTCGCAACAAGAACGGGAATTGACATTTTCGCAGTTGCCATCGGTACGGCTCACGGTTTTTACAAGGGCGAACCCAAGCTCAACTTTGAGCTTCTTGCAAAGCTTCGTGAAATGATCGAAGTACCTCTCGTTCTTCACGGCGGTTCCGGCATTCCCGATGAAATGATAAAGAAGACCATTGACCTTGGTATTTCCAAGGTGAACTTTGCGACTGAGCTTCGTGCGGCCTGTACAAAGGCAGTCAGAGAGGTTCTTGAAAACGACAGCGTAATCGACCCCAAGAAGTTCATGGGCAAGGGCAGAGAAGCTGTTAAGGAGCTTTGTATTCACAAGATAAAGCTCTGCGGTTCTGACGGAAAGGCATAAGTCGAAAGGCGTTCGGTTTGAAAATAATCGACAGTCACGCTCATATATTCCCTTTGAAAATTGCCGATGCCGCAGTCAGTAACGTGGGCGGTTTTTACGGTATCGACCCCATGGCACATAAGGGAACGAGCGAAAACCTTCTTGAAGTGAGCAAGGCGGCGGGAACAGAAAAATTCCTCGTTTTTTCCACGGCTACAACTCCAAAACAAGTTGTGAGCATTCACAATTTCATTAAAGGCGAATGTGACAGGCACCCTCAGTTTATAGGTGCGGGAACAATGCACAAGGACTTTGAAGACTTTGAAGCTGAAATAGACCGCATTTCCGAAATGGGAATGAAGGGCATAAAACTTCATCCCGATCTCCAGCTTTTTGCCATCGACGATGACAAAATGTTTCCCATTTATGAGGTGCTTGAGTCTAAAGGAATGTTCGTCATAACACACGCAGGAGATCCCCGTTATAACTACTCCCATCCCTCACAGGTGGCAAGAGTGGCAAAAGCCTTCCCCAAAATGCCTCTTATTGCGGCACACATGGGCGGCTGGATGATGTGGGACGATGCGAGAGAAAAGCTCTCTCACCTTGAAAACATTTTCGTCGATACCTGCAGCACCTGTTCCTTCGCAACTCCCGAAATGCTTATGAAAAGTATATACGCATTCGACAGCGAAAAGATATTCTTCGCAACGGATTATCCCATGTGGGACCCCAAAACAGAGCTGGATAAGGTTCTCGCATTGAACCTTCCCGAAGCACTTTTGGAAAATATCCTCGCACTTAACTTTGAGAAGTTTTATTCTTCATTATTATAAGAGATGTCCCCAAGAACCGAGTTCTTGGGGACTTTTTGAAAAAAGTCCCCAAACCCCCAAAAACTTTTTGGCGGCTTGCAACCAATCAGAGAACCGTCACCTGATTGGTCAGGGAACCGTCACCTGATTGGTCATTCAAAAGTTTTGCTCAAGCTTTTTTAAAAGCTTGCAGGGTCTTGGGACAGAGTCCCAAGTCGCTTTCCGCAGAAAGCGAAACACCTAAGGCTTCCCGGATTCCAAAGGGTACCTTTGGTCGCTCTCCGCAGAGAGCGAAATTCCCCGATGATGAACCAATCAGGTGACAGTTCTCCAATCAGGTGACGGTTCTCCGATTGAAGTTATGATTGTCTACGGCAAGTTATGAACCGCCTTCTTTGGCGGAGAAGACTGAGAACCCCAAGCTGACTCGTCAGCTTGG
>JAZSLF010000083.1:0-30315 GCA_045535205.1 Eubacteriales bacterium
GGCAGAAAAGTGCTTAAGAGACGTCGCGCTAAAGGCAGAGCAAGACTTACTCACTAAGTTTTGTTAGCTCTGAAGAATTTACGCACCGAAGTCATATCTGGTGACTGACCTCCGATTCCATAGGTGTCGGAGGTTTTATACTGTAGATAAAAAACGCATTTTTTGTAGTACGGTATAAGCGGTGTGAAGCTCCCTGTACTCAGGAGAATAATATGAAATTTATTTCATTGACAGAAAATCATCTTTTCGCAAAGGCATACAGAAGCCGTGATAAAGCAGTAACGCAGACGGCGGCGTTCTACGTGCTGAAGGACTATGCGAAAAACAGACTGAAAAAAGAAAATCCGCTTAAAGAGAATATCAACCGTGTGGGTATTTCAGCCTCAAAGAAGATCGGAGGCGCAGTAGAGAGAAACCGTGCAAAAAGAGTCATAAGAGAAGCGTATAGGCAGCTTGACAGGGAGTACGGTATCAAACGGGGGTACATTGTCGTAATTGCCGCCCGTGAAAAAGCTACTGTCGTTAAAATGCAGGACGTTATGCGTGACATGCAGTATGCACTCACAAAGCTTGATATGCTCATTTTGCCGCCTTCAAAGGCGGAAAGAAAAGAAAGCTCTGTCGTGACGGAGATGCGTCATGATTAGCCGCTTCTTCATATTTCTGATAAGACTTTATCAGAAGCTTTTGTCTCCGCTAAAACCGCCGTCGTGCAGGTTTGTGCCCACCTGCTCCGTTTATGCCGTTGAGGCAATAAAGGAATGGGGGGTCATAATAGGTCTTGCCCTTGCTTTTTGGAGGATACTGCGCTGCAATCCTTTTTCAAAGGGCGGTGCCGACCCTGTGCCCAAGCGTAAAAGGAGACGGAAAAATTCCGCTGTGGAAAACGGCGGTGAAAAGGATGTCTGAAATAAAGGCATCAAATACAAATGATTTAAGGAAATAAAATGAACGGTATTGCAGATATTATCAGAATTCCTATAGGCTGGATACTGCAGATGTGCTATAAGTTGGTTCCCAACTATATGGTAGCTCTTCTGCTTTTTGCCTTCGTAATGCAGGTGCTTCTGCTCCCCTTTGCAATCAAGCAGCAGAAGAATTCCATAAAGCAGGCGAAACTTGCTCCCAAGATCGCCGCTATCAGAAAGAAGTATCAGGGCAGAAATGACCAGAAGACTCAGCAGGCAATGCAGCAGGAAACAATGGACCTGTATCAGAGAGAGAACTTCAATCCTGCAGGCGGCTGTCTTCCCATGCTCATTCAGATGCCTATACTTTTTGCACTTTTCCGAGTAATCACACAGCCTCTCCGTTACCTCTGCGGTATCTCTCAGGAGTCTGTCAATATGCTTCTGCAGAAGGCAGAGCTTGTAACCGAAGCAGGCAAGAATGCTGAGGGTGTGCTTTATCCTCAGATAACCCTTATTCAGAAGCTTCGTGAAATGGGCGAAGCAGGTGCAACAGCTTTCGCTGAAGGCGTTGAGAAGTTCAGCTATGATGCACTTCCCGACTTTATGTTCTTCGGCGGCACCATCGACCTTTCCAAAGCACCCAAGGATGCAGGTATCTGGTCGTGGATGATGCTTATTCCCGTTATCACCGTAGTTGTTATGATCGTAAGCCAGATGATCACAAGAAAGTTCACTTATCAGGCTCCCGAAACGAAGGATGCACAGAACAATATGTCCATGAAGATCATGCTTTACGGTATGCCCTTTCTTTCAGGCTACTTCGCATATATGTATGCGGCGGCTATCGGTATTTACTGGATATTCAGAAATATACTCAGCTTCCTCCAGCAGATGCTTCTTGCAAAGCTTATGCCCGTTCCCAAGTTCTCAGAAGAGGAATATAAGGCAGCCGAAAAAGAAATTCTCGGCTCAAAGGGTAAGAAAAAGTCAAATACTCCCGCAGACCCCAACAAGCCCAAGGTACGTTCTCTCCATCACATCGACGATGATGACGATGATTACGTGTCCGACGGCAAGGTAACAAGATATGACGAAGACGATGATACCACAGAGTCTTCTTCAAAAACATCTACACTTAACGGTTCTCCCGTGTCTTCTGTTGCAGCGCCTATGAAGGAAGATAAGGGCAGAAAATTCAAGAAAAAGTAATTTTAACAATTAAGAAAACAAGGATATTCACGTTATATGAAGGAAGAAATCATTGTAACGGGTAAAACCGTTGAAGAAGCAATGGCAAATGCCGCTGCACAGTACAGCGGCGAGGATGTTTCCTATGAAATAGCCGAAATGCCCAAAAAAGGCTTTTTAGGTATAGGAAGCTCACCTGCAAAGATAAGAGTTATAATAAACAAAGAAGAAGAGATCGACCTTTCCGCAATCGTTTCCTCCGTTAAGGATATGAAGGTTGCAACCAACAAGGGCGGCACAGGTACTGCACCTGCTCCCGAAAAGAAGGTTGAAAAGGTTTCCGAAAAGAAGCCTGAAAAGAAGGTTGAAAAGAAAGCTGAAAAGAAGCCTGTAGAGAAAAAGGCTGAAAAAAAGCCCGAAAAGAAGAGCGAAGATGCAGAAGTAAAGGTAAAGAAGGAAGAAACACGTCAGGCTCCTCCCAAGAAGGAACCCCGTCAGATAATCGTTACTGACGAGGAAAAGGCGTATGCTCTCGAATTTGCAAGCACACTTCTTAAAAACATGGAAATCGATGCTACGGCGGCTTTTGACGGCATTGAAACAGCAGGCGAAGGCGGAACGGCGTATCCCAGACTTGTTATTGCAGGTGAAGGTGCAGGTATGCTTATCGGACACCACGGCGAAACGCTTGATGCAATTCAGTATCTCGTAAATCTTTCTGCTCTCCGCCGTGGCGGTAACACACAGAAGGAGTTTGTAAAGATCGTGGTTGACATTGAAAATTACAGACAGAAGAGAGAAGAAACTCTTCGTGCCCTTGCAGGCAGAATGGCTGCAAAGGCTCAGAAGTATAAGAGAAACGTGGTGCTTGAGCCCATGAATCCTTATGAAAGAAGAATTATTCATTCTGAAATTCAGAACTTTGAAAACGTTTCAACTCATTCCGTAGGCTCTGATGAAAACCGCAAGATCGTAATTACTTACGAAGGTCCTGATAAGGTTGACCGCAGACCCAGGAGAAGATAAGTTAAAAAACGGCGGGCATCCGCCGTTTTTTAGTGAAAAGATAAAAGAGAAGAAAGAAGAGAGAAGAGTTAAGGAGGATTTTCGCCTTAGGGCGAAAATTTACATTTCTCTTATTTGATTTATCATTTGGTGATTTTTATGTTTGAGAGTTTTTATAAGATGCTTCTTGAGGCTTCGGGGGATATTCCTTCGGAATACGTTGCCGAAGAAAAAGCGAAAAAGCTTTTTATACATATAAAGGAGCTTTGTGAAAAGGGTAAGCTTTTCAATCTTACTGCCATTACCGATACAAAAGAGGCCGTAAACAAGCATACGGTCGACTGTCTTTATGCGGCAGCCGTTATCGGCACGCTTGCCGAGGGCGAAGAGAGAACACTTATAGATGTTGGAAGCGGCGGCGGTTTCCCCTCACTTCCCATAGCGACGGCTCTTGACAATATTTCCGTGACCGCACTTGATGCAACGGCAAAGAAATGCGGCTTTATTGCCGATACTGCGGCTCTTTGCGGTGTTAAGATAGAAACAGTACCCAAAAGGGCAGAGGAATATGCATCTGAGGGTGTAAGAGAAAGCTTTGATTTTGCAACGGCGAGAGCTGTTGCAAGACTTAACGTTTTAATGGAGCTATGTGCACCCTTTGTAAAGGTTGGCGGTTGTTTTGTTGCCATGAAGGGCTCTCTTGCGAATGAGGAAATAAAGGAAGCTGAGTCCGGAGCAAAAAAGCTGGGACTTACTCTTGAAAAGATCCATCCTTACACGGTAAAGGACGGCGGCGACAGGTTTATTCTTGTTTACAGAAAAACGTCAAAAACACCGTCTGCTTATCCGAGAGCTTATGCTAAAATAAAGAAAAATCCGTTGTAACGGACAGACCCCGTATATTTGCCGAAAAGGCACATACGGGGTTATTTCTTTAAGTTGTTTTATAGCTTTTTGTATATTATACTATATTGACTTTTAAAATTTATAGGGGTATAATTGATTTAATAAGATAAAGAAATAAAGTGAAAGGAAGTTTGTGATACATGATAAAAAAGCTTGCCGCCTGTATCAGAGAATATAAGAAGCCTACTGTTCTGACTCTTTTATTCATTATAGGCGAGGTAATTATCGAGACGCTTATCCCTTTTATGACGGCTGACCTTGTCAATCAGATAAAAGCGGGTGCTGATATGAGACTTCTTGTGAAAACGGGACTTCTGCTTGTGCTGATGGCAGTTTTGTCCCTGTGCTGCGGAGCTATTGCGGGATTTACCTGCGCCAACGCTTCAGCCGGCTTTGCCAAAAACATAAGACATGATGTTTTCAAAAGAATTCAGAGCTTTTCTTTTTCAAATATCGACAGGTTTTCAACGGCATCTCTTGTTACGAGAATGACAACTGACATATCTAACGTTCAGATGTCCTATATGATGATAATAAGAACTGCTATACGCAGTCCTCTTATGCTTGTGTTCTCAGTTGTAATGGCATATGTGATGGGCGGTGCTCTTGCAACGGCATTCGTTATCGCCATTCCCGTTCTTGTGTGCGGTCTTCTTCTTATTGCACGATTTGCCATGCCCGCTTTCAGAAATGCATTCAAGAAGTATGATAAGCTCAACGAGTCCATTGAAGAAAACGTTCAGGCGATGAGAGTTGTAAAGGGCTTCTCAAGAGAAGAATACGAGAAGGAAAAGTTCGCAAAGGCTTCCGACAACATCAGAGACGAATTCTGGAAGGCTGAGAGAATAGTAGTTCTCAACAGCCCTCTCATGCAGGTTTGTCTGTATTTCAATATGGCATTTATCCTGCTTGTAGGTTCAAGAATGGCAATACTCGGTGAGTACGGAATTGACGTAGGTCAGATCTCTGCCATGATAACCTATGGCGTACAGATACTTATGTCACTTATGATGCTTTCCATGATCTACGTAATGCTTACGATGTCAGCGGAAAGTGCACGCAGAATTTGCGAGGTCCTTGACGAAGTTCCCGAGCTTCACGACCCCGAAGAACCTGTGACAGAGGTAAAAGACGGTTCCGTTGTATTTGAAAACGTGAATTTCAAATATTCAAAGGGTGCGGCGGCAAATACCCTTTCGGACATCGACCTTAAAATATCATCGGGTATGACCGTTGGTATCATAGGCGGTACAGGTTCGGGTAAAAGCTCTCTCGTTCAGCTTATTCCCCGTCTTTACGACGTTACCGAGGGCTCGGTCAAGGTCGGCGGTGTTGACGTAAGAAACTACGATATGAAGGTTCTTCGAGACTCAGTTTCCATGGTGCTTCAGAAAAACCTTCTGTTTTCGGGCACTATCAAAGACAATCTCAGATGGGGTAATGAAAACGCGACTGACGAAGAGATAATTGAAGCCTGCAAGCTGGCTCAGGCTGACGGCTTTATAAACACCTTCCCCGAAGGTTACGATACGTTCATAGAACAGGGAGGAACCAACGTTTCCGGCGGCCAGAGACAGAGACTCTGTATTGCAAGAGCGCTTCTTAAAAAGCCGAAAATTCTTATTCTTGATGACTCCACGAGTGCCGTTGACACAAAAACTGACGCGCTTATCAGAGAGGGCTTCAAGAAGTTTATTCCCGAAACAACGAAGATCATAATTGCCCAGCGTATCTCCTCAGTTGAAGAAGCTGACCTTATCATAGTTATGGACGGCGGCGCAGTTACAGGAATGGGCACTCACGCTGAGCTTCTGAAAACAAACGAGATATACCGCGAGGTATATGAAGAACAGGTAAAGGGAGGTGACAGCGATGAAGAATAACAGAGCACGCGGCGGCGCGCCCGCAGGCAAAGGCTTTGACCCCAAGGTGCTTCTTCGCCTTGTGAAAATGCTGTTCAAATACTATCCCGTACTTGTTCCCGTAATTATTTTCTGTATCATTTTTGCCGCTGTTGCATCTTCAATTCCCGCCATTTTCATTCAGCAGGTTACGGCTGCCATTGAAAAATGGGCATCGAGCGGTGACTGGGCGGCGGCAAGTGCCGAGATAGTTCCCAAGGTAACCTTCCTTATAGTTCTTTACGTTCTGTCGATTATTGCTATGGCTGTGGAATCACAGCTTATGGCGTATATGACACAGGGATTTCTCTCAAAAATGAGACGAACTCTCTTTGGCGGCATGCAGAACCTTCCCATCAAGTATTTTGATACGCGTCGTCACGGTGACATAATGAGTACCTACACAAACGATATAGATACTCTGCGCCAGATGGCTTCACAGACTTTTCCCACTCTTATCAGAGCTTCCGTTATCGTTCTCAGCGTATTCGGCATCATGCTTTGGTACAGTGTATGGCTTACCCTTCTTCTCGTTGTGGGCGTTATTGCTATGATGCTTGTATCGGGTAAGATAGGCGGCGGAAGTGCAAGGTTTTTTATAAAGTTCCAGAACTCCGTCGGTAAACAGGAAGGCTTTGTTCAAGAAATGATGAACGGACAGAAGGTCGTTAAGGTCTTCTGTCACGAAAAGAATTGTCAGAAGGATTTTGATGCCATTAACGAGGCACTGTATGAAGACGGCAGAAAGGCTCACGGCTACGCCAACGTTCTCGGTCCCATCATTATGAATATCGGTAACATCATGTACGTTATCGTTGCGATCGCCGGCGGTCTTCTCTACTTTTTCAACGTTCCCAATCTCAGTCTTTCGGGCAAGGCTCTCGGTATCAGTATTATCGTTGCCTTCCTTAATATGACCAAACAGTTTACGGGTAACATCAATCAGCTCTCTCAGCAGATAAACCACGTCGTTATGGCGGCGGCTGGTGCAGGCAGAGTGTTTGACCTTATGGATGAAAAGCCTGAAACCGATGACGGCTACGTAACTCTCGTAAACGCAGAGATCGCCGAAGACGGCACAGTCAAAGAAACTGACAGGCACACGGGCGTATGGGCGTGGAAGCATCCCCACTCTGCTGACGGAACTGTTACCTACACACGTGTACAGGGGGACGTTCGTCTTCGTGAGGTCGATTTCGAGTATGAAGAAGGCAAGCCTGTTCTTCATGACGTTACTGTCTGGGCAGAGCCGGGTCAGAAGGTTGCATTTGTCGGTGCGACAGGTGCGGGCAAGACCACCATCACCAATCTTATTAACCGATTTTACGATATTGCCGACGGTAAAATTCGTTATGACGGCATAAATATCAACAAAATAAAAAAGAGCGACCTTCGCCGTTCTCTCGGTATAGTTCTTCAGGAAACAAATCTGTTTACGGGTACCGTAATGGACAATATCCGCTACGGTAAGCTTGATGCAACAGACGAGGAATGTATCAAGGCGGCACGTCTGGCAGGTGCTGACGACTTTATCGTTCGTTTGCCCAAGGGCTACGATACCATGCTCACAGGTAACGGAGCAAATCTCTCACAGGGTCAGAGACAGCTTATCGCAATAGCAAGAGCTGCCGTTGCCGATCCGCCCGTTATGATACTTGACGAAGCGACATCGTCAATTGATACGAGAACGGAAGCTCTCGTTCAGAAGGGTATGGACAGTCTTATGAAGGGCAGAACAGTTTTCGTTATCGCTCACAGACTTTCCACAGTTAAAAACTCCGACGTGATAATGGTTCTTGAAAAAGGAAGAATTATCGAACGGGGCAGTCATGACGAGCTTATCGCCGCTAAAGGCCAGTACTACAGCCTCTACACAGGTGCATTCGAGCTTGAGTGAGTATCAAGGGGGAAAACTTTTGAAAAAGTTTTCCCCCTTTGACCCCCTTTCAAAACTTTTGAAAGAGGTTAGGGGGAACTAAAAGAAATATAGTTTTCAAAACGGCTCTTCGATAGTTTGCAAGAGGTTTACAGTTTGATCGAGCCTACTGTTTGTTAGAAAGGAGTTTACTATGTACAAAACGATACTTTTTGATCTTGACGGGACTCTGACCGATCCGGCGGAGGGAATAACGAATTCCGTTGCTTACGCTCTTGAAAGGTACGGTATTGAAGTTCCCGAACGTAAAGAGTTATACTGCTTTATCGGTCCGCCTCTTACAGATTCCTTTAAAAAGTATTACGGCTTTTCAGACAGTCAGGCAGTTGAAGCGGTTGAAGTGTTCCGTGAATATTTCAGAGACAAAGGTATTTTTGAAAACGTGATGTACGAGGGCATTGACACTCTTCTTTCTCAGCTTAAAAAAGCAGGGAAGACGGTAGTTCTTGCTACGTCGAAGCCCGAGCCTTTTGCAAGGCGTATTCTTGAGCGGTTCGGTCTTATATCCAACTTTGATATTGTGGCGGGTGCCACCTTCGATGAAACAAGGGTAAAAAAGGCAGATGTGATTGCTTATGCTCTCAGTCAGCTTCCTGAATGTGACCTCTCCTCTTGTATCATGGTGGGTGACCGTGAGCACGATGTGAAAGGTGCTCTTGAACACGGTATTTCCTGCATCGGTGTCCTTTGGGGCTACGGTTCAAAAGAAGAGCTTCAATGTGCAGGCGCAGAGAGCATAGTTCAGAATGTCAGAGAGCTTGGGGAAAAACTTTTATAAAAGTTTTTCCAAAAAACATATAATACAAATAAGGCGATATGAGTTTGCAGAAATTTGCAATTTTCATATCGTCTCTTTTGATATATCAGCATAAAACATCATTTTCATTGAGAACTTTCTTTGTAAATCAAAGAAGTTTTCAATGGGAGGTTGATTTTTTTTACTATTCAATGTATAATGTTATTGAGAGGTTACATGATATACAAAACAAGTTTTCAACGAGGTGCGTATGGAAATCAAACGTGACAGGTATTTGAATAAGCTTATTTCATATATGTGGGATGGACAAGTTAAAGTAATTACAGGTATCCGCAGATGCGGTAAATCGTATTTGCTTCGTAATCTGTTTCGTAACTACCTTATTGGCGAAGGAGTTAACGGCGACTGCATAATATCCTTTGAGCTTGATACGACCAAAGATATAAAGTACCGAAATCCCCTCGCCCTTGTAGAGTATGTGCGTAGTGTTGTTGAGGGAAAAAGCGAAAGTTTTTATCTTTTTGTAGATGAAATACAAATGTCCGATGAAGTGGCAAATCCTTATAATGCAGACGGAAAAAAGATCACATTTTACGATGCGCTTAACGAGCTTCGCTCTATTTCCAATCTTGATATATATGTAACGGGGAGCAACTCAAAAATGCTTTCCTCTGATATTTTGACCGAGTTTAGAGGACGCAGTGATGAGATAAGAGTGCATCCTTTGAGTTTTTGTGAATATTTTTCTGCTGTGGATGGGGATAAATATGACGCCTTTGATACGTATGCCTTTTTCGGCGGCATGCCGCTTGTTCTTTCCCGTCCCAATGATGCGGCAAAAATGACATATCTTAAATCATTGTTTTCCGAAGTCTATTTGAAGGATATTATAGAAAGAAAAAAGATAAAAAGAGAAGATGTTCTGGACTCTGTTCTGGACTTGCTTTGCTCGTCGGTCGGCTCACTTACCAATCCCACCAACGTTGCAAATGCACTGAACACCAAACGGAAGCTCAGTGGTGAAAATACTGTTGCGCCGAATACCGTAAAAACGTATATGGATCATCTTTCAGATGCCTTTCTTTTTAATGAGTGTAAAAGATGGGACGTAAAGGGAAAAAACTATTTTGATTATCCCAATAAATACTATTGCGAGGATGTCGGTCTCAGAAATGCCCGTATAGGCTTCCGTCAGCAAGAAATGACACATATTATGGAGAATATTATTTACAACGAGCTTGTTGTCCGGAACTGTTCGGTGGATGTCGGCATTGTATACGGAAGCGGTAAAGATAAGAGCGGAAGAAGAGTACAAGTGCCCCGAGAAATCGATTTTGTGGCAAATTCGGGAGGGAAAAGAATCTATATACAGTCTGCATTTGCCTTGCACGATGAAGCCAAAGCGGAGGCAGAAAACAGACCTTTTATGCTTGTAGGAGATTCTTTCCCAAAAATCATTGTTCGTCATGATATACGAAAACGATGGTATGACGATAACGGGGTGCTGAACATCGGAATAATTGACTTCCTTCTGGACGAAAATCTTGTATAGAACGAACAACGAAGGCGATATGAGTTTGCAGAAATTTGCAAATCATATCGCCTCTTTTAATATATCAGCATAAAACATCATTTTCATTGAGAACTTTCTTTGCAAATCAAAAAAGTTTTCAATTGAATAAGTATTTCAAACAATTATTTGTTATAGAGTTCAATACATTCATCGACAATGTTTTCAATATGACGAAGCTGTGACGGAGAGAGTTTTTTTAGCTTATCTGAAAGAATTAATAGGTCTTTATCAACAATATCGCCTGTTAAAAGGTAGTCTGCACTTACTTCCAATGCTTCGGAGATCTTTTTAAGATTTTCAGGACGCATCGCTCTTTTTCCCGATTCAGCATAGGAAACAAATTGAGGTGTCATGTCGCCTTTTTCGGCAAGTGCTTCTTGTGTAAGTCCGAATTTTTTACGTCTTTCAATTATTCTTTGCCCTATTTCATGTAAACATAAATCTTTTTCTTCCATTTTTATCCCTCCTGTTGTTTAATTATATCCACAATCAGCGAAATAATTAATCGTGTATTGTTGACAAAAAACAACAATACGTGATATAATGAGGTGTGTTGTAATAAATCAAACAACAAAAATATATTTTAAGGAGAGGAAAATGAACTTTTGTGAAAAATGCGGTACTGCAATTAACGAAGGTGCAGTATTTTGCGGGTCCTGCGGGGCTAAACTTACATCATCCGGGTTGGTATCAGCCGAGAGACAAACGGTAATGCCATCAAATGATTCTGAATATGACAGAACTGCACTAAAGCAATATTTACATGATGTGTGTTTTTTAGAAGCGGCAAAAGCTAAATTAAATCAAAGATGGAATAAAGAGAATAATTATGTAAATAGTTTAGCAATTCCTTCTAAAATGCCGCCCAAACCATACGATAGTAATTTTGAAGCTATTGATTGGGGATCTGTTGGTATTTGTTTATTATTTGCGGTTATTGCAGGCGTAGGCGGATGGCTTTTGAATTTTGTTGTTGAATTTATTTTTGAAACTGATTTCATGCTTTATTTAGGTTGTGTGCTTGCACTTGCTTTTGTAATATTTGCAATATGTTGTATTATAGGAAGTATTGATAAAAACAATGAAACGAGAGCGGTATATGAGAGAGCAAAAGAAGCGGAAAGCAGAAGGCTTAAAACAGAGACCGCATTGAAAAAAGGTGCTGTCAGTATGCGTGAAGCGGTATTTGAAGAATACACAGCTGCAAGTAATCTTTTGGAAAAAGCATATTCTGTAAACATTATCCCTAAACCGTTTCGTAATATTCATGCTGTATATTATCTGTATGATTATATTTGTACATCAAATCAAAGCTTTACTTCGGCGCTGTTGTTCTCCGATTTAGACGATATCAAGCGTAAATTAGACACGATAATATACCAACAGCAAGAAATCATAATCAATCAAAGCATTGAGATTGCACAAAATCAATCACTTATAGAACAAAATCAAAGATCATTGAAGAAATTGGCAAGTATAGAGCATAACACGGAAAAAGCTATGCAATATACGGAAATTGCGGCAATTAACTCGGAAGCTTGTGCTTGGATAGGTGTGGCAAATTATATAAAACAGTAGATGATTTGTTTTATATGAATTTTCAAAAATAAAATACAAAAAACGGCGATATGAAGCTTCATTTGTGTAGCCTATATCGCCGTTTTTCAGTTTTTATTATCTGTTCTTCCCAGTATATAATCAACCGTGACCTTGTGATAGTCAGCAAGCTTAATAAGTATATCCGTAGGAACATCAAGCTCTCCACGTTCATAGTTGCTGTAGACACGCTGACTGCACGACAGGATCTCTCCCATTTGCTTTTGGGTCATATCCTTGTCTTCACGCAATTCTCTTATTCTTCTGTACAGCAAGGACATCACCACCGTTACGTTTAATATAATTATTATAAATAAGGTGGTTTTCTATTATTGATTTTTAGCGGAAAATCCGCTAAAATATTATATACAAGCTTAATTTATTAAGAAGAGAGGTGTATTTATGGCTGTTTGTATAATTATTGCAGGAAGTCGTAATTTTGACGACTACGAAATGTTATCTTCTGTATTGGATGAATACATGGAGACTTTTGGAATAAACAGAGAGAAAATCAGAATAATCAGCGGACGTGCAAAGGGTGCAGATATTTTGGGTGAAAAGTACGCAAATGAAAAAGGAATACAGATAATAGTTTTTCCTGCCGATTGGAAGAAATACGGTAGGGCGGCAGGTCCCGTAAGAAATAAACAAATGGCTGAATTTGCCGTTTCAGACGGGAATAAAGGTGTGCTTTTTGCTTTTTGGGACGGGATAAGTAAAGGCACGAAAAGTATGATAAGCCTTGCCGAAAAATACGGACTTGAAGTGCATATAACAAGATTTTGAAAACAAACAGATCAGCGATATGAGTTTGAATTTGCCAATCATATCGCCTTAATTTTTATAATACCTTTCTTTCAAAAGTCTTTGAAGGGGGTCTAAGGGGGAAACTTTCTTCAGAAAGTTTCCCCCTTAAATCCTACTTTTTCTTTCTTCTTTTTGAAACACGGTAGTCGAAGATGGCGGGAACGTCGGCATCTTCTCTGTCGTATGTTTTGCCTTCTCTGAGGGCCTTTTGTTCTTCTATATCGAGGTAAATGTTAGTGATAATGTTTTCACCCTCACGAATGTCGGCAACTACGAGGCCGCCGTTTTCCCAGAGTACCTTTTCGGCATCGTCGATATTTCCGAGCTTGATGTTTGCAATAGTAACGTAGAGACGGACTCTGCCGATACTGCGAAGTGCGGGGTCAATGGCATTGTAAAGCTCCATAACTTCCTTGTACATTTCCGCAGTATTGAGAAGCGCCATAGCTTCCTTTGCGAGAGACTCGTCACCGGGGAGCATGAGAGATGCCTTCATAGCCTTTTCAGCGGCATCTTTAGCTGCGCCGCAGAGTCTTGCTATCTGAGACAGGCAGAACATGGTGAAGGGGCTTTCCTTCAGCTTAAATGACTCTTCAAACTGATTATACGCATCGAGAAGTCTGTTCTTGGCACAGTAAGCCGCACCCAGCTGAAGATGAGTATACCAGTTGTCCTTGTCGGCATTTTCTACAGCGCCTTCAAGCATACGTACAAAGTCGTCCTGAAGCATCCAGGAAACAGGAACTGCGAAAGGATCGTGCTCGTTCATCGTTCCGTTTTCCATAAGGCTGTACCAGTCAGCCTGTTCTTTACCTATTTCACCGAAATCAAGGTGAGGGGCAATAATAGGAAGACTGCATTTTTCACGTCTTTTGTTTTCAAGAGCACACCAGCCGCTGCCGCTGAACAGTATTTCTCCTGTAGCCTTTGCCTTGGCCATGGGGCGAGTTTCATCGAGTATTTTTTCAAGGGTGTCTTCGGTGATAAGAGCATTCAGTCTGTCTGCAACGTCGGCCTTTGCCGCCTGCCAATCATCTCCGTGAACCTTTTGGGGATCGGCACTCATGGCACCGTAAGCTTCAAGCCACTCCCACGTGCATTTGGGGGGCATGGGAACACATTCGTACTGCGTATATGCAAGACCTGCCTGAATTTCGGTGTATCTGTCTTCGGAGCCGTCAACTGTCAGATATTCCTGCCAACGATCGCCGCCGGGGCCGTTACCCCATGCAAAGAGCTTTCTGCCCTTGAGCAGAGACGTGGAGGTCTGTACAAGACCGTAGCCGTCGGCACCCAGCTGTGCCTCAAACTTTCTCGCCTTTTCGGGTATCTTGTAGAAGTGGTCCATTGAATTGGGAATATCTTCGGGACGAGTACCGTCAAAACCGTCGTGTTCGGGGATATTCACAAGAGAAATATTGTTTTCCTGAACGTAAGATGCGTCAGCGTTTACGATAACTCTGCAGCCGTGAGTTTCGGGAACGGCAATATTGCTCCACCAGTACATAGGAACAACTTCATAAAGAGGGTTGATAATTCTCATTCTGCAGAAAAGGAAACGGGAGCCTTCGGGAAGGAAGAAATCCATCTGCTGAACGGTCTGACGAATTCTTTCGTACTCGTACATACGGAGAACGGGAGTTCCGTCTTCAAGCTCTGTTGTTGTGGTAAAGAAGGTCTCGCAGGTGTGAACGTTGTGACCGAAAATACCGCAGTTCCACTCAATACCGCCCGATGTCCATGCATTTCTTATGGAAAGGTTACAGGGACGCATTACGGGGTTGACGTACAGAAGCTCTCTGTCTGCTTCCTTGTCAAATAGGCTCATAAGCTTGCCGCCCCATTCGGGAAGGAAGGTTGCTCTCAGAAATTCATTTTCAAGAACCACAGCCTTCTGAACGGAGTCGTAAAGCTCTCTTGTATACTTGTCCTGCATTCTGTAGGGGAAGGGGGAGGGCACGTGACCGTAGCCGATGAAAAGACCGTCTTCTTCGGGAAGATTTGTGTCGCCTCGTCTGTGCCAGAAATTCACTTGCGAAAGTGCAGGGAGAGAGGACTCTCCGTTCATTTTTGCAGAGGGCATATTTATTTCTATCTGTCTTATGGTGGTATTCATATTCTCACCTCATATTTATATATATAATTAGTCTATCATACCGCCCCCGTTATGTCAACCTGAAAAAACATAAAGTAAAGAAGCTGCAGTATAAATACAAGAACTCAGAGCCGAAGTCTTTTTGAAAAGACTGTTTTTACACAGAGCTTTCGTGTCCGATAGCTTACACAAAGATGAAGTGAAAAATGCACTTTTGCCTGTGAACTTGCTTTTTCGTGCAAAAACAGACATTCCCAACTTGCTTTTTCGTGCAAAAAATGCAGTTTTGAACTTGCTTTTTCGTGTTCGATGTGTTATAATACAGATGTAATATAGGCATACTATTATGGTAAGGGGGTGTTTTTATGCTGAAAAGAAAGATTTATAATGAGCTTGTTGCGTGGAAAAATAACAGTAACGGTGCTACAGCAATTATGATAGACGGTGCACGGCGAGTCGGAAAAAGCTTTATAGCGGAGAAGTTTGCCAAGACGGAATATAAAAGCTATATCATAGTAGACTTCGGAAAAGCACCCAAGGATATTCTTGATCTGTTTGAAAATGAGAGCTCTGATCTTGATATGTTTTTTTCAAAGCTTTCGGCTTTTTATTCTACGGTATTATACAAGCGTGAGTCTCTTATAATCTTTGACGAGGTACAGCAGTATCCCAAGGCACGACAGCTGATAAAGTATCTTGTTGCAGACGGCAGATTTGATTATCTTGAAACGGGCTCGCTGATACGTCTTAAAAAGAACGTGCAGGACATTATCATTCCCTCCGAGGAGGATCACCTCGAAATGTTCCCTCTTGATTTTGAAGAATTTCTCTGGGCTATGGGGGACGAGGCAACTTATCCGCTTATAAAAAGCTGTTTTGAAAAAAAAGTACCGCTGGGTGCCGCCCTTCACCGCAAGGTTATGAACGATTTCCGTCAATACGTTCTCGTTGGCGGAATGCCGCAGGCTGTTCTTGCATATACAGACGGGAAAAATTTTGAAGCGGCAGACGTTGCAAAACGCCGTATTTTAAAGCTGTACCGTGATGATGTTGTAAAATTTGCCGAAGGATATGAGGAGAAGGTGTTTGCGTTGTTTGACGGTATTCCGGGGCAGCTTTCCAAAAAAGAAAAGAAATACAAGCTTTCCTCACTTGGAAAAAACGCACGAAGCAGAAGCTTTGAAGAATCTTTTATATGGCTTAACGAAGCCATGATCGTAAATACGTGTTATAATGCTACAGATCCTCATGTCGGACTTGCGTTAAGTGCCGATCACACCACTCAGAAATGCTATATGGCTGACACGGGGCTTCTTGTTACACATACCTTCAAGGATAAAAAATATACGGATAATGAGCTTTACAAGGCGATCCTTTTTGATAAAATGAGCATTAACGAAGGAATGCTTATGGAAAACGTCGTTGCTCAGATGCTTCGTCATCGCAGGGAAAGACTTTATTTTTACTCCCGTTCGGATAGTCGAAACCGTGAAAATCATATGGAAATTGATTTTTTGATCTCCGAGGGAAAAAAGATCTCTCCAGTTGAGGTGAAGTCGGGAAGCTACCGTTCTCATTCTTCTCTGGATAAATTCCGCAGACATTTTTCATCTGTTGTGGGACCTGCTTATATTCTGTATACCAAAGATGTTATGGAAAAAGACGGAATTATTCACTTGCCGCTTTATATGGCGGAGCTGCTTTGATCTTTTCTGAAATATGAACCCCCGAGCTTTTGGAGCTCGGTGGCCTTGCTTTTATATCTTATTTAGCGGAAAAATATTTTACAATAGCATCTGCAATTCTTTCACTTGCGTGACCGTCGCCGTAGGGGTTGGAAGCCTTACTCATTCTGTCGTATTCATCCTTGTCCGTGAGAAGACGGATAGTTTCCTTGTAGATAGTATCAGCATCTGTACCTACAAGCTTGAGAGTACCTGCCGCAATACCTTCGGGACGTTCTGTGGTGTCACGGAGAACGAGTACGGGTTTACCCAGGGAAGGAGCTTCTTCCTGTATTCCGCCGCTGTCTGTGAGAATGATGTGGCTCTTGTTCTGGAAGTTGTGGAAGTCAAATACTTCAAGGGGCTCGATAAGCTTAACCTTGTCGCAGTCGTGGAAAATTTCGTCTGCTGCTTCTCTTACCTTGGGGTTCTTGTGAATGGGGTATACTACCTTGAGTCCGTCAACCTCGTCAAGAACTCTCTTTATACCTCTGAAGATGTTTCTCATGGGTTCACCGAGATTTTCACGTCTGTGAGCTGTGAGAAGGAGCATCTTGTCTTCGCCTACCCAGTCGAGAACTTCGTGAGTATAATCGTGATTAACTGTGGTACTCATAGCATCGATGGCTGTGTTGCCGGTAACGTAGATCTTTGCATCGTCAACGTTTTCCTTGAGCAGATTGTCACGGCTCATATCTGTGGGAGCAAAGAACATATCCGTCATGCAGTCAACCATCTGTCTGTTCATTTCTTCGGGGTAGGGTGAATACTTATTATAGGTACGAAGTCCCGCTTCAACGTGACCGATGGCAACCTGATTGTAGAAGGCTGCAAGACCGCCTGCAAAGGTGGTCGTGGTATCACCGTGAACGAGAATGATGTCGGGGTTTGTTTCCTTGATAACACCGTCAATACCCGTAAGTGCTCTTGTTGTAATGTCAGCGAGAGTCTGACCCTGCTGCATTATGTTGAGGTCGAAATCGGGAGTGATGTCGAAGGTCTCAAGAACCTGGTCGAGCATTTCTCTGTGCTGTGCGGTAACGCAAACGATACTCTGAATTTCTTCTCTCTTTTCAAGCTCTTTTACGAGAGGAGCCATTTTGATAGCTTCGGGACGTGTTCCGAATATGCTTATAACTTTGATCTTTTCCATAATAACCTCGTTTCTCAACCGATCTTTTCGGCAAGTTCTTTTGCTTTGAGCATTGAGTCTTCCATAGAGTTATATATCCATGCACCGTAACGGCCGATGGTGTATACGTTCTTCTTTGCAAAATCTTCTTTCAATGCGTCAAGCTTTGCATTGGTTTCTGTGCTTATATGAACGTATGCAGGGTCCATCATGATAACAGAATAATCAACGAGCTTTGTTTCATCATCGGTGATGCCGAGCTTTCTGAGATTTTCAAGAGTAAGCTCAAGCTGACGGTCAATGTCTTCCTTAGTTACGGTCTCCTTCTTGTTGTAGCCTATTTCAATATACATACTCAGGTTTTCCATGCCCAATATATTGTTGTAGAAGCCGCAACGGTAGAAGTTACAAGCCTTGTCTGCAACGTAGAGCCAGTGCTCCTCTGTGCAGAGCTCACTTTTTTTGTTGAAGCCGAGATTGAACACAAGCACCTTGTTATAGGACATTTCATCAATAAGTGGGTCATAACCGCCGGGAAGCGACAGGAACTTATTGAGGGGAGACGTATTGATAAGATACTCGTAGGTAACCGTTGTGCCGTCTGAAAGAGTAGCTGTCTTTGTTTCAAGGTCAATTGAGGTAACCTCCGTATTAAGAAGCACCTTGTCCCCGTCAAGCTCTTTATAAAGAATATCTATAAAGCTGCCCGCACCGTTTTTGGGATAAAGGAAGGATGCGTTGTAGGAGTTGACCTTGCTGTTCTTCATGTTGTTTATGATAGCTTCCTTGTCGGCATAAGGGAAAAATCTTCCCATAGCATCGACGTCAAGCTCTTTAAGGTCGATAGCGTAAAGCTTTTCGTTGTAAGGCTTTAAGAACTTTTCAACGATGGACTTTCCGAATTTACCGTAGAGCATATCGAGGAAGTTATCGTAATTCTCCTTTTCTTCCTTGTTGAAAAGGTCGTAAAGACAGTCGATAAATTCTTCCTTGTCAAGCTGGTGGATATTAGTCTGGAAAGGAAAATCTATAAACTTGTCACCGTGTACTATTTTTGTACACTTATCATTGTAAATAATGTCCTCTTCGGGCATCTGACTTAAAAACTTTGTTTTAAATTCCTCTGTCTTGAAGTGGAAAAAGTGACCGGCATAGTCCCAGACGTATTCACCGCTTTTGATGGTACGGCAATAGCCGCCCACTTCGTTTTCCTTTTCAACGATGAGGTAATCGCCCTTGCAGTAGTTGGCAAAGGTAAGTCCGGAAATACCTGCACCAATGATGAGATGTTTTGTATGCACTTCTTTATCCTCTTAACAAAATTTATTTAACGATAGTTTCTATCTTGGCATCCAGCAGCTTTGCAACGTTGGATGATTCAAATGTGTCTCTGATATATTCTTCGTTTCTTTCAAGCTTGTAGCCTTGTTCGATGATAAGGTAGAGGTAGTTCTTTATTTCTTCTGCACTGTAGGAGAGAACGAGGGCATTTGCATTTCTGAGAATGTCTACGATAGCACCGTCCTGCATTGTGATAGCAAAAATGTTGTTACCTGAACCGAAATAGTCTGCAACCTTTGCGGCAAAGAATATGTTTTCCTCACAAACAGTTCCGATGTTACCGTCGAAATGGAGAAGCCAGTCAGCTTCTTGTGTTATACGCAGGCTGTCTGCGTAAGATACGTTTTTCTTGAGACGGACAATATCAAGCAGATCGTTGTTGAGAATAAGCAGTTTGTCTGCATCGGACATATTGCCGTAAAACAGAAATTCAACTTTTTCGGAAAGGTCCTCAACTTCCTCGTTCAACAGCTTGAGGGCATTGAAAAGAGGAGTTGCATTTCTTATATAGTCAAGCAGTCCGAGAAATACAAAACGGATCTTCTTGTGGTTTTTTTCTGTTTTTTTCGGATACAATGCGGGGTAATAGCTGTGAGGGAGCACCATGGCTTTTTCAAGATACTTTTCGTTGTCGCCCAGCATATGCTTCTTCTGGGATTCATTGTTGAGAATAAGACAATCTGCCCCTTCAAGTGCAGCATCTTCAATTCTTGCCATATTGTTTCTTGTCTTTACCGCACTTCTGTATTTGAGCTCCCATTTCATATCGGACAAAAATCTTCTGGGAGACAGCTTTCTTCTTAAACTCATGTTTCTGTTAACAAGATTTTTGGGTGAGTTTATAGAATAAAGGGAGCAGGCGATATGAGTATAGGGATTTACCTTTATGGGATCTCCGAAGGAGGCAAACCAATATACAGAGGGAAATTCCTTTTTTATGCGGCTTCCGATCTCATGGGAGGCTTCGGGCATGGAACGGGTCATTATCGCATAATACTTATCTGAGTTTTTGCGGAAATATTCAACAGTTTCCTCTACCCACTCATCAATTGTCTTGGATGAGGAAAAGATAGTTTTTACGTTGGGGGAGTTTTCGTAATCCATGTTGGCACCGTATGACCAGCTGGTAACAGCACCGCTCTGAGTGAAAACGTCATATTCAAACTTTGAATTGTTGATGAGCTTGTAGGTGACAAGACCCTCTGATGAATTTATCGGAGGATAAAACCAACTTATTACTAATATTTTTTTCTTCATCTTGACAACTTCCTTTTTATTTTAATAACAGACTCAATGAATCTTGTGTAAAGCTTATTGCAAAGTAAAACATTTATAAAGCCTATTCTCGCACCGCCTCTTATATAGGGGAACGCCATTACGTCTTTATATATGTTGGCATCCGCACGTTTGAGGTAAGCTACGTAGGTTTTTGTCAGCTTATATGCCTCTCCTCTTTTTTTCCACAGGTTACTTAAAATGTGGATGTGTGAGTTGTTCATTAAAGCAATAATTCTTCTTATGTATTTATCCTTGCTTTCTGACAGCTTGCTTTTGTTTTCCACGTAGAAATCAATGAGGAATTTCAATACCTTTTCATGCTGAGGCATATTTCGGATAAGGCTTTCGATGCTCATGCTCTGATTAGGTCTGCCGATAAAATAGCGGTAGATGTGCATATCAAGGAACCGTACCGTGTTAACTTCAAGTATCGGAATTACGTTGAACTGCATATCTACGTAGAAGGTCTTTTCAAAGAGCTTCAGATTGCTTCTGCGTAAAACCTCTGTGAGATAGGTGCTCGATGCCATCGTAAAATACAGATCGTTCATCTTTTCGATGTCTATTTTTTTGAAGGTGTACTGCTTGTCAAAATCGTATCCCGGATATTCAAAGGGTATCTGAACGCCGTTGTAAACGTATTCCTGATAATAGGGGGTAACGACAACGTCCTCGTTGCATTCCTTCAGCTTGTCGAGGAAGGCGATATATGCGTTTGTATCAAACCAGTCATCGCTGTCCAGCACTCTGAAATATTTGCCTTCGGCAAGCTCCAGACCCTTGTTGATGGTGGAGCCGTGACCGCCGTTTTCTTTATCTATTATTTTTACGGATTCGGGATACTTGTCCGCATATTCTTTAGCGATCGCAACAGAGCCGTCCTTGCTTCCGTCGTTTATTATCAGGATCTCAACGTCCTTCAGGGTTTCGGGAATTACGATGGAATCCAGACAGCGCCTGATATATTTTTCAGTATTGTATGTGGGAATAACTATTGTTAGTAACTTCATTTCAGCCTCCGCAGATTTAATTAATATCTTTCATTTGATTTGTTGCCGCCGATAAATCGGAAACAGCCTGCTTCAAGTAATTATTTGTTTTCCATATAACTAACGTATTCATCGCAGACTTCTTTGCCGCCGATCCGCTTGACCACACCGTGCTCAAGCCAAACAACCGTGTCACACATCTTTTTTATCTGGTCGGTGGAGTGAGATACGAAAAGAACTGTGGTACCGCCGTTTATCATAGACAGCATCTTTGCTTCGCTTTTTGCCTGAAAGGCAATGTCTCCGACTGAAAGAATTTCGTCAACTATAAGTATTTCGGGTTCCACCAGCGTTGCAACGCTGAATGCAAGACGAGCCACCATACCGGATGAAAAATTCTGTACGGGAACGTCAAGAAAGTCGTGAAGCTCCGAAAAATCTACTATTTCATCAAATTTGGATTGGATAAATTCTTTGGAATAACCCATTATGGCACCGTTGAGATATATATTTTCTCTTGCGGTGAGAGCTGAGTCAAAGCCTGCACCCAGCTCTATCATGGGACAGATGTTACCGTAGGACTTTACGCTTCCCTTAGTGGGCTGCATAACCCCGGCAACTATTTTGAGGAGAGTTGATTTTCCTGCACCGTTTGCACCGACAAATCCGATTACCTCGCCTCGTTTTACTTTGAAATTGACGTCGGTAAGAGCCCAGAAGTCTTTCTTTTCTTTTTTCTTACCGCTGGCAATATCGACAAACCATTGTTTCAGCGAAAAGCCCTTCTCTATACCGAGATTAAATCGCATAGAGACATTGTCGACTTCTATCATGTATTTGTTATTTTCCACAAAATGCCTCCTTTGATCATGCGTAGTAAATAAATTTGTTCTGGTTCTTTCTGAAAATGAAAAGACCTACAAGAAGAGTACCTATACCGCAGATAGCACAGTAGAGCCACACGTTAGGCTCAGGTATGACATGGTAAAGCATGATCCTTCTTGTGAAATATACAAACCAATAGAGAGGGTTGAATTTGAGAATTGAAAGAAAGAAGGGAACATCTATAATTGCAGGGTCGTACATTATGGGGGTCAGATACTGAAGCAGAGTGATAACGACACCGTAGATGTAAACTATATCACGAAGGAAAACGGATACGGTGGAAAGTATAAGTCCTATACCTATGGTGAACAGAAGCAGGAAGAAGTATCCGTAAGGCAGGAAGATGTGATAAATGTTGACACCTGTTCCCGTTATAAGAAGAATGCCGTAAAGAGGAATGAGGGTCAGAGCAAAGTTGATGCCCGCAAAGAGACACTTGGAAACGGGGAAAATATATTTCGGAATGTAAACCTTATTGATAAGAGAGAAATTGGCGAAAACGCTGCTGAGTGCAAGGTTTGAAGCTTCGCTGAAATAGTTGAAGATAACCAGACCGCTCATAAGATAAGCGAGGTAGTTTACGTCGGGAGTGGAGAATTTGAACACGTTCGTGAAGACTATAGCCATTACCGCCATGGTCATAAGCGGGTAGAGAAGACTCCACAGAATACCGAGAACGCTTCTTTTATATTTAACCTTGAAGTCTCTGGCAATAAGCTCCTTGAGCAGAAAGCTGTATTTCCTACAGACGTATTTGATGTTGTTGAACATGGATCTTTAATACACCTCCGGGATTATAAAAAGATATATTTTTACTGAATTATTGTAGCACATAACATCATTTATTTCAATAGTTTGCCGTAAAATTACAAATCATTTTTGGGCGAAAACGGTAAAACCCTCGTATATATTATATATAGTTAACAAAAAAACACAAAAGGCAAGGTAAAAAAATACAAAAGGTTGACAAAATATAATTAATAATTTATAATATACATTGAATCAAATTTATGGACCCGAGGAGATTTCGGGTAAAGAGGAGAAACAATGAAGAGATTTTTGAAAGCTATAAGTCTCATGCTTTGCGTTATTACGGTGCTTGCGTCCGTAAGCTTTGCATCAAGCGGGGCCGGTGCACCGGCTTACGATTATAAGAGCACAGAGGAATGTGCTTCTATAACGGTGCTTGAAGGTGCAGTTGTTCCCGGTGACCTTAACGGCGACGGTGAGACGAACCTTCGTGACTCCCTGCTTCTGAAGAAGCACATGGCAGGCTTGAGTGCGGATATGACTCTGGCTGCTGCCGACATCAACTGTGACGGAGTAGTAAATTCAAAGGATAATTTTGCTCTCAAATCCTATCTTGTAGGTAAGATAGGCTGTGAGATAGATACCGCAAGTGCAGACGTTTCCTACAGTGCAGCACAGACGGCGGCGAAGATCACCGCAAGATACCCTCAGCCCAAGGTGCTCCTGTCAACCGAAGCCGGAAATTATCCTTTCGCTGTATTTTCATACATTCTTCCGGAAACCGAAAATACGAGAGCCATTCTTTATTTCGGCGATCACGTGTCCGATATAGACCTTGTTGCAGACGGTGTCTGCCACAGCATAACGCTTCAGCTTAAAGCCTCCGAGGCGTATGAAGGAGTGGAGCTTTCTCTGCTTCTTGACTCAAACGAAGCTCTTTACGTTGACAGCCTTATCTTCGCATCAACCAAGAGCGAGGCTTCAAAAATTGCATCTCAGAGAGAAAAGGGTGCTGTTTCCGCAGTAAGACATGAAATTATTTTTGACAGCACAGAAAGTCTTGATTGCCTTACCGCAATAAATAATACTAACGCTGTATACGACAGCACGCAGAATGCACTTTCTCTGACTGTTACCGGCGGTGACCCCCAGGCTCCCGTTGATTACAGCACTCTCGGCGTAAGTGCTGACGAATGCAAGTACATAATCTTTACGTACATGGTTCCTTCAAGCGTTTCCTCAAGTGCTCAGAAGACGGAAATGTTCCTCTGTGCAGGCGATATTACAGGACCTACGGCTGATTACAGCATCACCTTCGAGCCCACGAAGGACGGTGCGTACCATTCCGTGATCATTCCACTTACAGACGTTGCTTATTGGCAGGGCGACATCTACATGATAAGAGTTGACTATTTCTCAAACTGCCAGAAGAATGACGTTATGTACGTTGACTCCCTCTGCCTTGCTTCCACAAAGGCTGAAGCTACGGCAATAGCCAAGGAAAGAATGGCTGAAAGAGGTGCATCCGCAAGCGGTACGGTATATGACAGCAAAATAAAGATAAACGGCAAGGACTCCGCAGTAAAGGTGTACGATGCAACGGCAGTTCTGCCAGACGGAACCATCGGCGTTTCCGGTCAGGCAACAGCAGTTATCTCAAGCAAGGAAGAGCTGTTCAACCGCTTCACCTTTGAATATGCGACCAATGCCATTGTCAGAGGTATCGCATATTACATGGTAGACGGCGTTGAAAGAGCAGACGAATTTTTCCTTGAAAATACGGGCGGTGCAGTTAAGGAATTTTCTTCCCTTATTCTCGGATATTTTGAAGGCGAATATGCAAGCCGCATCACAATGATAGAGTTCTATACGATCAAGACATCCTCTGCGGCTGTCAGAATATCCTCCGTAACGGGTGAACAGTTTGCGGAATACGAGCAGGGAACATACTTCCTTGAAAATGAAGAATATAAGCTCGGTGTCGATCTTCTCATGGGCGGCGGCGTAAACTACCTTGAATACTTCAAGGACGGAAACGATGCATACGGAAATCTTCTCAACAACTATGACGTGGGAAGACTTATCCAGCAGTCCTACTACGGTATAGATAAAGAGCCTTATCCCATGGGCTACTGGACTGACAGAGCATGGGGCTACAACCCCGTACAGGGCGGCGACAAGCTTAATAACATATCAAGAATTATCGACTTTGAATTTATCAGCGATACACAGTTCTACGTTAAGGCAAGACCTATGGACTGGGGGCAGGTAAATATGGCAACTCCCAGCTACATGGAGAATATCTATACTCTCACAGAGGACTACGTACACGTATACAATCGTTTTGTTGACTTCTCCATCTATACTCATACTGTAGGTTGGCAGGAGCTTCCCGCTTTCTACACGATTTCAGCACTTAACAACTTTACATACTACAACGGCGACAGTCCTTGGACAAACGATACTCTTATCAACCGTGACGACCTTATTTTCTGGGGCCAGACTTCAAATCAGGCCTTTGAGCTTAAACCCACCTCTGAATTCTGGAGTGCTTGGGTAGATAATTCGGGTTTCGGCGTAGGTCTTTACGTTCCCGGTGTTTACACCTACCATGCAGGTAAGTTCATGTATGACGGAAGCGCTGACCCTGCGGCAGCTTCAACTAACTACGTAGCTCCCAGAAGATATATTACCCTCATCAGCGGCAAACCCCTTGAGTACAGCTATATCTTCTCGGCGGGAACGCTCTCCGAGATCAGAGAGAACTTCAGAGTAAACCGCAACCTTATTGACAACACGGCTCTGGAAAATTACAACAACTAACACGGATTTCACTCTCCCTCTGCTATAGAGGGAGAGTTCTGCACAGAAAATCAATTACAAGAAAGGGTAAAGCTATGAAAAAAGCAACCAATTTAAAAAGAGCGCTTTCGATGTTTCTTGCTGTACTCACCGTTATAACAGGTGTTTACTTTGCGGCGCCTCAGTATGCCGAAGCGGCAGGTGAAAACGTTGAAATGGTCTTTGACAGTCAGGATATGATAAGCTATCTTGCACATCCCAACAACATAAGCACCTCATACAATCCGTATGAAAATGCGGCTGAGCTTATCGTAACGACTGCTTCCGACCCTTACGTTCTTCTCAACGTTGAAGGATATACAGACGTATCTGCCGATATTCACAAATACGTTGTAATTACGTACAAAGTTCCCGTTACCAATGCTACTGCCGAAAAAACAACGGAACTGTTCATGAGCGCAGGCAGCGTAACGGTTCCCACGGCAGGTTGCAGTGTCAAGTTTGATCATTCAAGAAGCTTTAAATATATTACTCAGATAATTGACATGAGTGGGGAGACTTATTGGAACGGAAAAATTCACAGCATCCGTTTTGACGTTTTCCCCGCAGGTAAAGTTCTCGATTACTTTTATATTTCTTCCGTTGTATTCTGTGCAAATGCAGAAGCGGCAGCGGCGGCAAGTGCAAAACAGTGTGCACGTGCAAATCAGTATATAAACGATATTCCCGAAGCCGTATTTGCAAGCGGTGCATACCTTCAGGATATCTATCTTGAAAAATACTGGAAGGGCAACGTTGTCTACAACGAAAGCGTGTTCCCTCTCTGCGAGCCCGACGGTTCTATCCCTCCCATGACTCTTATGTACGACGTGAAGAAGATAGTTTCCGTTCGTGACGGTACTCTCGGCAAGGTCTATAAGTACGGTGTTGATTATACGATAACAGACGGAAAGCTTATTATTCTTCCTACGGGCAGTATTCCGAGATATGCATACAGCAATTACATGACATATACAGACCCCAAAAGCGATACGACATGGATTCCCACCCGTGACGGCGGCTGGACCAATGTAAACAGAGTTGCGGATTATCACAAGCTTCAGCTCAACGTAACCTACGTTCATGAGGATACGTGGGAAGGCCCCGTTATATCAAGCAAGCTTGCATTCCTTCCCAATACATACGAAAAGCTTCAGAGCGGCGAGCGTCTTGTGGTCGTATTCAACGGCGACAGCGTAACCTACGGCTGCGATGCTTCTTCAATGCTCAAGCTGAGTCCCAATATGCCTTATTGGGCAGACATGACAATAGCTTCTCTTAAAAAAGAATACAATCATTCCAGAATAGATTACGCAAATACGGCTGTAGGCGGAACTGTTTCCGAATGGGGAAGCGAAAATTACTATGAAAACATAGCGAAATACGTGCCGGATTTGGTATTCCTCGGCTTCGGCACAAACGACGGCTCTCTCGGAGTTGACGTTGCCACCTATGAAGCCAACATGAAGGCTATAATTTCAAAGGTAAGAAGTGTAAATCCCAACTGCGAATTTGTCCTTGTTGCTCCCTGTGTTCCCAACAGAAACACATCTATGGGTACGGCACTTCACGAACAGTACGTCTCCGTTCTTGAGAGCCTTGAGGGTGACGGAATTGCCCTTGTAAATATGCAGGAGATCCACGAATATATGATAAGTGCCAAAAAGTACGTGGATATGACAAGCAATAACGTAAACCACCCCAACGACTTCTTTATCCGCTTCTATGCTCAGGCGATGACGGCGACACTTACAGTTTCCGATCTTGAGGGAACGAGAATGATGTGCCTTTCTGCTCTTGAAAAGGCGGCAGATCCCGCTGATTACAGAGCAGAGGAAGCGTCACAGCTCAAAGCTATAATCGCAGAATATACCGAAATTATAAATTCCGCAGAAACAGAAACGGAAATGACAGAAGCTCTCAAGGCGGCAAAGGCCGAGATCGCAAAGCTGAAGACTGCGGAAGAATATGAGCTTGAAAGCCTTGATTTCACAAAGCTTATATTTAAAAATCAGACGATGCTCTCTCTTATCAAGGGCACAAACAACGTGTCGCTGACTCTTAATACGGCTGACCGCTGTGTTGATATTGCAGCTGTCGGCGGCGACCCCTGGGCAAGAATAAGCTATACGGGCGGAGGACTTTCCGCAGATCAGTACAAATATATTACCGTTGTTTATAAAATTCCCGAAACGGTAACCAACACGTCGGAAGCTCAGATATTCTTTGATACGTCTGCAACAGGCGGTGAAAGCGAAGCATTCAGTAAGAAATTCACCTTTACAAAGGGTCAGTGGGCATATCAGCTTATCAATATGAGCGATATGGCAGACTGGACAGGTACGATAGACAGCATCCGTATCGACCCCTACGCTTCCTATACAGCAGGCGACAGCATAAAGCTCCACTCCGTATGTCTCTTTGAAAATGCCGCAGAGGCAAATGAATACGGTGCGAGAGCAGTAGGCGAGCTTTCAAACACCTATGCGGGTATCAACGAATACATTGTGTTTGACAGCACAGAGGACACGGCTCTTCTCACCTCTGACGGCGGCAAGGCTCTCCTGGGTGACGTTTTTGAGGACGGCAAGCTTAACGGCAAGGACACTCTGCTTCTCAAGAGATACGTAACGGGCGATCTTAATACGATAGCGGTAACAGGTGACTATACAGGTGACGGTGTTGTCAATGCAAGAGATATGCTTATGCTCAAGAGAGCCATGGTAGGTCAGATAGAGGCGACCTACATAAGCTCTGCGTCTGCTGAAATATCCTACAGCGAGTCATTTGCTTCCTCTGAAGTAAAGGCACTTGCAGACGAGGGCGTAACAGTAAAGCTTGACCTTTCGGGCAGAGACCTTACGGCAGACGTGTTTAAGTACATCGGAATTGCGTATTACAGCGAAAAGACAGTAAATGCAACGGTGACCCTTACTCTCGGTGATGCTGAGATCGAAGGTGCTGAGATTTCTGCAACGCTTACAGCCGGAACAGAATTTAAAAACGTTATTTTCGATGCTTCCGAGCTTTCTGCATGGACAGGGGCGTTTGACGGTATTTCGGTGAAGCTTGAGGGTCTTTCCAAGGATGACGTTATCTATATCAGCAGTATCACTGTTTCCGAAAATCACAATGCGGCAGTAAGAGCAGAGACCGTAAAGCTTCTGACAGCAAACAGACTTATCGGAAAGGCGGGAACCGTATCCGGTCAGCAGGTAATTCCCCTTAACGATACCACAACAGTCGTTTCCTACGGCTATTACAATGCAATATCGGGTGACTCCTTCACATATCCTGCAAACCTTCACGTTTATCCCGACAATCAGCCTTCTGAAAAATTTGACCGCTTCACTCTTACCTATACAGCTTCAACTCTTACGAGAGGTGTCATCAGCTATTACGTAAACGGTGTGAAGATCTCCGATGAATTTTTCCTTGAGGCTTCTTCAACTCCCAAGACCTTCTCCTCTCTTATTTTAGGATATTTCGAGGGTCAGATGGCATCCGAGATCGAAAGTATTATTCTTTACCCCGTAAATGCATCCTCCTCAACCTTTGCTCTCAGAGGTATTGAAACAGAGGATTATGCAGATTACAGAGACACTATCTATCTGCAGAATGAAAACGTTAAGGTCGGTGTGCTTCTTACCATGGGCGGCGGTATCTCCCACTACGAACAGCTGAGTGACGGTACTGAAAAGTATGACAATCTTCTCAACAGATACGATGAGGGCAGACTGATTCAGCAGTCCTATTACGGTATCGACCGTGATCCTTACGAAATGGGTCTTATGAACGGGCAGGCTTGGAGATACAATCCCGTTCAGGGCGGCGACGTCGGCAGAAATCCTTCAAGACTTGTTGACGTTATCGTTTCCGACGGCTCTATCTACGTTAAAACAAGACCTATGGACTGGGGTCACAGCGGACATCTGACCCCCAGCTACATGGAAAACAGCTATGTTCTCCACGACAATTTCCTTCAGGTGTATAACCGTTTCGTAGATTTCTCCTCTTATACTCATACGGCAGCTGCGCAGGAGCTCCCCGCTTTCTATACCATTTCTGCTCTTGATACGTTCAGTATGTATACGGGAGGCTCTCCTTGGACAAACGGCGCTTACACAGATTATAAGGACCTTGAGTTCTGGGCAGGCAACCACGATCAGTATTACGATATTACAAGCGGTAACGAAAACTGGTTTGCTTTCCACGATTCAACGGGATTTGGTATAGGTCTCTACGTTCCCGGTGCAGAAGAAATAGTTGCAGGCCGCTTCATGTATGACGGAAGTGCAAGTGCCGATGCTCCTTCAACCAACTATTTCGCTCCCCTGCGTACCCTCACTCTTAAAGCAGGTAAGGCAATAGAATACAGCTACCTCGTTTGCGCAGGCAGTATGACTCAGATGAGAGAGATATTCAGAGCAAACAAACACCTCGTAAACAACACAGCATTAACACAGTATTGATTTTTTGGGGGAACTTTGAAAAGTTCCCCCAACCCCCCTCAAACTTTTGAGAGGGGTTAAGGTGTAACTTACAGAGATATAATTAAAAAAACGGCTCACCGATAGCTTGTACGTGGTCAAAGCTTAGGTGAGCCTATTTGTTGTTGAACTTCATTTTCACATACCCAACCCGTAGGGGCGGATTCTAAATCCGCCCGTTTTGTAAGTTTTCGGGAGGGGTATGGGGAG
>JAZSLF010000161.1:0-6365 GCA_045535205.1 Eubacteriales bacterium
ACCTAAAAAACTAAACTATATATTGTGTCATAAAAAGTAAAAAACCGCTATATATTTGAAAAAATGCGCAAAAACAGAGTTTATATAACATTAAATACCAGGTTTGGTGAAAACGTTATATTCCGCTTAAAGAGTGGAAAATCTTTTTATAATTATTGACAAAAGGGTTACAATTTGCTATAATATATCTGTGCCGATAGTTGTACTGCGGACAAATTAAAAGTATTTAGTCAATCAAATTTAATTAACAGGTTTAATTTATGGAAACGATATTAAAGGCAGAACACATTTCCAGAGACTTTGAAATCGGTGACGGAAGCATAGTAAATGCACTGACTGACATCAATCTTGAAGTCGGCGAAGGTCAGCTTGTCTGCTTACGTGGACGTTCAGGTTCAGGTAAGACAACGCTGATAAATATACTCGGCGCACTTGACCGTCAGACAGGCGGTGATGTCTTCTTCTTGGGAAAGGACATCGGTAAATTGTCTGACAGCGAAAGGGACAGTCTTCGCAGAAAAGATCTTGCCTTTGTTTTTCAGTCGGTAGCCCTTATTTCCACAATGACTGCTTATGAAAATGTGGAATTTGCGCTGCGACTTGCGGGTTATCCCATAAAGGACCGTAAAAAAAGAGCTAAGGAATGTCTGGCAAGAGTTGGTCTTGAAAAGAGAATGACTCACAGACCCGGCGAGCTTTCAGGCGGTGAACAGCAGAGAGTTGCCATTGCGAGAGCAGTTGCACACAAGCCGAAGATTATTTTCGCAGACGAGCCTACGGCTGCACTTGATACCCAGACAGGTATTGCGGTTGTAAGACTTTTCAGAGAGCTTGTCCACGATGACGGTATAACTGTGGTAATGACTACTCACGACGAGATGATGATGGAGCTTGCTGACATCGTTTACACGCTGGATGACGGAAAAATCTCCGACGTCACAAAAAATGAAGTAAACTGACTATACCTTTATAATATATATAATACATAGCAACAGACACATAACAGTTATCTTAATAGAATAACAGATATTCTTACACGAAAGATGTATAATATCTGTCTGGCAGAACAGGCACAGCACACAGGAGGATTTATGCCGCAGAAGGTTTTGCTTGCACCTCCCGAAAATGTAATGGTGCGGTGCGATAATTTAGTTAAAATCTATAAGACAACAGAAGTTGAGGTAATGGCGCTTCAGGGTCTTGATCTTACCGTTGAACGTGGTGAGATTATGGGCATCGTGGGTGCGTCGGGTTCAGGTAAATCCACTCTGCTCAATATGCTGGGCGGTCTTGACAAGCCTTCGGCAGGCAGTCTTTTCATTGACGGAAAGGATATGCTGAAGCTGGGCGATCAGGAGCTTATCGAGTACAAGCGTAAGACAGTCGGCTTTGTCTGGCAGAAAAACGCACGAAACCTGATACCTTATCTTACAGCTCTTGAAAATGTGGAAATGCCGATGCTGCTCAGCGGTTACAACAACCGCAGGGAAAGAGCGCTTGAGCTTCTTGACATGGTTGGTCTTTCCGCAAGAAAAAATTCAATGCTCGGTCAGATGTCGGGCGGTGAGCAGCAGCGATGTGCTATCGCTATTGCCCTTGCAAATAATCCCAAGCTTCTGCTTGCGGATGAACCGACGGGTGCAGTTGACACAAAGACCGCTAACAACGTTTTAGACGTTTTCAAACGTTTAAATAAAGAAACGGGAGTTACTATCATAATTGTAACACATGATACTAACCTCTCGAAGTCAATCGACAGAGTCGTTGCGATACGTGACGGCAAAACCTCAAGCGAGCTTATCCGTAAGAAGCCTGCTCTCTACGAGAACATCTCCTTTGCGGAACTCAGCGAAAAGCAACAGTCGGAAATCAAGGCGATGCAGGAAAGTCAGGGACATGAGGAGCTTACCGTTCTTGACCGTGCAGGCAGACTTCAGATTCCGAGAGAATATCTTGAAGCCCTCGGCATAAAGGGCGGCGACAAGGTACGTGTTGAGCTTGAGGATGATAAAATTTCTATTTTTAGGCAGTAATGCTTTTTGAATCATTTATTCAATGAGAAAGGTGGAGCTTATTTTGGGCAACAACAAGAAAAGAATACTGGCTGCTGTTCTTTCGGCTGCAATGATACTTACAATGCAGCCTGTCGTTTACGCAGAGGAAGAAACGACTGAAACAGCCGGCAGTACTACGGCAGCAGTTCCGGCGGCCGGTGATGAAGGTGAAGAAGTTTCCACAATCACCAACATCATGAGCACGGGCGACAGAGAAAACGCTTATTCTTCATATTATGACAGGCATAGCGGTAAAACTGCACCCGACAAGGAAATCGTTATCGACGCTTCAACAGGTGTTATCGGTGCTGATATTGAAGGCGAAGTACCTGAATACACAATTGAAGAATACGAAAAGGTTGAAGACTGTTTCGTCTGGACAAACAACAGAGGTACGGTAACATTCGACTTTACCGTTGAAGAAACAGGTATCTACAACATGGAATTCTATTACTACACAATCGCAGGCGCAAGCACAACGATTGACGTAGGTATCAGAATTGATGACGAATATCCCTTCACAGCATGTAAGGATATCACACTTGACCGTTACTGGAAGGACGGCTCCGCTATCCGTAAGGACAGCAAGGACAACGAGCTGAAGCCTACCCAGATTGAAAAGGACAAGTGGGTTACATACACAGTAAAGGATAAGGAAGGTCTTTTCAATAATCCTTATATCTTCTATCTTGAAGCAGGTGACCACAAGCTTACACTTGAAGGTATCCGTACAAATATTGCTCTTAAAAGCATTACCTTTAAGAATTATGACGCTTTAGCTCCTTATGTGAAGCCTACCGACGCTGAGATTTCAGGAACACCAGCTCTCACAAACGAGAACGACCTGGGTTCCAAGACAATTCTCATTCAGGCGGAAACTCCTCTTGAAAAAACGGCTTCCACACTTTACGCTACATACGACAGAACATCCTGCACAACAAGCCCTTCACATCCCACAAAGCAGAGATACAACACTCTCGGTAACGCAACATGGGACCAGGCTACACAGGCTGTTACATGGACATTTACAGTACCCGCTGACGGTTATTACAACTTTGCTTTCAAGGCGAGACAGAATACCATGCGTGGTTTCTACTCAAACCGCCGTATCTACATTGACGGCGTAGTTCCCAACAACCAGATGGATATCGTATCCTTCCCCTACGACCCCAACTGGTACTCACAGAATCTCAAGGATGAAAACGGAAACGATATGTATCTCTTCCTTACAGCAGGTGAGCATACAATCACAATGGAAGTTGTTCCCGGTTCTATCGGCGAAATCATGAGAAGACTTGACGACCTCGTATACGAGCTCAACTACTATTACAGACGTATACTTATGATCACAGGTCCTGACCCTGATGAATACAACGACTACCTTGTTGATATCCAGATTCCCGAACTTATCCCCACATTTGAAAAGGCAATCGAAACACTTTACGCAGAAAAGGCAAACATTGAAAAGCTCGGCCAGGGTTCAGAAGCTTCCTCACTTGAATCCTTAGCGGTTATTCTCCAGCGCTGCTGCGACGAAAGAGATGAAATCCCCCAGATGGTAGGTACATTAAAGGACTACATCTCCTCCGTATCCGCATGGATGAGAGACTACCGTGACCAGCCTCTTGAGCTTGATTTTATCGAAGTACGCACATTCCACGAAAAGCCTGCTCCCGCAAGAGGAAACTTCTTTGAAGATTTCGCTTTCGGCTTCCAGGCATTTATCGGTTCATTCTTTGAAGACTACACACAGCTTTCCGACACAACCGAAAAGTCCATCAACACATGGGTAGCTCTCGGCCGTGACCAGGCAACAGTAGTTAAGGACCTTGTAGACAACGACTTCAACCAGAACAACAGCGGTATCAACGTTTCCATCAACCTTGTACAGGGCGGTATCTTAGAAGCTACCCTCGCAGGTAAGGGACCTGACGTTGCACTGTTCCTCGGCGGTGACTTCCCGATTCAGTGTGCAGCCCGTGACCTTCTCGTTGACGTTTCCAAGTTCAACGATTATGAAGATGTTGTTTCTTCAAGATTCACAGACAATATCACAACACTCTATACATACAGAGACGGTGTTTACGGTCTCCCCGTATCCCAGTCCTTCCCCATGATGTTCTACAGAACAGACATCCTCGAAGAACTCGGCGTAAAGGAAATTCCTGAAACATGGGAAGAACTTATTCACATCATTCCTGTATTACAGCGTTCTTACCTTACAGTAGGTCTTTTATCTCCTGCATCCAACCTTTCAAGCTCTATCTTTGAATCCGGTGATACATTCTCAATGCTTGTACTCCAGACCGGAAACAATATGTACAACGAAGAGCTTACACAGACAACATACGATCAGAAGATAATTGTAGACGCATTCAAGCAGTGGACAGACTTCTATACAATCTACGACTTCGAACAGACATACGACGCATTCTCCAGATTCAGAACAGGTGAAATGCCTATCGTAATCCAGAACTACACATTCTTTAACCAGCTTACTGTTTCCGCTCCTGAAATCAAGGGTCTCTGGGACTTCACATTAGTACCCGGTACAGAAAAGCTTGACGAAAACGGTAACAAGACAGGCGAAATCACTCATGCAGCAAACTCCGGTAGTGCCGGCGCAGTTATCTTCACAAAGTGTGCTGACGTAAATGCAGCATGGGAATTCATCAAGTGGTTCACCTCTGATGAGGTTCAGGTTCAGTACGGACGTACAATCGAAGGTCAGATGGGACAGATGGGCCGTTACGATACAGCAAACGTAAACGCCCTCGCTCAGCTCCCCTGGTCAAACGCTGAATACGAAAAGATTTCCGCACAGATGAACCAGACAGTCGAAATTCCGGTTATCCCTGCTTCTTATGCTACAACCCGTCACGTAAAGAACTCTTTCCGTGCAGTTGTTAACGACACATGGAATCCGAGATATGCTCTCTCATCCTACAACAGAGATATCAATGCGGAAATCGAAAGAAAGAATCAGGATCTTTCAACTTTCGGTAAATAACAAGACTGAAAAATAATTAGGAGGAATCGAGTTTTGGCTAATAACGAACGGCAGACATTGTATCTTGAAGACAACAAATTCAAGTATACACTGCTCCAGATGAAAAAGAATGTCGGAGTTTACGGTCTTCTGGCTCCGTACTTTGTACTGTTTACCATATTTACCATAGTTCCCGTATTGCTCTCACTTCCTATGGGCTTTACAAACTTCAATATGGCACAGTTCCCTCAGTGGGTAGGTTTAAGCAACTTCTATTCACTGTTCCTTGAAGACGAAGTTTTCTTAAAGGCTATTGAAAACACACTTGTTTTCGCAGTTGTAACAGGTCCTTTAAGCTACTTCCTCTGCTTTATCCTTGCATGGCTCATCAACGAGCTTCCCGGTGCGCTCAAGACAATCTTCACCTTTGTATTCTACGCACCTACACTTGCAGGTAACATCTTTACAACATGGCAGTTAATCTTCTCCGGTGATACATACGGTATTGCAAACGCTTACCTTATCGACCTGGGTATCACAAACGGTGCAATCCAGTGGCTCACAGACGCCAACTACATCATGGGCGTTCTTATCGTGGTTCAGCTCTGGATGGCTCTTGGTGCAGGCTTCCTTGCTATCCGTGCAGGTTTACAGGGTATTCCCCGTGACCGTTACGAGGCAGGCGCTATCGAAGGTATCAAGAACAGAGCACAGGAACTTATCTACGTTACAATCCCCGCAATGGGTCCGCAGCTCTTATTCGCTGCCGTAATGCAGATCACAAGCTCCTTTACCGCAGGTGATATCGGTAGATCACTTACAGCATTCCCTACAACCGACTATGCAGGTCATACAATCATGACACACGCATTTGACTACGGTTCCATCAGATTTGAAATGGGTTATTCTTCCGCAATATGCTTCGTGCTCTTTGCAACAATGCTTATAGCAAACTGGGGCATCAAGAAGATACTCAACAAGTACCTCGATACTTAAATTCTATAAAATATTAAATTTCTGTAAGGACGGTAGTCATGAGGATAAAAAAATCCAGAAAAAAATATGGCGGCAGCCTTGGCGGCGATATTGCCATATTTATACTCTTAACAGTAATAGGACTGTTCATGCTTTTCCCAATTTATCTTTCCTTTGTTCAGTCCATAAAGCCCCCGGAAGAACTCTTCCTCTTCCCCCCGAAGCTTTACGCTATGGCTCCTACAAACCAGAACTTTGTAGACCTTATCAATACAGCTTCAAATATGTGGGTGCCCTTCTCCCGTTATATCTTCAACTCTGTTTTCGTAGCAGTAGTTGTTACAGCA